>CBFGZZ010000243.1:0-13424 GCA_965653385.1 uncultured Streptomyces sp. | reverse complement strand
GGCGAGGACTGGCTGGACAACCACTGGTTCCGCTTCGGCGCCTCCTCGCTCCTGAACGACCTGCTGATGCAGCGTCAGAAGCTGGCCACCGGCCGCTACTCCGGCCCCGACTACGTGACGGTGGACTGATCACCATGGCATCGGTATTCGAATACGCACCGGCCCCCGAGTCCCGCTCGATCGTCGACATCGCGCCGTCGTACGGCCTGTTCATCGACGGCGAGTTCGTGGAGGCGGCGGACGGCAAGGTCTTCAAGACCGTCTCCCCGTCCACCGAGGAGGTCCTCGCCGAGATCGCCCAGGCCGGCGAGGCGGACGTGGACCGCGCCGTGAAGGCCGCGCGCAAGGCCTTCGTGAAGTGGTCGGCGCTGCCCGGCGCCGAGCGCGCCAAGTACCTGTTCCGCATCGCGCGGATCATCCAGGAGCGCTCGCGCGAGCTGGCCGTCCTCGAAACCCTGGACAACGGCAAGCCGATCAAGGAGACCCGCGACGCCGACCTCCCCCTGGTCGCCGCGCACTTCTTCTACTACGCGGGCTGGGCCGACAAGCTCGACCACGCGGGCTTCGGCACCGACCCCCGCCCGCTCGGCGTCGCCGGCCAGGTCATCCCCTGGAACTTCCCGCTGCTGATGCTGGCCTGGAAGATCGCCCCGGCGCTCGCCACCGGCAACACGGTGGTGCTCAAGCCCGCCGAGACGACCCCCCTGTCCGCCCTGTTCTTCGCGGACATCTGCCGTCAGGCGGGCCTGCCCAAGGGCGTCGTCAACATCCTCCCCGGCTACGGCGACGCGGGCGCCGCGGTCGTCGCGCACCCCGACGTGAACAAGGTCGCGTTCACCGGCTCCACGGCCGTCGGCAAGGAGATCGCGCGGACCGTCGCGGGCACCCGCAAGAAGGTCACTCTGGAGCTGGGCGGCAAGGGCGCCAACATCGTCTTCGACGACGCCCCGATCGACCAGGCCGTCGAGGGCATCGTCAACGGGATCTTCTTCAACCAGGGCCAGGTCTGCTGCGCCGGCAGCCGCCTTCTCGTCCAGGAGTCGATCCAGGACGAGCTGCTGGACTCCCTGAAGCGCCGCCTGTCGACCCTCCGTCTCGGCGACCCGCTGGACAAGAACACCGACATCGGCGCGATCAACTCCGAGGAGCAGCTCACCCGTATCACCTCGCTCGTCGAGCAGGGCGAGGCGGAGGGCGCCGAGCGCTGGTCGCCGGCCTGCGAACTGCCCGAGAGCGGCTACTGGTTCGCGCCGACGCTCTTCACGAACGTCACCCAGGCGCACACCGTCGCCCGCGACGAGATCTTCGGCCCGGTGCTGTCGGTCCTGACCTTCCGTACGCCGGACGAGGCGGTCGCCAAGGCCAACAACACGCCGTACGGCCTGTCGGCCGGCATCTGGACCGAGAAGGGCTCCCGGATCCTGGCCGTCGCGAACAAGCTCCGCGCCGGTGTCGTCTGGTCCAACACGTTCAACAAGTTCGACCCGACCTCGCCGTTCGGCGGCTACAAGGAGTCGGGCTTCGGCCGCGAGGGCGGCCGCCACGGCCTGGAGGCGTACCTCGATGTCTGACAAGAACGACAAGACCGAGCGCGCCGAGCGGCTCTCCGTCTTCAAGACCTACAAGCTGTACGTCGGCGGGAAGTTCCCGCGTTCCGAGAGTGGCCGGGTGTACGAGGTGACGGACTCGAAGGGCGACTGGCTGGCGAACGTACCCCTGTCGTCCCGCAAGGACGCCCGTGACGCGGTGGTCGCCGCGCGCAAGGCGTTCGGCGCCTGGTCCGGGGCGACCGCCTACAACCGCGGCCAGATCCTCTACCGCATCGCCGAGATGTTGGAAGGCCGCCGCGACCAGTACGTCCGTGAAGTGGCCGACGCGGAGGGCCTGTCGAAGTCGAAGGCGGCCGCGCAGGTCGACGCGGCGATCGACCGCTGGGTCTGGTACGCGGGCTGGACCGACAAGATCGCCCAGGTGGTCGGCGGCGGAAACCCGGTCGCGGGCCCGTTCTTCAACCTGTCCTCCCCCGAGCCGACGGGTGTGGTCGCGGTCGTCGCGCCGCAGGAGTCGTCCTTCCTGGGCCTGGTCTCGGTGGTCGCGCCGGTGATCGCCACGGGCAACACGGCGATCGTCATCGCCTCCGAGAAGTCCCCTCTCCCCGCACTCTCCCTCGGCGAGGTCCTGGCCACCTCCGACCTGCCCGGCGGCGTGGTCAACGTCCTCTCCGGCCGTACGGCGGAGATCGCGACGCCACTGGCCGCGCACCAGGACGTCAACGCGATCGACCTCGCGGGCGCCGACGACATCCTGGCCAAGGAGCTGGAGATCGCCGCGGCGGACAACCTCAAGCGAGCCCTGCGTCCACAGCCTGTGGACGACTGGGCGGCCACCCCCGGCCTCGACCGCATGACGGCCTTTCTGGAGACCAAGACGGTCTGGCACCCGACGGGTTCCCTGGGCGCCTCGGGCTCGTCCTACTGACCCCACCCCAAACCAGAGGGCCGTGCCTCCTCTCCGTCCGGAGGAGCCACGGCCCTCTTCCTCTGCACTCGTTCGGCAGAGTGTGACGCGCGCTTCAATCTCCGTCCGCCGGGTCGTTCCCGGGCCGGACCATGCCTCAGACTGGTGTCCCGTGAGTTCCCATCCGTCCATACCGACGCGAGTCGTGCTGCTCTGCGGCCCTTCCGGCTCCGGCAAGTCCCTTCTCGCCGCCCGTTCCGGGCTTCCGGTGCTGCGGCTCGACGACTTCTACAAAGAGGCCGGCGACCCGACCCTGCCGCAGGTCCCCGGGAGCGCCGACATCGACTGGGACCACCCGGACTCGTGGGACGCCGACACGGCCGTGGCGGCCATCGCGGAGCTGTGCCGCACGGGCCGTACGAACGTGCCGCTGTACGACATCTCGCTCAGCGCCCGTACCGGCGAGGAGACCGTCGAGATCGGGCGTACGCCGGTGTTCATCGCGGAGGGCATCTTCGCCGCCGAGATCGTGACGCGCTGCCGGGAGCTCGGTGTGCTGGCCGACGCGCTGTGTCTGAGCCGGGGCCCGGTGACGACCTTCCGCCGCCGGTTCCTGCGCGATCTGAAGGAGGGCCGCAAGTCGGTGCCCTTCCTGCTGCGCCGCGGCTGGCGCCTGATGCGCCTGGAGCAGTCGATCATCGCCCACCAGACCTCCCTGGGCGCCTACGCCTGCGACCGCGACGAGGCCCTCGGCCGCCTCACCGCGGCCGCGGCGGGCCGCCGTCCGGCGGCGACGCCGGCCGGCTGAACGAAGAAGGCGCCTGCCGCGTCGTGGTCGGTGCCGCCGGGGCATCGTGTGCGTACCTGGTGACCCACGACAGCCGCGGCTACCTGGACGTCGCGGGCGACACGCCCGCCGGAGCGACCCTCATGAGGTCCGCTGAGCACACAGCGAAGCGGGACTGGACGGACCCCCCGGCCCTCCAGCCCCGCTGTCGTTGTGCTCCACCGCTTCCCCCGTGGTGGAGCACCCCCCGTTTTCCCCCGTTGGTCCCCCGTGAGCCCCCCAGCCCCCGTGGGTCCCCCCACTTCTCACCGCTCCCCCGCTGCATCCCCCCGGATGCGGTCCCCCCGTACCTTCAGGCGACGAGCTCCCCGAAGGCGTCCTCCTCGTCACGGCCGAAGCTGAGGACCTCGTCCTCGCGCAGCCGGCGGAGCGAGCGCCAGATGCTGGACTTCACCGTGCCGACACTGATGTCGAGGATCTCCGCGATCTCCGGGTCGGTGCGGCCCTCGTAGTACCTCAGGACCAGCATCGTGCGCTGGAGTTCGGGGAGCCGGGCGAGCGCCTGCCACAGGACCGCGCGCAGCTCGGTGCCGCGCATCGCGTCCGTGTCGCCGGGCGTCTCCGGCAGCTCCTCGGTCGGGTATTCGTTCAGCTTGCGGCGGCGCCACGCGCTGATGTGCAGGTTCGTCATCGTCCGCCGCAGGTAGCCCCCGACCGCGGCCTTGTCGCTGATCCGGTCCCAGGCCCGGTACGTCGAGAACAGCGCGCTCTGCAGCAGGTCCTCGGCCTCGAAACGGTCACCGGTCAGGTGGTAGGCGGTTGCGTACAGGGAGGCGCGGCGCTCCTGGACGTAGGCGGTGAACTCCGCCTCCGACAGCGAGCGACGCCGCTCCCCCGAGTCCTCCCTGTACGCGGCTCCTCCGACCGTACCCATAGCGGCTACCGTCGCGGGCTCCCCCGTGAAACCGTCAACCACCGTCATGTACGCGGTGTGCTGACGCCCGGCGCCGCGAGCGCACCCCCGCCCGCTCACGGCACCGGACTTCTCCGAACCCCGGCCCCCGTTCACGTCGTGCAGACGCGTGATCACTGCGCTGTTGCTGGTGCCGTGCAGCGTGTTCATCTCGCGCCCCCCGTCGTGGACTTCCGGTGTTCTGCTCGTTCGTCTTGCTGTGGTGATGCTGTGGTGCGACTTGCTGTCTTGCTTGTGCCGAAAAGCTTGCCCGGGCACCTTCATGGCCGTGTCCGCCGACTGTCACAGACCTGTCACAGGGGCCGGCGTCAGAGCCGGCCCCCAGGCGCACGACAGCCCGGGCACAGTCATGAGCGCTACGTGCGCGTAGCCGTACAGCTCGTACAGGTGTCGAAAGACCGCCCCGCATGGGCCAGAATGACCCCCGTGCCTTCCCTGTTGCTGATCGAGGACGACGACGCCATCCGTACGGCCCTGGAGCTCTCACTGACGCGCCAGGGACACCGGGTGGCCACCGCTGCCACCGGCGAGGACGGTCTGAAACTGCTGCGCGAGCAGCGGCCGGACCTGATCGTGCTGGACGTGATGCTGCCCGGCATCGACGGCTTCGAGGTGTGCCGGCGCATCCGGCGCACCGACCAGCTGCCGATCATCCTGCTGACCGCGCGCAGCGACGACATCGACGTCGTGGTCGGACTGGAGTCCGGCGCGGACGACTACGTCGTCAAACCCGTGCAGGGGCGGGTCCTCGACGCCCGGATCCGGGCCGTGCTGCGACGCGGGGAACGCGAGTCGAACGACGCGGCGAGCTTCGGCAGCCTGGTCATCGACCGCGCGGCGATGACCGTGACGAAGAACGGCGAGGACCTCCAGCTCACCCCGACCGAGCTGCGTCTGCTGCTGGAACTGAGCCGCCGGCCGGGCCAGGCCCTGTCCCGCCAGCAGCTCCTGCGTCTGGTCTGGGAGCACGACTACCTGGGAGACTCACGCCTGGTCGACGCCTGTGTGCAGCGCCTGCGCGCCAAGGTCGAGGACGTCCCGTCCTCCCCCACTCTGATCCGTACGGTCCGTGGTGTCGGCTACCGCCTGGACGCGCCTCAGTGACCAAGGCGCAAGGGGGTTTCCGCGGCTGGGGCGCGGCTCGCAAGGGAGTGTGGTCGAGGCTGCGTTTCACCAGCCTGCGACTGCGGCTGGTAGTGGTTTTCGGTCTGGTCGCGCTGACGGCTGCCGTGTCCGCGTCGGGCATCGCGTACTGGCTCAACCGCGAGGCGGTCCTCACCCGTACCCAGGACGCGGTGCTGCGCGACTTCGAGCAGGAGATGCAGAACCGTGCGGGCCTGCTGCCCACGGAGCCGACGCAGGACGAGCTCCAGCACACGGCCGGTCAGATGGCCAACAGCAGCCAGCGCTTCAGCGTCCTGCTCGTCGCCCAGGACGCCGAGGGCAAGCCCGCCTACGGCAGTTCCGGCGGCCTGGACGGCTTCACCCTCGCGGACGTGCCCGAGTCCCTGCGCGCGGCCGTGAACGAGAAACAGGAGCTCAACTCCTCCAACAAGGCCGAGTACCACCTGTACTGGCAGCGGATCGTGGAGGACGACACGCCGTATCTGATCGCCGGTACGAAGGTGATCGGCGGCGGTCCGACCGGCTACATGATGAAGTCCCTGGAGCAGGAGGCCAAGGACCTCAACTCGCTGGCCTGGTCCCTCGGTATCGCCACGGGCCTCGCCCTGATCGGCTCCGCACTACTGGCTCAGGCGGCCGCCACGACCGTACTGAAGCCGGTGCAGCGGCTCGGCGTCGCCGCCCGCCGCCTGGGCGAGGGCAAGCTGGACACCCGCCTGAGAGTCTCCGGCACGGACGAACTCGCCGACCTCTCCCGGACCTTCAACAACGCCGCCGAGGCGCTGGAGAAGCGGGTCGCGGACATGGCCTCGCGTGACGAGGCGTCACGGCGCTTCGTGGCCGACATGTCCCACGAACTGCGCACGCCCCTGACCGCGATCACGGCCGTCACCGAGGTCCTGGAGGAGGAGCTGGAGGCGGACTCCGGATCCATGGACCCCATGATCGAACCCGCCGTACGCCTCGTCGTCAGCGAGACCCGCCGCCTCAACGACCTGGTCGAGAACCTGATGGAGGTCACCCGTTTCGACGCGGGCACCGCACGCCTGGTCCTCGACCACGTCGACATCGCCGACCAGATCACGGCCTGCATCGACGCCCGAGCCTGGCTGGACGCGGTGGACCTCGACGCCGAGCGCGGCATCATGGCCCGCCTGGACCCCCGCCGCCTCGACGTCATCCTGGCCAACCTCATCGGCAACGCCCTCAAGCACGGCGGCTCCCCGGTCCGCGTCTCGGTCCGGGAAGCGGAGGACGCACTGGTGATCCAGGTCCAGGACCACGGCCCGGGCATCCCCGAGGACGTCCTCCCGCACGTCTTCGACCGCTTCTACAAGGCCAGCGCCTCCCGCCCCCGCTCCGAGGGCAGCGGCCTCGGCCTGTCCATCGCCCTGGAGAACGCCCACATCCACGGCGGCGAGATCACCGCCGCCAACTCCCCCGAGGGCGGCGCGGTGTTCACCCTGCGCCTGCCCCGGGACGCCTCGGAACTGGCGGAACAGACCAACGGCCAGGGCGAGAAGAAGGGGGACGCCTGATGAACGTACGCCACCTGCTGGCGCTCTCCGTGACAGGCGCCGCCCTGCTGACCGGATGCGGCATACGGTCCACGGAGGTCCCCACCAACTTCGGCCCCGCCCCCTCACGCGTGCACTGCTCGCTCTCCGAACCGAACGTGTCGACGCAGGCGGCGCGCGGCCTCCCGGTCCAGGTGTTCCTCCTGTGCGGCTCCCAACTGGTGGCGGTCGACCGCACCGTACGCGTCCCCGACGGCACCGCGGACTCGGCCCGCCGCGTCCTGCTGGCCCAGGGCCTCCTCGACGAGCTGGAGGCAACCCCCTCGACAGCCGAGAAGGAGGCCGGCTACACCACGGACGTCCGAGGCGCCATGGGCGTGACCGGCCCCCGCCCGGGCGACCCCGACGAGACCCTCCACCTGAGCACAGCCCCCGACAACCTCACCTCATACGCTTTGGCCCAGATCGTCTGCACCTTCTCCGACTCCACAGCCGCGGAGGGCGACGGCTCGGTCATCCTGGGCGGCCCCACCACCACTCCCCCACGCCGCTACGAGTGCACGGACGAGGTCCGCACCAGACCAGGCACCAACGAGCCCCCGTCCACAGACGTATCGGACACCTGACACCCCCGCACCCCCACGGCCCCGACCCACAACGCACGCCCAGGCGTTACGCGAACCCCCACCCACCACAAGGGGCCGCCGCAGGCACTCCCGCCCGACCGCCGGAGGCACCCGCGGGCATCCCCGGAACCGATCCCCCCGCCCCACGCGTCTAGGGAGGCGTGCAGCGTCAAGGCTCCATCGGCGGCAGCGCCGTGATCCGCATCCGTGCGACTGGGGGTGTCCTCCTGGCCGCGCACCTCGCGTTCGTCGCCTGGCTCACGCTGCGCCCCCTGGACGTCCCCTGGGTGATGCCCGCCAACCTGCAACCCTTCGCCGGCATCAGAGCCGACCTGGCCCTCGGCTGGCAGGAGGCGGCCCGCCGCATCATCGAGGGCCTGGCGCTTCTCGCACCGCTGGGCGTGCTGATCCCGATGGCCCACGGCAGGGCCGACGCCTCCCCTCTCGGCTCCCTGGTCCGCACGGTCGCCGCCGGTGCCCTGATCTCCCTGGCCATCGAACTGCTCCAGACGGGCGTACCCGGCCAGATGGTCGACGTCGACTCACTGCTGCTGAACACGGTCGGCGTGGGCCTCGCCCACGCCACGATCGTCCCGGCCGCCCGGGCCTGGCTCCGCCGCAGGTCCGATCGCGCCCACCGGGCGACCGTCCCGCAGGAGGAGCCCTCTCAGGGTCGGACCCCGACGATTCCCAGGGTCGGGATAGCTCCGTAGAGTGACGCTTTGCCCGGTTCGTCGCCGTAGCGTTGATGTCAGTTGAGGAACCTCCTCACGAGGCCCCGCAAGGAGCCTCAGACCGACGCTCGCGAAGGAGCCGCACCATGACCGCGCTCACCCGACCCACCCAGGGCCGCATGATCGGCGGAGTGTGCGCCGCGCTGGCACGGCGCTTCGGCACCTCCGCGACGACGATGCGCGTGATCTTCCTGATCTCCTGCCTGCTCCCGGGCCCGCAGTTTCTCCTCTACATAGCCCTCTGGATCCTGCTGCCCTCGGAGGACAAGGCGAAGACACGCGCAGCCTGGTAACCCACCAGAAAACCAGTGCGCCCCGCCTCCCCCCGGCGGGGCGCACGCACGACCGGCTCAGGCAGCCGCAGCCAGCTCCCGACGCGCCACCCGAGCGGCCCGCGTCCCGAACACCGTGATCGTCACGACACCGAGCACCGCCAGCAGTCCCACCCCGACGGTCCCGGCCCAGCCGCCCGCGTGGAAGGCGACGGCACCGACCGTGCTGCCCGCGCTGGAGCCGATGTAGTAGGCGGACTGGTACAGCGCCGAGGCCTGGGCGCGCCCCCGCGTGGCCGTCTTGCTGACCGCCGAGGACGCCACCGCGTGCCCGGCGAAGAAGCCGCCGGTGATGAGGACCAGACCGAGCAGGACCAGCGGCAGGGACCCCGCCAGGGAGAGCAGCAGCCCCGCGGCCGTCGTGGCGCCCGCCGCGTACAGCGCGCCCCGCCGGCCCAGGCGGCCCACCAGCCGCCCGGCCGTCGACGCCGACACCGTACCGACCAGGTACACCAGGAAGATCGAGCCGACGATGCCCTGCGGCAGCGAGAACGGCGCCTGCGTCAGGCGGTAGCCGATCACGGTGTACACGCCGCCGAAGACCGTCATGAACAGGGCGCCGATGGCGTACAGCCGGCACAGCAGCGGGTCGCCGAGGTGGTCACGGACCGTACGTGCGAGCACCCGCGGCCGCAGCGAGCCCGGCTTGAAGTGGCGTGGCGCGGGGAGCAGCAGCCGGAAGGCGACGGCGCAGGCGACCGCGATCACGCCGATGACACCGAGGGCGACCCGCCAGCCCCATTCCTGCGCGACCCAGCCGGTGATGACCCGGCCGCTCATACCGCCGACGCTGTTGCCGGCGACGAACAGGCCGATCGCCGTGACCAGCGCCTTCGGCCGGACCTCCTCGGCGAGGTACGCCGTCGCCGACGCCGGCAGACCGGCCAGCGCGGCACCTTGTACGGCTCGCAGCACGACCAGGGCGGTCAGGTTGGGGGCGAGGGGGACCAGCAGGCCGACGATCACCGCGACGGCCAGCGAGGCCGTCATGACCGTACGGCGTCCGAACCGCTCCGACAGCGCGCTCATGGGCAGGACGAACAGCGCCAGTCCGCCCGTCGCGGCCGCCACCGTCCAGCTCGCCTCGCTCGCCGCCACCCCGAGATCGCCGGAGATCAGCGGCAGAAGGGCCTGTGTGGAGTAGAGAAGCGCGAAGGTCGCGACACCGGCGAGGAAGAGGGCGAAGCTCATCCGGCGGTAGCCGGGGCCGCCCGGGGCCATACGGGAGTCGACGACGGGGACTACGGGTGCGGCGCCCACGGTGGTGGACGCCCCGGTACTGGCGGGAGACATGCTTCGAAGCTACGTACGCCCCCACTGATCCGTCCAATGCATGGATTGGCCATAATCGTTCCCATGGCGCATCAGTACAGCTCACAGCCTCGACTGTCACCGTCCAGTGACACAGAAGACATGACGATGTTGCTCGCCCCGCGCCTCGCCCACTTCGCCGGCGTGGCCCGCACCGAGCACGTCACCCGGGCCGCCCAGGAGCTGCAGGTCCCGCAGTCCACGCTGTCGCGGGCCATGGCCCGTCTGGAACAGGACCTGGGCGTCGACCTGTTCGCCCGCCACGGCCGTACGGTCTCCCTGACCCCCGCCGGCCGCACCTTCCTCACCTCGGTCGAACGCGCCCTCGCCGAGATCGCGCGCGCCGCCGACGAGGTCCGCGCCGACGCCGACCCGGCCACCGGCAAGGTCGCCTTCGGCTTCCTGCACACCATGGGCGCCGAAACGGTCCCGGGCCTCCTGCACGCCTTCCGCGCCGACCACCCCCGCGTCCGCTTCAGCCTGGTCCAGAACTACGGCGAGGCCATGCTCGAACGCCTGCGCGCGGGCGAGCTCGACCTCTGCCTGACGTCCCCCGTCCCGGACGCCCCCGACCTGGTCGCCCGCCGCCTCGACGAACAGAAACTCCGCCTGGTCGTCCCCGCCGACCACCGCCTGGCCGCCCGTAAACGCGTCCGTCTGGCGGAGGCCTCCGACGAGATCTTCGTAACCCTGGAACCCGGCTACGGCCTTCGCCGGATCACCGACGACCTCTGCCAGGAAGCAGGCTTCAAGCCCCGCATCGCCTTCGAGGGCGAGGAGGCGGAGACGCTGAGGGGGCTGGTGGCGGCAGGCCTGGGAGTGGCCCTCCTGCCTCCACCCGCGGTGCCCCGCCCGGGGGTCATGGAACTGACGGTCACGGCACCACGGGCGGCACGCGAGATCGGCGTCGCCTGGATGGCCGACCGCCCGGACACACCCCCCGTGGCCGCCTTCAAGAAGTTCTTGCTCTCAAGAAGGGGAAGTCTTCTGCCCTGAAGGGGCGTGGGGCTGTATCGATATGCGGCTCCGCCGCGTGGGCGCGACCAGCCACGAAGCACCCGCACCCGCCGACGAACCCCACACCTCAACGACGCTACCGTCGCAACGACTTACCGAACCCCGCGGCCAACGGCATCCGCAGCCCCAGCGGCGGCGGAGCCGCAAACGCGTCGACGACAGGCCGCGAGAACACCCTCCCGAACAACACCCCCATCACGAAGTCCTCGGCCAGGGCCAGGACTTCGTCCCGGTGCTGCTGCAACCCGTGCCGATCGGAGTGCACTTCGAACCGGCACACGTCCCGGTTCGCCTTCTTCGCCCGCGCAGCCAGCCGGAACGACAGTTCGGGATCGGTCCGCTCGTCGTTCGTGCCGTGCACGATCATCACCCGCCGCCCCCCGAGCTGCTTCACCGGTTCGGGCGACGCGGCCACGTCCTCCTCCGGCAGCCAAGGCGCGATCGCCAGCACGGAGTTGACGGCCTCGTGCCCCCCGGCCCGCAGGGCCGCCCGGCCGCCCATGTCGACCCCGGCCAGGCACACGGGAACGTCCCCATAGCGCCGTACGACCTCGTCGGCGGCCCACAACGCGTCGCTCACCTGGTTCGCGTCGCTGCCGTTCCACCCACGGAACCGGTAGTGGACGACATGCGTGGCGAGCCCCTCCCCGCGCCCGGCGCGCGTCAGCCGGCGCCCCAGGGTCCGCAGGTAGGAGGGCGCCAACAACGCCGTCGGCTTGCGATGTGACACTTCGTCACCTGCGGGGAGCAGGAGGACCACCCCGCTCACCGCCGTCGGCTCCGGCCCGATCGCCTTGCCCAGCCGGACCCTGCGCACCGGCGTCGCTTGCTGTGCCATGACAGAACAGTGTCAGAAGCGAGGGTGTACGCCACCCGTCCGTGGGGTCACCGTTACGTATCGACGGATGTGTAAAGCGGAAAAACGAGGCGAGCGGCGAAAGAGCCGACGGACCGGGGGGACGGACGGGCGACGGGCCCCGAGCGGCGGACGAGCGATGAAGCGCTCTCTACGCGCGTAGGCGTTAGAGTGCGGAAATGACGAGCCAGACTGCCCAGAAGGCGAACATCCCGAGCTCGGACCAGATCCGCCGGGCGCCGAAGGTTCTGCTGCACGACCATCTCGACGGCGGGCTCCGCCCCGGCACGATCGTCGATCTCGCCCGCGCGTCGGGCTACTCCCAACTCCCCGAGACCGACCCGGACAAGCTCGGCGTCTGGTTCCACGAGGCGGCCGACTCCGGCTCGCTGGAGCGGTACCTGGAGACCTTCTCGCACACCGTCGGCGTGATGCAGACCCGCGACGCCCTGGTCCGGGTCGCGCGCGAGTGCGCCGAGGACCTCGCCGAGGACGGCGTCGTCTACGCCGAGGTGCGGTACGCGCCCGAGCAGCACCTCGAGGGCGGGCTCAGCCTCGAAGAGGTCGTCGAGGCCGTCAACGAGGGCTTCCGCGAGGGCGAGCGGATCGCGCGGGAGAACGGCCACCGCATCCGCGTCGGCGCGCTGCTCACCGCGATGCGGCACGCGGCCCGCGCGCTGGAGATCGCCGAACTCGCCAACCGCTATCGCGACCTGGGCGTCGTCGGCTTCGACATCGCGGGCGCCGAGGCCGGTCACCCGCCGACCCGGCATCTGGACGCCTTCGAGTACCTCAAGCGGGAGAACAACCACTTCACCATCCACGCGGGCGAGGCGTTCGGCCTGCCGTCGATCTGGCAGGCCCTCCAGTGGTGCGGCGCCGACCGGCTCGGACACGGGGTGCGCATCATCGACGACATCCAGGTGCACGCCGACGGATCGGTGAAGCTCGGCCGGCTCGCCTCGTACGTACGGGACAAGCGCATCCCGCTGGAGCTGTGCCCCAGCTCCAACCTCCAGACGGGCGCCGCCGAGTCCTACGCGGACCACCCCATCGGGCTGCTGCGCCGGCTGCACTTCCGGGCCACCGTGAACACCGACAACCGCCTCATGTCCCACACCAGCATGAGCCGGGAATTCGAGCATCTTGTCGACGCATTCGGTTACACGCTCGACGACATGCAGTGGTTCTCCGTCAATGCGATGAAATCATCGTTCATTCCTTTCGATGAACGACTGGCGATGATCAATGACGTGATCAAGCCCGGATATGCCGAACTCAAGTCCGAATGGCTGTTCCGGCAGACCACCTCTACCAGCGGTTCTGAGGCCGAGGAGGAGTGACCGGGGATCCCTCGCGCACACGGAATGCGGACGCCATTCACAATCCGTCCGCATTTCGATGTTTGCGGCGGCGGGCAGGGCGTGTTTACGGTCGAGAACCGCTCACAACCCCGTAACGAATTTCGAGGACTTACTTTCATGAAGCAGTCTGCTGCCAAGACCCTCGGTGTCGCCGCCCTCGGTGCCGCCTTCGCCGCCGCGGGCGCGGGTGCCGCGAACGCCGCGCCGGTCTCCCCGGACGCCGCGGGCGCGGCGCTGGGCACCGTCACCAGCGCGCTCCCGGCCGAGCAGCTCTCCCAGGCGGGCCCCACCGCCGGGGCGGGCCTTGCCCAGGGTGGTGCGGGCC
>CBFGZZ010000242.1:0-13479 GCA_965653385.1 uncultured Streptomyces sp. | reverse complement strand
GGCCTGACCCCCAGTCAGCGGGGCTTGTCTTCGCGGCCGTTGGGCCGTTCCGACGTCTCAAACCTTAGCGGATCCTCTCGGCGATTCCCAATCGGGCTGCCGAGTCCCAATTCGAATTGAATTCGGGCACGCCGAAATCAACCCCGCAGGGAGACCGTGCTGATGGTTTGGGTTGCCGCTTTCGCGGCGGGAGGTGCTGTCGCAGAACCGTTACGGCTCGGCGGCAACCCGGAGAACCTTACGGATCGGGTCGGGGGCTGTCAAGCACCCCCTGTCAAGATCTTTTCCGGCGATGCCGGGCCCCGTGTCAGTCCAGGTCGCTGAGGCGTCCGCCGGCGTCCGGCTGGGCGTGCTCCACCCTGCGGAGCAGACGGGTGAGGACCTCGCCCAGGGTGGTGCGCTCCTCCGCCGAGAGGTCCTGGAGCAGGTCCTCCTCGAAGACCGACGCGAGCCGCATCGCCTCCAGCCACTTCCCCCTGCCCTCGCCGGTGAGCTCGACGATGACACGGACGCGGTTGGACTCGTCACGCTCCCGGGTGACCAGGCCCTCGGCGACCATGCGGTCGATCCGGTGGGTCATGGCGGCCGGGGTGAGGCCGAGGCGCTTGGCGAGGTCGCTGGGGCCCATCCGGTACGGGGCGCCGGAGAGGACCAAGGCCTTGAGGACCTCCCACTCGGCGTTGCTGATGCCGAGCGCGGCGGTCTGGCGGCCGTAGGCGACGTTCATACGGCGGTTCAGGCGGGACAGTGCGGAGACGACCTTCTCCACCTGGGGGTCGAGGTCCTGGAACTCGCGCTGGTACGCGGCGATCTGTTCCTCGAGGGTCGGTTCGCTGATGCCGTGGGTGTCGCCCATGGGCCGAGTATGGCATGGGCTTGCTTGGCGTTGAAGTCCTTCTCTGTGTAGTGTTTAGCTTCGAACTTTAGCTTTGAAGTCTTCAGACCTACATCGAGAGAGGTGAACGTGACCAGGGCGATGGGCGCAGCGATGCGCCGGATCCACGTGGGCAACGCACTCAGCGCGTTCGGGCTCGGCTTCACCGTCCCCTACCTGTACGTCTATGTGGCGCAGGTGCGGGGGCTTGGGGCCATGACGGCGGGGCTCGTCCTCGCCGTCTTCGCCGTGGCGGCGCTGGTCGTACTGCCGTTCGCCGGGCGGGCCATCGTCCGGCGGGGCCCACTGCCGGTGTTGCTCGCCGCCCTGGTCACTGCCGCTCTCGGGGCGCTGAGCCTGGGGCTCGCGGGGAGTGCGGCGGCCGTGCTGCTGTCGGCGGCCGCGCTCGGGGCGGGGCAGGCCGTCATGCAGCCGGCGCTCGCGACGATGATCGTGGACTGCTCCACTGCGGAGACCCGGTCGCGGGCGTTCGCGATGCAGTTCTTTCTGCAGAACCTGGGGCTGGGGGTCGGTGGGCTGATCGGTGGGCATCTCGTCGACGCGACCAGCGTTTCGTCGTTCACTCTGCTCTTCGCCATCGAGGCGGCGATGTTCCTGCTGCTCGTGGTGGTGATGGCGACGGTGCGGATGCCGAGTGCGCCTCGGATCGGTGGCGCACCGGGGGCCGGTGCGGGGAAGGGGAGCTGGAAGCAGTTGCTCCGGAACCGGGCGATGGTGCAGTTGTCTGTGCTGGGCTTCGTGCTGTTCTTTGCCTGCTACGGGCAGTTCGAGTCGGGGTTGAGTGCTTACGGGGTGGAGGCTGCCGGGGTTTCCACGTCTGCGCTGGGGACCGCGTTGGCTGCCAACACCGCGATGATCGTGGTGGCGCAGTTCGCCGTGTTGAAGTTCGTCGAGCGGCGGAGGCGGTCGCGGGTGATCGCGGCTGTGGGGTTGATCTGGGCCGTGGCGTGGGTTGCGGCGGGGTATGCGGGGCTGGGGCACGGGAGCCAGGAGATGGCTACGGCGGCCTTCGTCTCTACGTATGCGTTGTTCGGGCTGGGTGAGGCGATGTTGTCGCCGACGGTTGCGCCCCTGGTGGCGGATCTTGCGCCTGAGGGGATGGCTGGGCAGTACAACTCTGTGTTTGCCCTGGTGAAACAGCTTGCGTTGGCTTTGGGGCCGGCTGTGGGTGGGCCTATGGGGGCTGCGTTGCACGCGCCGTATGTGGTGACGTTTCTGTTGTTCTCATTGGGGATCACATGGCTCGCGGTGCGGTTGGGGCGTGAGTTGACTGCTGTGCAGGATCGGCCGTGGTTGGGGAAGAGTCGGGTGGTGGCGCAGGGGGCTGTGGCTGCTTCCGGGTCGTCTCGGGCGCACGCCTGAGTTTCTCGCCCCCGCCGCCCCTACCCGTCCCATCCCTGAAGGGGCTCCGCCCCCTGGACCCCCGCTCCTCAAACGCCGGAGGGGCTGAATATGCGGACGCCGGACGGGCTGGATCAGCCGACAGGGGCCGTCTTCGGGAGTGCGAACTCGCACCACACCGCCTTGCCGCCGCCTGGGGTTCTTCGGGAGCCCCAGGCCGAGGAGATGGAGGCGACGATGGCGATGCCTCGGCCGGACTCGTCGGCTGGTTCTGCTCGGCGGCGGCGGGGGAGGTGGTCGTCGCCGTCCGTCACCTCGATGATCAGGCGGCGGTCGGTGCGGCGGAGGCGGAGGCGCATGGGTGGGGTGCCGTGTTGGAGGGAGTTGGCGACCAGTTCGCTGGCGGCCAGGACGCCCAGGTCGTGGAGGTCCGGCGGGAAGCGCCAGCTGGTGAGGACGCCGGAGGCGAAGGCACGCGCGCGGGGGGCTGCCTCGATGCCGCCGAGGAGTTCCAGGGCGGCGTTGCGGAAGAGGTCGCTGTCGGGGCCGGTGCGGGCGGGGTGCTGGAGGACCAGGACCGCCACGTCGTCGTCGTGGTCCGCTGTCACGCCCGCGCTTCGGACCAGACGGTCGCAGACGACCTGGGGGGTGCCGGTGGCGCCGGCCAGGGCTCGTTCGAGGGAGGCGATGCCCTCGTCCAGGTCCTCGTCGCGGCGTTCCACCAGGCCGTCGGTGTAGAGGACCGCCGTGGAGCCGGGGCTCAGGGCGATCGAGCCGGACGTGTGCATCCAGCCGCCGGTGCCGAGGGGCGGGCCGGTGGGTTCGTCGGCGCGTTGGACGTCGCCGTTCTCGTCGCGGACGAGGATGGGGAGGTGGCCGGCGGAGGCGTAGACGAGGCGGCCCTCGTTCGGGTCGTGGACGGCGTAGACGCAGGTGGCGATCTGGTTGGCGTCGATCTCCGTCGCCAGGCCGTCCAGGAGTTGCAGGACCTCGTGCGGGGGGAGGTCCAGGCGGGCGTAGGCCCGCACCGCCGTGCGGAGCTGGCCCATCACCGCGGCCGCTCGTACTCCTCTGCCCATGACGTCGCCGATCACGAGTGCCGTGCGTCCGCCGCCGAGGGTGATCACGTCGTACCAGTCGCCGCCGACCGCGGCCTCCGTGCCGCCGGGGTGGTAGGTGGCGGCGATGCGCAGGTCGTCCGGTTCTTCGAGCTCCTGGGGGAGGAGGGAGCGCTGGAGGGTGACGGCCGTTTCGCGTTGGCGGCGTTCGCTGGCGCGGAGGCGTTCGGCTGCCTCCGCGTGGTCGGTGACGTCCGTGGCGAAGACGAGGACGCCGCCGTCGCCTTCCGCGACGGGGGTGCAGGTGAACGTGTAGGAGCGGCCGTCGGGGGCCTTGCGGGACTTGAGGGTGCGGGGCTTGCCGCTGCGCAGGACCTGGTCGAGGAGGGGGAGCAGGCCCAGTTCGGCCAGTTCGGGGAGGGCCTCGCGGGCAGGTTCGCCCGGGGGGCGTACGCCGAAGGCCGCCACGTACGCGTCGTTGACGTAGGCCAGCCGGTGGTCGGTGCCGTGGACCAGGGCGACCAGGGCCGGGACTCGGTCCAGGACCTCACGGACCGGGAGTTCGTCCACGGCTGGGATCGGTCTGGCCTCGTCGGTGAGGTGTTCGGCGCGGGCCGCGGGAACGGCGCCCGGGCTCTCTCCTCTGCGGTCCTGGGTGACCGCCGCAGCGGGTTCGGTCCGCGCTGCGGCGCGGCGCTGCGTTCCGGGGAGCCGGGCGCTCCAGCGCGTGAAGTTCACGAATCCTTGCCTCGTGTCGTCGTCTTCGGCCAGCTCCGGACCCGGCCTGGGGTCTGAGGGGTGGCACCAGCACCCCCGGGTTGCAGCACTATGGGGAGAGCCTTGTGGGTCGTAGGGCGGGCGGGTGCCCGTCCAGGGTCGGGATCGGTTCGGGATCAGTCTGGCAGTGTGGCCGAGCAGGCCGACACCCGTCAGACGCCTGCCCCGTCGGTGGAGTTCCTGGGTCCGGTCAGGACGACCCCTTCGGGTCGTCTTCCGGCTTGAGGTGATGCTTTCCACCGGCCGCGAGTTCGAACTCCGCTCGGGGATGTTCGAGTGAACCGAGGGAGACGACCTCCCTCTTGAAGAGTCCCGAGAGGGTCCATTCGGCCAGGACACGGGCCTTGCGGTTGAAGGTCGGCACCCTGCTGAGGTGGTAGACGCGGTGCATGAACCAGGCAGCGTAGCCCTTGAGCTTGCGTCCGTAGACCTGTGCGACGCCCTGGTGGAAGCCGAGGGAGGCGACCGAACCGGCGTACTTGTGGGCGTACGTCTCCAGGGGTTCGCCGCGCAGGGCGTGGACGATGTTGTCGCCGAGGACCTTCGCCTGGCGCAGGGCGTGCTGGGCGTTGGGGGCGCACTCCTTGCCGGGTTCGTCCGCGGTGACGTCGGGGACGGCGGCCGCGTCTCCCGCGGCCCACGCGTGCGTGGTGCCCTCGATCGTCAGTTCGGGAGTGCACCTCAGCCTGCCGCGCTCATTGAGTGGCAGGTCGGTCGCGGCGAGGATCGGGTGCGGCTTGACGCCGGCCGTCCACACGACCGTACGGGTCGGGAAGCGGGCGCCGTCGCTGAGCACGGCGACGCGGTCGGCGCAGGACTCCAGGCGGGTGTGCAGCCGTACGTCGATGTTGCGGCGGCGCAGTTCGGTGACGGTGTAGCGGCCCATGTCCTCGCCGACCTCGGGCAGGATGCGGTCCGAGGCCTCGACGAGGATCCACTTCATGTCCTCGGGGCCGACGTTGTGGTAGTAGCGCGTGGCGTAGCGGGCCATGTCCTCGAGTTCGCCGAGCGCCTCCACGCCCGCGTAGCCGCCGCCGACGAAGACGAAGGTGAGGGCCGCGTCGCGGATCGCGGGGTCGCGGGTGGAGGAGGCGATGTCCATCTGCTCGATGACGTGGTTGCGCAGGCCGATGGCCTCCTCGACGGTCTTGAAGCCGATGGCGTGGTCGGCGAGGCCGGGGATGGGGAGGGTGCGCGCGATGGAGCCGGGGGCGAGGACGAGCTCGTCGTAGGAGAGCTGTTCGCTGCCCGTGCCCTCCTCCTCGGAGGCGAGGGTGGTCAGGGTCGCCGTGCGCTTGGCGTGGTCGATGGCGGTGGCCTCGCCGATGATCACCCGGCACCGGGGCAGGACGCGGCGCAGCGGTACGACCACATGGCGCGGGGAGATCGAGCCGGCGGCCGCTTCGGGGAGGAACGGCTGATAGGTCATGTACGGGTCGGGAGTGACCACGGTGATCTCGGCTTCGTCCCGGCCCAGTTCCTGTTTCAGTCTCCGCTGGAGACGCAGGGCCGTGTACATCCCGACGTAGCCGCCGCCGACAACGAGAATGCGCGCACGTTCCTTCACCATCCCATGACGCACCCGGCGCTTGCGTTTGTCCACAGGCTCGACAATTTGTGTGACCGGAGGCCGTCGGCGGCGCGGTTTGGCCGAATTGCCGGAGTGCGCGGAAAGTCCGCAGGTCAATGGGTGTGCGCCGGGGGATCGCAGGTGGCGCAATCAGGGCGTAAACGCCTCGTACTCCGATCGAGGGGCGCTCCGCGCGGAACCGGCCCCTTCTGAATTGACTCCCTCTCAACTATGTTCGTGTGTCGACGGGGTGTAGGGGGATGCGCTCATCGGGTCCGTGAGTCACACAGGGCGGGCCTGTTTGTCCGGGCTTGTTCCGCGACGCTCCGGCTTTGCAATGACGGGGAGAGTCTCCGGGGGGAGACGTCATTACCGGGGGATCGCTTATGCATGTTCAGGATTCACGTTGGTCTTCCGCATCCGCCATCACATCGGGCGGCGGGGCGGTGGGCGGCCCGATCGGCGCGGCCGCGGGCAACGGACGCGGGGACACCTCGCGTACGACGCCGCTGCGCGTGGACGCACAGCGCAATCTGGAGCACGTGCTGCGTGCGGCGCGCGAGGTCTTCGGCGAGCTGGGGTACGGCGCGCCGATGGAGGACGTGGCGCGGCGCGCGCGGGTCGGCGTCGGCACGGTGTACCGGCGCTTCCCGAGCAAGGACGTCCTGGTGCGGCGGATAGCCGAGGAGGAGACGTCCCGGCTGACCGACCAGGCACGTGCCGCGCTCGGCCAGGAGGACGAGCCGTGGTCGGCGCTCTCGCGCTTCCTGCGCACGTCGGTGGCCTCGGGCGCGGGTCGGCTGCTGCCGCCGCAGGTGCTGCGGGTCGGGGTCGAGGACGGCGTCGTACTCGACGAGGCCCGGGTGCCGCCGCAGCGGGTGCAGCCGGGCACCGGCGAGCTGCGGCTGGTGCCCGAGCAGTCGTCGGCGGGCGCGGTCGACGCGGTGGACGACGCGGGCGCTGCGGCGCTGCTCGACGTGGTGGGCCAGCTCGTGGAGCGGGCGCGCGCGGCGGGCGAGCTGCGGGCCGACGTCTCGGTGTCGGACGTCCTGCTGGTGATCGCCACGGCGGCGCCCTCGCTGCCGGACGCGGCACAGCAGGCGGCGGCCTCGGCGCGGTTGCTCGACATCCTGCTGGAGGGGTTGCGGTCGCGCCCTCAGGCGTGACCCGGCCCGGGTGAGGCCGTGCCGTCGACTGGTGAGTGATGCGATGGGGTGACGGCGAGGCGGGGTGCTGGACCGGCCCTCGCCTCGAACACCGTCACCGAACATACCGGGCAGGCCGCGATGCGGTGCTCAACTCCCGCCCGGCAGGCGCTGCTTGAGTCTTCCCCGTACGGGCGGGGGCCAGTACTACGCTGTGGGAAGTCCCCACGGACGAGTGGATGTCCGTACGGGTGGGTCCTGACCAAAAGCCAATATGGCACCCTGACCCGGTGTCCGGGACTTGTAGAGCTGGCAGCGGGGGCTTTCCGCGATGAGCGTAGACGGGTGGGACGAGTCACGCGGTGACGACGACTCGGCGACTCCGCAGGTGCCGAGTCAGGGCGGACGGGCGGACCTGCCACCCGGCGCCGACCCCCTGGAGGGCCGCATCCCGGGCCGTGCGGAAGGTCGTCCGGACGGGCGCGCGGAGGGCAGCGTCCCGGCACAGCGCGACCGGCGCGAGGACAGCACACTGCCACTGCCGCGCGAGATGCCGCCGCCCCGCGAGATGCCGCCGTCCGACGCCGATCTGATCGCACGGATGCGCTCCGGTGACGACACCGCCTACGAGGAGCTGTACCGGCGCCACGCCGAGGCGGTGCGCCGGTACGCGCGCACCTGCTGCCGCGACGCACACACCGCGGACGACCTGACGGCCGAGGTCTTCGCCCGCATGCTCCAGGCGGTACGCGGCGGCTCCGGCCCCGAGCACGCCGTACGCGCCTATCTGCTCACATCGATCCGCCGGGCCGCGGCGGACTGGACGAAGTCGGCGCGGCGCGAGCAGCTGGTCGACGACTTCGCGGTGTTCGCCGCGCAGTCCGCGCGGGTCTCCGAAGTGTCCGACGACGACACGCTCGACCTGGGCGCCGACGTACGGGCGATGCACGAGGCCGAGCAGTCCATGGCCATGCAGGCCTTCCGGTCGCTGCCGGAGCGCTGGCAGGCCGTGCTCTGGCACACCGAGGTCGAGGACGAGTCGCCGAGCGAGGTCGCCACGCTCTTCGGACTCGACGCCAACGGCACGCGCGTGCTCGCCAGCCGCGCCCGTGAGGGACTCAAGCAGGCCTACCTCCAGGCCCACGTCAGCGCCAGCCTCGCCGGCGACGAGGAGTGCGCCCGGCACGCCGACCGGCTCGGCGCCTACGCCCGCGGCAGTCTGCGCACGCGCGCCGAGCGGGGCCTGCGCAAGCACCTGGAGCAGTGCGCCAAGTGCCGGCTGGCCGCGGGCCAGATCCAGGAGGTCGCCGGCGGTATCCCCGCAGTCGTGCCGGTCGCGGTCATCGGCTGGTTCGGCGCCGCCGGGTACGCCAAGGCGGCCGGGCTCATCGCCGGGGGTGCCGGGGTCGGCGCGGCCGGTGCCGCGGGGGCGGCCTCGGCGGCGGGCGGCGGTTCCTCGGGCGGGGCGAGCTCCGGGGGCGGTGCGGCGGCCTCCGAGGGGCTGGGCGCGCCGGTGAAGGCCGGTATCGCGGCCGGGGTGGTGGCCGTGGGTGTGGTGGCGGCGATCGTGCTCGCGCTGGCCGGCAACGAGAGACCGGCCGACAGGACCGACGCCAAGCAGCCCCCCGTCCCCTCCCCAATCGTCGAGGAGACGCCGACGCCCACGCCGCCGGAGCCGTCGGAACCGGAGCCCGCGCCGAAGGAGCCCTCGCCACGGCCGCCGGCGATCGAACCGGCCTCCGAACCCACCCCTTCCCCGACGCCCACGCGTACGCCCAGTCCGACACCCACGCCCTCCCCGAAACCGACCCCGCCCCCGACACCCACACCGACACCGACGCCCACCCCCACGCCTCCTCCCCCGCCCCCGCCCACCCCGGTCGTCTACCAGTGGAGCCAGCTGTCGTACGACCTCACCGGCGACGGCACCGCGCCCGAGATGCGGCTCCACGGCAGCAGCTGGGTGTGGCAGCGGTACGGCGTGCCGATCGGCGACGAGCGGTACGCGCACGGCGTCACCGTGCACGGCCGGTCCTCCGTCACCATCGACCTCAACCGGGAGTGCTCCGCCTACGACGCGATGGTCGGCGTCGACGACTCGACCCTGGGGCTCGGCGCGTTCTCCTTCTCGGTCTACGCCGACGGCGTCCGGCTGTGGCGGTCCGGAGCGCTCAAGGGCGGGGACCCGGCCGTACCCGTCCATGTGAACCTCGCCGGGCGCGAGACCGTCCGGCTGGTGGTCGAGCCGCACAGCACCTTCGACACACTGCTGCTGGCGGACTGGGCGGAGTCGAAGTTCAGCTGCGTGTAGGGACGTTCAGAGGGGTCGCGGTGCCAAAGGCGTCCGCTCGGAAGCAGCAGGCCGGTCGGCGGCGTGGTGGCCTCAGACGCCCGACGGGCTGGAGTGGCTGATCCCCGTTCCCAGTGCGCCGCGCTGTGGCTTGATGCCCGCTGGTACTGCCCGTTGACGGGCGGGGGTGCCGGTCCAGCAGGTGCCTCGGCGGGCCAGTAGGCGGTGCAGCCAGAGTTCCAGGGAGACGAGGTCGGCGAGGCCGTCGAGGGGGAGCGGTTCGCCTTCGGCGGCGGCACGGAGGGCCTTGCGGACGACTCGGGCCTCGACCAGGCCTGCCTGGGCGAGGAGAGGGGTGCCGAAGAGGGCCATCAGGGGGTCGGCCGACAGCCGGATGCCGGTGCGTGCCGCCGCTGCCGCGGGGGCGTGGGACGGGGCGCCCCAGCCGGGTGGGAGGTCGGCGACCCCGGCGCCCTCCAGGACCGTGCGGAGGATGGCGGCGCGGGCGCCGGGCTGGACGCGCAGGGCCTCGGGGAGCGTGCGGCACGCGCGTACTACCTGGTTGTCGAGGAACGGGGTGTGCAGACGCTGGGAGCGGATCTCGGCGGCCTGTTCCAGGACTCGGATGTCCGCGGCGTAGCGGGCGAGGGCGGCACGCGCGCGGTAGTCGCCGGGGCGTTGGCCGGGGCCCACTCCGTTGCGGCTCGTCGCGGCTTGCAGGCGAACCGATACTTCAGCCAGGGCCTCGCCGGTCAGCCAGCGGGCCGCGGGGCCCGGTCTGGCCCAGGTGAGGGCGGCGAGCGACGCCCCTACGGCACCTCCGGGTTCGTCGAAGCGGCGGTCCATCAGACGGGCGGCGAGGGACTCCACTCCCGTCCGGTACGGCGTACGGGCCAGCTTTCTCGCCGCGCCGTACACGCGCGCGGGGACCAGCACCGAGCCGTCCGCCTTCGCCAGCGCCGCGACGGGGCGGACCAGATGGCGGCGTTTGCGGTCCATCAGGAGGTCGGCCAGGCGGGCCGGGTGGGCGTCCAGGACCTGGCGGGCGCCGTAGCCCGTGAAGTGGTCAGCGCTGCCGGCGGCGAGGCGGGCGCGGTGTCGCGCCGCCATCACCAGGCTCGGGCCCGGCTCGTCCGTCAGAGGGCCCTCCAGGTCGGCGTACGGCAGTGTCTCCTCGCCGCCCGTGACCACCACGTGGTGCAGGCGGGGGTTGGCCGCGAGGTTCCCGGCCCGCTCCAGCTCGGCCTCGCGGCCGCCCACCGCGAGGTCGTTGAAGGTGACCGCCAGGAGGCGCTCCCCCGCTCCCGTGCCGTGGCCCAGGACCGTGCCCGGCATCCCGGGGAGGCCGGCCGCGAGCAGCGCCAGGGTGCCTGACGCGGGACCGCCGGACAGGTCCGCGCCGATGCCCGGTACCGGCATCCCGCGCGCGGCACGCCGTTCGGCGGGGCCCATGCCCGGGACCGGGCCGGGGTCTATGTCGGCGCCGGGGACATGGCGGGGCGCGGACAGACGCGCGCGTACCGCCTCGACCAGGGCGTCCCGGACGGCGTCCACCGCGCTGTCCGGGTCCGCTGCGGGCGCCGCGACCGCCAGTGAGGCGACCGGCTCGTACCCGGCGATCTCGCGCGCCCCGGTGCGCAGGATCAGCGCATGCCCCGGCGGAATGCGCCGTACGCCGTCGTACGGGGTGGAGTCGTGCAGGGCGGCCGGCACGTCGGGGGCGGCCAGCAGCGCGGCGAGGTGGCCGAAGTCGAGGTTGGCCTCGATGAGGTCGGCGAGGGGGAGCGCGGCGGTCGCGTAGGCCGTACCGCCCGCCCAGGGGGTGTAGAACACCGGCCGCGCACCCGCCAGATCGCCGCACACCATGACCCGGCGGCCGACCTGGACGACGGCCGTGTAGCTGCCGGACCAGGCCGTCAGATGCCGAAGTGCGCCTCCGCGCGCGGCGAACAGGCCGAGGCGCAGCTGTTCGTCACTCGCGCCGCAGGTGCCGAGGACCGCGATCCTGTTCTGCGCGTCGGCCTTGACCACGCGCACCTCGTCCGGGCGCCAGTCGCCGACGGCCCACAGCGGATCGGGGTCGCCCCACAGGAGTTGGGAGCCGACCGGGTGCACGGTCTCGCCGTCGCTTCCGGTGGCCCCCGCGGAGCCGATACCGGCGGCCACCGCGGTGGTGCTGCTCCATCCCACCAACCACCGCATCGCCGCCTCCACAGGCTGTGGACAACCAGTGCACCGTACGAACCGGTCACCATGCTGCCATGAAGGACGCGCGCCGGAGCGGCGGCGGAGCCGCTCGAGATCCCGGATTTGTCAGCGCGTGAAGACCGTCGCGCGATCCGAACACCCGGACGAGGCAATGGGATCGGCCAGCGACGGCGACTCGAATGCGCCCCCGATGCGCTCCCCAAGAACGCCCTTCGCGCCCTCAAGTCCCATGGTCGGAGCGGCAATTACCGGGGCGAGGCTGGGTCGGTTTTCAGCCAAATCGGCGACGCGAGGACAGGCTCACGCACACTCCGTGCAATCCCCGCGCACTACTCGGTGTGCTCGCGGTGCGCGCAGTCCGGGGAACGGTGTACGCCCCCCGGACCGTTCCGCCGCCCGCGGGGATGTAGGCGGCGGAATCCCCCAGCCCACTGGATCCAGTACAGCGGGCCGACCCACGCATGAGCCATGGAACCGCTCCCCCGGTGGCTGGAGAAGAGCGCACGGACGGGCGCACGGCCACACAGCGGGAGCACGTCACAACTGTGCGTATGGGGCGCGCACTTGAGTACGGGCCACAATCCCGCCATCCGGAAGAATGCCCCTTAACGCTTGGGATGCGGCGAACTACGCTGGGTTTACGAATGCCGCGTGGTTATGCCAGCGCGGCAGCCGTCTGTGTCGAGGGGTGGCGCATGTCCAGGGAGCAACGCGGGCCGAACGAAAAACTCGGCGCCGTTCTCGCCCTCGCGGGAATCAGCAACGCAGGACTCGCCCGACGCGTCAACGACCTTGGCGCTCAGCGGGGCCTGACTCTTCGCTACGACAAGACGTCGGTGGCGCGCTGGGTGTCGAAGGGCATGGTGCCGCAAGGTGCCGCCCCGCACCTCATCGCCGCCGCGATCGGCCAGAAGCTGGGCCGCCCGGTGCCGCTCCACGAGATCGGCCTGGCGGACGCGGACCCCGCACCCGAAGTGGGCCTCGCCTTCCCCCGGGACGTCGGACAGGCGGTGAAGTCGGCGACCGAGCTCTACCGTCTCGACCTCGCCGGGCGGCGCGCCGGCTCCGGCGGCATCTGGCAGTCGCTGGCCGGTTCGTTCGCAGTAAGCGCATACGCAACGCCCGCCTCACGGTGGCTGATAACTCCGGCCGACAGTTCGGTGGCGCGCGAGGTGAACTCCGCCGAGGGCTCCGGCGCACCGCTCAAAGTCGGCCACAGCGATGTGCAGAAGCTGCGGGAGGCCGCCGAGGACGCCAGGCGCTGGGACTCCAAGTACGGAGGCGGCGACTGGCGTTCGTCCATGGTGCCCGAGTGCTTACGGGTGGAGGCGGCGCCGCTGCTGCTCGGCTCGTACTCCGACGAGGTGGGCCGGGCGCTGTTCGGTGCCTCGGCCGAACTCACCCGTCTCGCCGGGTGGATGGCCTTCGACACCGGGCAACAGGAGGCCGCCCAGCGCTACTACATCCAGGCGCTGCGGCTCGCCCGCGCGGCGGCCGACGTGCCCCTCGGCGGGTACGTGCTGGCGTCGATGTCGCTCCAGGCGACCTACCGGGGCTTCGGCGACGAGGGCGTCGACCTCGCGCAGGCCGCGCTGGAACGCAACCGGGGGCTGGCCACGGCCCGCACCATGAGCTTCTTCCGTCTCGTCGAGGCACGCGCACACGCGCGCGCTGGTGACGCGCAGGCCGCCGGCGCGGCGCTGAAGGCGGCGGAAGGCTGGCTGGAGCGGTCCCGGGAGGGCGACAACGACCCGATTTGGCTCGGCTTCTACTCCTACGACCGCTTCGCCGCGGACGCCGCCGAGTGCTACCGCGACCTGAAGGCACCACGCCAGGTACGGCGGTTCACGGAACAGGCGCTGTCGAAGCCGACGGAGGAGTTCGTGCGCTCGCACGGACTGCGACTGGTCGTCTCGGCGGTGGCCGAGCTGGAGTCGGGCAACCTCGACGCGGCCTGCGAGCAGGGCGTGCGGGCGGTCGAGGTCGCGGGGCGGATATCGTCCGCGCGCACCACGGAGTACGTGAAGGACCTGCTGCACCGCCTGGAGCCGTACGGCGACGAACCGCGGGTGGTCGAGCTTCGGGAACGTGCACGGCCGCTGCTGATGGCTCCGGCGTAGGCGGCCGATCCATGGGACCGGCGGCTCGGCGAGGCGGCTCGCTTCCTCAGCCCTAAGCCCATGCAAGATGACGTG
>CBFGZZ010000241.1:0-13488 GCA_965653385.1 uncultured Streptomyces sp. | reverse complement strand
TAAAAACGCCCGCGGGTAATCCCCCCCCCCCCCCCAACCGCGGGCCGCCCCCGGCGCGCCGGCCCCGCCCACCGGGCCCGACGGGCTCAGCCCTTTTCACAGGGCGAGGCACAACGTCACTTGTTGATGCAGGTGTTGCCGAAGGCGGGGTTCAGCAGCCCGATCACGGAGACCGTGTTGCCGCAGACGTTCACGGGGACGTGAATCGGCGCCTGGACGACGTTGCCCGACAGGACACCCGGGGAGTGCACCGCGGCACCCTGGGCACCGGAGTCGGCAACGGCCAGGCCCGCGCCCGCGAGAACCAGCCCACTGGTGGCAGCCGCAGCAGCGACGACCTTCTTGATCATTATTCCTCCTTGTTGGCAATGCGATCACAAGTAGCTGATCGCATCACCTGTAACGAGGAGGAACTAATAGGGCTACGACCTGATGAGCGCGTTCACTCGCGCCGGTCACGGCCAGTACGTCTGGTCGAATACCGAAGTGTGCTTTCAGCGGGCCAATTCAGGACGCATCGATGAACCGGTCGAGCACCCGGACCCCGAATCGCAGCCCGTCCACCGGTACCCGCTCGTCCACGCCGTGGAACATGCCCGCGAAGTCCAGCTCCGGCGGCAGCTTCAGCGGAGCGAAGCCGAAGCCCCGGATGCCCAGGTCGTCGAAGGACTTGGCGTCGGTTCCGCCGGAGAGCATGTAGGGGATCGCCTTGGCCGCCGGGTCCTCGGCGACCAGCGCGGACTGCATCGCCGCGACGAGCGCCCCGTCGAAGCCGGTCTCCACGGCCTTGTCGGCGTGCACGTCCTCGCGCCGTACGTTCGGGCCGAGGATCGTGTCGAGGTCGGCGAGGAACTCCTCCTCGAACCCGGGCAGGAAGCGGCCGTCGACGTGCGCGGTGGCCTCGCCCGGGATGACGTTGACCTTGTAGCCGGCACCGAGCTGGGTGGGGTTCGCGGTGTTGCTCAGGGTCGCGCCGATGAGCTTGGCGATACCGCCGAGCCTTGCGAGGGTGCCCTCCATGTTCTCCGGGTCCAGCTCGGTGCCGAGGGCGTCGCCGAGTTCGTCGAGGAAGGCCCGGGTGGTCTTGGTGACCCGCACCGGGAACCTGTGCCGGCCGAGGCGCGCGACGGCCTCCGACAGTTCGGTGATCGCGTTGTCCCGGTGGATCATCGACCCGTGTCCGGCCGTACCGGCCACGGTCAGCTTCATCCAGTGCATGCCCTTCTCGGCCGTCTGGATCAGATAGAGCCGCCGCTCCTCGCTCACGGTGAACGAGAACCCGCCCACCTCGCTGATCGCCTCGGTGACGCCCTCGAAGAGGTCCGGGTGCTTGTCGACGAGGAACCGGGCGCCGAACTTGCCGCCGGCCTCCTCGTCGGCGAGGAACGCGAGCACGATGTCGCGCGGGGGCCTGCGGCCGCTGCGCAGCCGGTCGCGTACGACCGCCAGGGTCATCGCGTCCATGTCCTTCATGTCGACGGCCCCGCGCCCCCACACGCACCCGTCCGCGACCTCGCCGGAGAAGGGGTGGTGGGTCCAGTCGTCGGCGTTGGCCGGCACGACGTCGGTGTGGCCGTGGATGAGCAGCGCGGGCCGGGACGGGTCCTCCCCCTCGATGCGGGCCACCGTGGAGGCGCGTCCCGGGTGGGACTCGAAGATCTTCGGTTCGAGGCCCACCTCGGCGAGCTTCTCGGCGACGTACTCGGCCGCCTTGCGCTCGCCGGGACCCGAGTGGTCGCCGTAGTTGCTGGTGTCGATCTGGATCAGCTCGCGGCAGAGGTCCACGACCTCGTCCTCGCCGGTGACGCCCCTGGCCGTGTCCGTCTCGCTCACGCTGCTTCCTCCCGCGCTGTTGCTGCTGGTGGTCCCCCTCATCCTCCCCCTCCACGGTCCCCGGCCCAAGACCGGCCGCGTCCCGTCACACGCCGTTAACGCCGCGACGGGGGGTGATCGGGCACCCTCGAAAGCCTGGTAATGTTTCCTCTGTCGCCGCGGGGGAAACCTCGCACGACAGACACCTTGTCCGGGTGGCGGAATGGCAGACGCGCTAGCTTGAGGTGCTAGTGCCCTTTATCGGGCGTGGGGGTTCAAGTCCCCCCTCGGACACCAGCGAAACCCCTGTCAATCAGGGGTTTCTTGCTTTTCCGGGGCCGTTTCGGCCGTGCCGCGGCCGTCGGCCGCCAGCAGGGCGATCACGGCGAGTGCCGCGAGCAGGATGATCGCCAGGACCAGGACCGTGAGGGTCGTGGGGTCGTTCCAGAGTGCGAACACCAGCGCGATCACCAGCAGGGCTCCGAGCGTGAGCCACTTCCGGTTGTCCTCGGTCCAGGTGCCGGCCCGGCCCGTGGTGATGCCGTGGGCCTCCGCCCACCGGGCCGCGGAGTCGGCGCCGCGTTCGGAGCCGGAGCGCACCGCGCGCGGCAGCCGGCCCGGTCCGACGAGGTAGGCGCCGAGGGCGACGATCACACCGAGCACGATGACGGTGCGCAGCGTGGCCTTCAGGAAGCGCAGCAGGGTGTCGAAGACCGCGGCCGCCGCCGGTTCGGACAGGACGCTCGGCGGGAGGTGGTCCAGGTAGTAGCGGCGGGCGACGACGAGGCCGATGGCGACGATCAGACAGCCCACGGCCGCTCCCAGGGCGGCCTTCGCCAGCGCCCGTCTGCGACGGTGGGCCAACAGGATGCCCGCCGCCCCCAGGAGCACGGTGATCACCGGCATCCAGTAGCCGGCCAGGTCCAGCGCGTGCGCCGCGTCCTGGAACTGGTCGAGTTGGTCGGACTGGAACAGGACCACCTGTTTCTCGACGGCCGGGATCTTGGCGGCCGGCTGCACACCGGCGTCCACGAGATCCTTCTTGACCTGCTCCACAGCGGTCCCGACGTCAAGGGTCACGGTCCCCTCCGCGACGCCGATCGCCCCGCGTCCCTTGCCCGTGAGGGCGTGCACGACGGCCGAGTGGGCGGTCCGGTTCGCCGTGACCCACAGCTTCTCGAACCGGTCGCTCTCCACGAAGCGCTTCGCGACCCGGTCTGCCGCGGCGTGCGCGGCCTCGTCCACCTGGGGGGCCAGTGCCTTGACGGCGTCGGCCGCCCGGGGCGGCAGGCCCTGCGACTTCAGCCAGTTCGAGATGTCGGCGGTGATCTGCTTGCCGTTCACGCGGACGTCCACCGCGTCGACGAGCCGGTGGCGCACCGCGTCCTCGATGGCGCGGTCGGTGGCGAGCGGCTTCATCGTCCTGACGTAGCGGTCGGTGTCGAGGGCGATGTCGTGCACCCAGACCGTGATCACGGTGACGGGGGTCAGGACGCATGCGAGGACGATCAGAACCGCCGAGGCCGCGCTCCGCAGGGTTCTCCCCGCGCGACCGCCGTGTACGGGGTTCGACATCAGGCCTCCGGCATCGGGACACCGACCCGCGGCAGCCCGCGGTTCGTGTCCATTCCCGCCGAACACGGGTGTCTCGGCATCTCGTAATGAGCCATCCGGACACTGTGTCCACCCCTTGGTCACGCGCTGTGTGGGGCATGTCTCGTCGGTCGAAGATCACCAGGTCAACGCAGGTCGGTCAGCGCCCCGGACGCCCCGAACGGGCGTCCCGGGTGGTGAACCAAGGGCCGCGAACCTAGCGTCGTACTAAAATTTCCGGCTTGTTACGGAGCTGGAGCCGGACAACCCCAGGCGAACCTGCGGGCCCGCCAGCGCCCCGGAGGCATCCGGGATCGAGACGCGAGGACCGGATGGCAGCCATTCACGAGGGCGGCGCTCTCGGCCTGCTCGACGATGAGATCCGCGAGAAGTTCGGCGACACGGCACGTTTCTCCGGGGGCCCGGCGGCCTCACCGCGCACCCTCGTCGACGTCTTCGAGGCGTCCGTACGGTCGTATCCGGACGAGCCCGCTCTCGACGACGGCACGACCAGCCTCACCTACCGGGCGCTGGCCGTCGAGGTGCAGCGGCTGCGGCGCGGGCTCGCCGCGGCCGGCGTCGGGCTCGGGGACCGGGTGGGCGTGCGGGTGCCGTCCGGGACCAATGACCTCTACGTCGCGATCCTCGCCGTGCTCGCGGTCGGTGCGGCATACGTCCCCGTGGACGCCGAGGACCCGGACGAGCGGGCGGAGCTGGTGTTCGGGGAGGCGGACGTACGGGCCGTGATCGGGGCCGGGCACGAGATCGCCGTGCACGGTACGTCCGAGTGTGCCGCCGGGCGTCCCGGCGTCGAGCACGACGCGTGGATCATCTTCACGTCGGGTTCCACCGGGAAGCCGAAGGGCGTCGCCGTCTCGCACCGCAGTGCCGCCGCGTTCGTGGACGCGGAGGCCGCGCTGTTCCTCACCGAGGAGCCGATCGGGCCCGGGGACCGGGTCATGGCGGGTCTTTCGGTCGCGTTCGACGCGTCCTGCGAGGAGATGTGGCTGGCGTGGCGGTACGGCGCCTGTCTGGTGCCGGTGCCGCGCTCGCAGGTCAGGAGCGGTGCCGATCTCGGGCCGTGGCTGGTCGAGCAGGAGATCACGGTCGTGTCGACGGTGCCGACGCTGGCCGCGCTCTGGGAGCCCGAGACCCTGGGCGACGTACGTCTGCTGATCTTCGGTGGTGAGGCCTGTCCGCCCGAGCTGGCGCAGCGGCTGGTGACCGAGGGGCGCGAGGTCTGGAACACGTACGGGCCGACCGAGGCGACCGTCGTGGCCTGCGCCTCGCTGATGAGCGGCGAGGAGCCGATCCGGATCGGGCTGCCGCTGGACGGCTGGGAGCTGGCCGTCGTCGACGAGGCCGGGGAGCCCGTGCCGATGGGCGGCAGCGGGCAGCTGGTGATCGGCGGGGTCGGGCTCGCGCGGTATCTCGACGCCGAGAAGGAGGCGGAGAAGTACGCGCCGCTGGAGTCCTTGGGGTGGGAGCGCGCGTACCGCAGTGGTGACCTCGTCAAGGCGGAGCCCGAGGGGCTGGTCTTCCTGGGGCGGGCCGACGAGCAGATCAAGCTCGGCGGGCGGCGGATCGAGCTCGGTGAGGTGGATGTCGCGTTGCAGGCGCTGCCCGGGGTGGCCGGTGCGGCCGCCGCCGTGCGGACCGCCCGCAGTGGCAATCAGCTGCTCGTCGGGTATGTCGTCACTCAGGACGGCTGGGACCAGGCGGCGGCGGTCGAGAGGCTGCGGGCGGAACTGCCAGCGGCGCTCGTGCCGCTGCTCGCGCCGGTCGAGGATCTGCCGACCCGTACGAGTGGGAAGGTGGACCGCAACGCTCTGCCCTGGCCGCTCGCGGGCCTGGAGGGCGGCGGTGGTCCGGCCGAGCAGCTCTACGGCACCGAGGCCTGGCTCGCCGAGCAGTGGACCGAGGTGCTCGGCATCCCCGTGACCAGCGCCTCCGACGACTTCTTCGCGATCGGCGGCAGCAGTCTGGCCGCCGCGCAGCTGACGACGCGGCTGCGGACCCGCTATCCGAGTTCGGCCGTCCTGGACATCTACCAGCAGCCGGTGCTGCGGAAGCTGGCCCGACGGCTTGAGGACTCCGCGCAGGACGACGGGGCGGAGCGGGTGATCGCCCCGGTGCCGAGGCGCGCGCAGGTGATCCAGGTCCTGCTGCTCCTTCCGCTGTTCACGCTGCTCGGCCTGCGCTGGACCGTCGCGCTGGCGGCGCTCGGCAATCTGCTGCCCGCCTACGGGTGGTTGCCCACGGCCCCTTGGTGGCTCGTCGCGGTCGGAGCCGTGGTCCTGTTCAGTCCGCCGGGGCGGCTGGCGTTGGCGGCCGGGGGTGCGCGGCTGCTGCTCAGGGGGGTGAAGCCCGGCCGGTACGCGCGCGGTGGCGGTGTGCATGTACGGCTGTGGACGGCCGAGCGGCTGGCCGAGTTCAGCGGGGCCACCTCGCTGACCGGGGCGTGGCTGGAGCGGTACGCGCGGGCGCTGGGCGCCAAGGTCGGGCCCGATGTCGACCTGCACTCGCTGCCACCGGTCACCGGGCTGCTGAAGCTGGGCCGGGGCGCGGCCGTCGAGTCCGAGGTGGATCTGTCCGGGTGGTGGCTGGACGGGGACCGGCTGGAGGTCGGCACGGTGAAGGTGGGCGCGCATGCCGTCGTCGGCACGCGCAGCATGCTCTTCCCGGGGGCCCGGGTGGGCAAGCGGGCCGAGGTGGCGCCCGGTTCGGCGGTGACGGGTCAGATTCCCACCGGTCAGCGATGGGCGGGCGCGCCCGCGGTCAAACTGGGCAAGGCCAAGCGCAACTGGCCGAAGGAACGGCCGCGGCGTGGGACGTACTGGCGTGTCATGTACGGCGTCACGGGCTTCGCGCTCACCGCGCTGCCGGTGCTGGCGGGGGCGGCCGCGTTCCTCGTGGCCCGGGTGTTCCTCACGCCGGACGCGCCGCTGGTCGGCGCCGCGCTGGCGCTCGTACCGGCGACGCTCGCCTTCGGGCTGGCGTACGCCGTGCTGATCCTTCTCGCCGTACGGCTGCTGAGCCTCGGGCTGCGCGAGGGCACGCACCCGACGCACGGCCGGGTCGGCTGGCAGGCCTGGACGGTCACGCAACTGATGGACCGCTCGCGCGAGACGCTGTTCCCGCTGTACGCCGGGCTGGTCACGCCGGTGTGGCTGCGGCTGCTCGGGATGCGGATCGGGCGGGGTGCCGAGGTGTCGACGGTGCTGGCGCTGCCGAGCCTGACGACGGTCGGCGAGGGCGCGTTCCTGGCCGACGACACGCTGACCGCGCCGTACGAGCTCGGTGGTGGCTGGATGCGGATCGGGCGGGCTCAGATCGGGCGGCGGGCCTTCCTGGGGAACTCCGGGATGACCGCGCCGGGGCGTTCCGTGCCGGACGGCGGTCTGGTCGGGGTGCTGTCGGCGACCCCGAAGAAGGCCAAGAAGGGCACGTCGTATCTGGGGCTGCCGCCGGTGAAGCTGCCGCGTGCCGCCGCCGACGGCGACCAGAGCCTGACGTACGACCCCCCGGCCCGGCTGCTGTGGGCGCGCGCTCTGGTGGAGCTGTGCCGGATCGTGCCGGTGTTCTGCTCGGCGGGTCTTGCGGTGCTGACGATCGCCGCGCTGTGTGCGCTGGGGGTGTGGGCGCCGCTGCTGTCGGGGCTGGTGCTGCTGGGTGCCGGGGCCGTGGCGGGGCTGGTGTCCGTCGTGGCCAAGTGGCTGCTCGTGGGGCGGCATCGCAGCGGGGAGCATCCGCTGTGGTCGTCCTTCGTGTGGCGCAACGAGCTGGCGGACACGTTCGTCGAGGTGCTCGCGGTGCCGTGGTTGGCGGGTTCCGTGCCGGGTACGCCGGTGATGACGGCCTGGCTGCGCGGGCTCGGGGCGCGGATCGGCAAGGGCGTGTGGGTCGAGAGCTACTGGCTGCCGGAGACGGATCTGGTGACGCTTCAGGACGCGGCCACCGTGAACCGGGGCTGTGTGCTCCAGACACACCTCTTCCACGACCGGATCTTGCGGACGGATACTGTGGTCCTCCGTGAGGGCGCGACGCTGGGTCCTGGCGGGATCGTCCTGCCCGGCAGCGTGATCGGGGCCCGTACGACGCTGGGTCCCGCCTCGCTCGTCATGGCCGCGGAGTCCGTCCCCGACGACACCCGTTGGCTCGGCAATCCGATCGAGGCATGGCGTCCTTGATGCCGGCCCACTCGGAGCCGGAGAGGCGTGGGCCGGCGGGGAGTGGCATCAGTACGGCGCAGGGAGCACAGACAGCAGTGGCAGTTCAGCAGGCGGCGGGCGCGGACCCGTACTTCCCGGAGCACGGCGATCCCCGGTACCGGGTGCACCGGTACGAGCTCGCGCTGGACTACCGCCCGGCCCCGAACCGGCTCTCCGGGACGGCCCGGATCAACGCCATCGCGGGACGGGCGCCGCTGACCGAGTTCGTGCTGAACCTGGCCGACTTCAGGATCGGGCGGGTCCGGGTCGACGGACGGCAGCCGCACTACACGCACCGCGGCGGACGGCTGCGCGTCCGCCCGGCCAAGCCCGTCCGCGCCGGGGCCGCCTTCACGGTCGAGGTGCACTGGTCGGGCAACCCCAAGCCGGTGAACAGCCCCTGGGGCGGGCTCGGTTGGGAGGAGCTGGAGGACGGGGCGCTGGTGGCGAGCCAGCCCATCGGGGCGCCGTCGTGGTACCCGTGCAACGACCGGCCCGCCGACAAGGCCTCTTACCAGCTCTCGATCACCACGCCGTCGGCGTACGCGGTGGTGGCGGGCGGGCGGCTGCTGACCCGGACGACGAAGGCGTCCACGACCACCTGGGTGTACGAGCAGTCGGCGCCGACGTCGAGCTATCTGGTCGGCCTGTCGATCGGCAAGTACCAGACGGTGCTACTGGGCGATCCGGGCCTGGGCGGAGTGCCGCAGCACGGGCACATCCCGGCGCATCTGCTGCCGGAGTTCTCCCGGGACTTCGCGCGCCAGCCGCAGATGATGGAGCTGTTCCAGGAACTGTTCGGGCCGTACCCGTTCGACGAGTACGCGGTCGTGGTGACCGAGGAGGAACTCGATGTGCCCGTCGAGGCCCAGGGGTTGTCGCTGTTCGGCGCCAACCACGTGGACGGGGCGCGGGGTTCGGAGCGGCTGGTCGCGCACGAGCTGGCGCACCAGTGGTTCGGCAACAGCGTGTCCATCGCCAACTGGCGGCACATCTGGCTGAACGAGGGCTTCGCCAAGTACGCCGAGTGGCTGTGGTCGGAGCGCTCGGGCGGGCGTACGGCCCAGCAACTCGCCGCCGCCGCGCACCGGTTGCTGTCCGCGCAGCCGCAGGACCTGCGGCTGGCGGATCCCGGCCGCAAGTCGATGTTCGACGACCGCCTCTACGAACGCGGCGGGCTCGTCCTGCACGCGGTGCGCTGCGCGATGGGCGACATCGCCTTCTTCCGCATGCTGCGCGCCTGGGGCCAGCTGCACCGCGGCGGCACGGTGACGACGGCCGCCTTCACCTCCCACGTGGCCCGCTTCGCGACCGAGCCGGTGGAGGAGCTGTTCGAGGCGTGGGTGCACGGGGCGGCGCTGCCGCCGCTGCCGGGGGCGCGGACACGGGCGGCGGGCTAGGACAATGGCGGGCATGACGACGCGTTCCTGCCCGTGCGGGCTGCCCGAGGTTTACGACAAGTGCTGCGGCCGCTATCACTCAGGTGCGGCGGCCGCGCCGACCGCCGAGGCGCTCATGCGGTCGCGGTACAGCGCGTTCGTGAAGCAGGACGCGGCGTATCTGCTGCGGACCTGGCATCCGCGGACGCGGCCCGCGCGGCTGGAACTCGATCCGGGGATGCGGTGGACGGGGCTGGAGATCCTCGCGACCGGTGACGGTACGGCGTTCCACACGTCCGGCACGGTGGAGTTCCGAGCGTCCTACCGGGGCGGGTCGCTGCATGAGCGGAGCCGGTTCGAGCGGGTGGACAGGGCTTGGGTGTACGTGGACGGGGAGTTCCCGGCCTGACCAGGGGATGTCCCGCCGGCCCGGCGGGAACTCGTTGCCCTCGCGGTCGGTGACGGTCGCGAACCAGGACGTGGCCCAGACAGTGAGGCAGCCGGGTTCGTGGATCGCCTAGAAGCCGAAGTCGTCCGCCTCGGGCATGTTCGCCTTCAGCGGCTCCATGATGCGCTCGATGTCCGCGCGGCGGCGGTCCTCGGTCATGGCGCCAGGATGTCCAGTTCCTGGAGGGCGCCCATGGTGATCTCGCGGGTCAGGTGTTCGGCGCGGGCCGCGTCGCCCGCGCGGACCGCCTCCGCGACCTGAACGTGCAGGGTGACCGCGGCCGGATCGGGGTCCTCGAACATGACCTCGTGGTGGGTGCGGCCCGCGAGGACCTCGGCGACGACGTCGCCGAGGCGGGCGAACATCTCGTTGCCGGAGGCGTTGAGGACGACACGGTGGAAGGCGACGTCGTGGACGAGGTAGCCCTCAAGTTGGTGGCCGCGGGAGTGGGCGACCATGCCGAGGGCGCACTCGGTGAGTTCGGCGCACTGGTCGGCCGTCGCGTGCTTCGCGGCCAGGCCCGCCGCCACCGGCTCGATCGCCGAGCGCAGCACCGTGAGTGAGCGCAGCTGCTGGGGGCGGTCGGCGCCGGCCAGGCGCCAGCGGATGACCTGGGGGTCGTAGACGTTCCACTCGGCCTTGGGACGGACCGTCACGCCCACGCGGCGGCGAGACTCCACCAGGTGCATGGACTCCAGGACGCGGACCGCCTCGCGCATCACGGAGCGGGAGACGTCGAAGCGCTGCGCCAGTTCGTCCGTGCGCAGAACGCTGCCCGGCGGGTACTCACCCGCCGTGATCGCGGGGCCGAGGGTTTCCAGTACTTGGCCGTGCAGCCCCCGGCCCGTTGTGCTCATGCACTCAGCGTACGGGGCAGATCACGCGATCAAAAAGTCAGACTTATATGTCACAGGGTCTTGAATTAGTCGTACCTAATGAGTTTCAGTGGCGTCGACATCACGTGTCGACGAAGACAGCAGACAGTGAGGCAGCGATGAGTACCCCCCATGTCGTCGTGGTCATGGGCGTCGCGGGCACCGGCAAGACCACCATCGGTCCCCTGCTCGCCGCCCGGCTCGGCGTCCCGTACGCCGAGGGCGACGACTTCCACCCGCAGGCCAACATCGCCAAGATGTCGGCCGGCACCCCGCTCGACGACGACGACAGGTGGCCGTGGCTCGACGCCATCGGCGCCTGGGCGCACGAGCGGGCCGGGCTCGGCGGGGTGGTCAGCTGCTCGGCGCTGAAGCGGTCCTACCGTGACCGGCTGCGGGCCGCCGCGCCCGGCGTCGTGTTCGTGCACCTCACCGGCGACCGATCGCTCATCGAGGACCGGATGACGCACCGGCAGGGGCACTTCATGCCGACCGCGCTGCTGGACTCGCAGTTCGCCACGCTCCAGCCGCTCCAGGCCGACGAGGCCGGAGCCGCCGTGGATGTCGCCGGCAGCCCGGAGGAGATCACCGAACGGGCAGCCAAGGCGCTGAGCGAGCTTCCGGGCTCAGCGGCGTAACACCCCTCGCAACACCCCGCACCACCGCCACCCCCCGCGGCACCATCCCTCCCCCAACCCCCGTACCTGCAAGGGAACCCCCGTGACCAGACTCAGCGTCGAGATGCTGGCAGCGGACACCGTCGAGCCCATCACCTCGGCCGGCCACGCTCAGCTGGGCATCGCCGTCCTGGCGGGCATCGCCGTCATCGTCCTGCTCATCACCCAGTTCAAACTCCACGCGTTCCTGTCGCTGACCCTCGGGTCGCTGGCGCTCGGCGCCATCGCCGGAGCACCGCTCGACAAGGTCATCACCAGCTTCAGCGCCGGACTCGGCACCACGGTGGCCGGCGTCGGCGTGCTGATCGCCCTCGGCGCGATCCTGGGCAAGATGCTCGCCGACTCCGGCGGCGCCGACCAGATCGTCGACACCATCCTCGCCAAGGCGGGCGGCCGTTCGATGCCGTGGGCGATGGTGCTGATCGCCTCGGTGATCGGCCTGCCGCTGTTCTTCGAGGTCGGTGTCGTACTGCTGATCCCGGTCGTGCTGATGGTCGCCAAGCGCGGCAACTACTCGCTGATGCGCATCGGCATCCCGGCCCTCGCCGGTCTCTCCGTCATGCACGGCCTGGTCCCGCCGCACCCCGGCCCGCTGGTCGCGATCGACGCGGTCGGCGCCGACCTGGGCGTCACGCTGGCGCTCGGCGTCCTGATCGCCATCCCGACGGTGATCATCGCCGGTCCGGTGTTCTCGCGGTACGCGGCCCGCTGGGTGGACGTCCCGGCGCCGGAGCGCATGCTCCAGGCGCTCGGGGAATCCGGCCAGTCGCCCGAGGAGCGGGCCTCCAAGGAACCACAGCAGCGCCCCGCCTTCGGGCCGACGCTGCTCACGATCCTCCTGCCCGTCGTCCTGATGCTGTCGAAGGCGCTGGTCGACATCGTGATCGACGACCCCGAGAACACCGTGCAGCGCGTGTTCGACGTCGTCGGCTCCCCGATGATCGCGCTGCTCGCCGCCGTGCTTCTGGGCATCTTCACGCTGCTCAAGCCGGCCGGGTTCGGCAAGGAGCGCATCTCGCCGCTGGTCGAGAAGAGCCTCGCGCCCATCGCGGGCATCCTGCTGATCGTGGGCGCGGGCGGTGGCTTCAAGCAGACCCTGATCGACACCGGTGTGGGTCAGATGGTCCTGGACATCTCCAAGGACTGGTCGATCCCGGCCCTGCTGCTGGCCTGGCTGATCGCGGTGGCGATCCGGCTGGCGACGGGTTCGGCGACGGTGGCCACGGTCTCGGCCGCCGGGCTCGTGGCACCGCTGGCCGCCGAGATGTCGACGACCCACGCGGCCCTGCTGGTCCTCGCCATCGGCGCCGGTTCGCTCTTCTTCAGCCATGTGAACGACGCCGGGTTCTGGCTGGTCAAGGAGTACTTCGGGCTGGACGTCGGCCAGACCATCAAGACCTGGTCGGTGATGGAGACGATCATCTCGGTGGTCGCCGGCGGTCTGGTCCTGCTGCTCTCACTGGTCATTTAGGGGTACGACGATGACGGCTCACCCCCTCTTCGACATCAGCGGCCGCACGGCCCTGGTCACCGGCTCCAGCCGGGGCATCGGCCTGGCGCTCGCCCGCGGTCTTGCGGAGGCCGGCTGCACGGTGGTCCTCAACGGCCGGGACGGCGAACGCCTCACCAAGGCCGCCGCCGAACTGCCCGGTGACGTCCACACGGCCGTGTTCGACGTCACCGACGGACCCTCGGTGGCCGCCGGTATAGCGGATGTCGAGGAGCGGGTGGGCCCGCTGGACATCCTGGTCAACAACGCGGGGATGCAACTGCGCGCCCCGCTCCTGGAGTTCACCGACTCCGACTGGCACCGCATCCTCGACACCAACCTGACCAGCGCGTTCCTGGTGGGCCGTGAGGCGGCCCGGCGGATGACGGAACGCGGCCACGGAAAGATCGTCAACATCTGCTCGCTGCAGAGCGAGGTGGTCCGCCCCGGCATCGCGCCCTACGCCGCGACCAAGGGCGCCCTGAAGATGCTCACCAAGGGCATGTGCGCCGACTGGGGGCCGCACGGCGTCCAGGTCAACGGCCTCGGCCCCGGCTACATCGAGACCGAGCTGACCGGGCCCCTAGTCGCCGACGAGGAGTTCAGCGCCTGGGTGCGCCGCCGCACCCCGGCCGGCCGCTGGGGCCGTACCGAGGACCTGGTGGGCGGGGTGCTGTTCCTCGCCTCCCCGGCCGCGGACTTCGTCAGCGGGCAGGTGCTGTACGTCGACGGCGGCATGACGAGCGTGCTGTGAAGGAGGCCTCGCGGATGCTCGGTTGTGTGATCCACGGTCAGGACGATCTGCGGGTCGAGGAGCTGCCGGTGCCGGTCCCGGGTCCCGGACAGGCGCTGGTGGCCGTGCGGTACGGCGGGGTCTGCGGCTCCGACCTCCACTACTGGCGGCACGGCGGGGTCGGCGACTTCCGGCTCAGGGAGCCGATGCTGCTCGGGCACGAGGTGGTCGGCACGGTCGTGTCGTACGGCTCCCCGGGCGCGTCGGGCCC
>CBFGZZ010000240.1:0-13519 GCA_965653385.1 uncultured Streptomyces sp. | reverse complement strand
CCTGCGCGAGGCCCTCGACCAGGCCGCGCAGAACCCCGAACTCGCCCCCCTGGTCAGGACGGTGGAGACGCTCCGGGTGCCCGTCTGAGGCCGGCCGAGTGGAGAAACGCGCAGGTCAAGAGGGTCAGGGCGGCATTGACAGGGGTGAGGTGGGGTCGTAGAACTGGGCCCTATGATCGCGTCGCAGCTTCCCCTGTCCGGCATCACGGTGGTCAGCCTCGAACAGGCCGTGGCCGCCCCGTACGCCACCCGGCAACTCGCCGACCTGGGCGCACGCGTGATCAAGATCGAGCGGCCCGGGGACGGCGACTTCGCCCGCCGCTACGACACGGCGGTGCACGGCCACTCCAGCTATTTCGTATGGATAAACCGCTCCAAGGAATCCCTCACGCTGGACCTCAAGGACCCCCGGGGCCGCGAGATCCTGCACCGGCTCCTCGACGACGCCGACGTCTTCGTGCAGAACCTGGCGCCGGGCGCGGCCGACCGGCTCGGCCTGGGGGTCGAGGCGCTCGGTGAGCGGTGGCCGCGGCTGATCCCGTGCACGATCTCCGGGTACGGCACCTCGGGGCCGTGGGCCGACCGCAAGTCCTACGACCTGCTGGTGCAGTGCCAGACCGGCCTGGTGTCGCTGACCGGAACCCCGGAGAGGACCGCCCGGGTCGGTATCTCCGTCGCCGACATCGCCGCGGGGATGTACGCGTACAGCGGCATCCTCACCGCGCTGTTCACGCGCGCCACCCGGGGTACGGTCCACCCGGTGGAGGTGTCCCTGTTCGAGGCGCTGGCCGAGTGGATGGGCCAGCCCGCCAACTACACCCGCTACGGCGGCACCCAGCCCCCACGGCTGGGCACCCAGCACCCCACGCTCGCCCCGTACGGCGCCTTCACCGCCGCCGACGGCAAGGAGGTGCTGTTCTCCATCCAGAACGAGCGCGAGTGGGCCGTCCTGTGCACGGAGTTCCTGGACCTGCCCGAGCTGATCGACGACCCACGGTTCGCCACGAGTTCCGCCCGCGTGGCCCACCGCGACGAACTCAACGCCCACGTCGCCGAGCGCTGCGCCCGCTCCGACGCCGAGGAGATCCTCAAGGACCTGGAGTCCATCGCCATCGCCTGCGCCGGGGTCAACGACGTCGCGGCGTTCCTGGACCATCCGGTCCTCGCCGCCCGCGACCGCTGGCACGACGTGGCGGTGCCCGGCGGCGCGACGGTGCGGGCCCTGCTTCCGCCGGCCGACCTCGCCGGGCTGCCCGCGCGCATGGACCCCGTACCAGCCGTGGGCGAGCACACGGAGGCGATCCTCACCGAACTCGGCCGTACCGGCGAGGAGATCGAGGCCCTGCGCGGCGCCGGCGTCATCTGACCGGCCTCCCACTGATCCTCCACTGACCCGCACAGATCGACCGAACGCCACGCACCCTTCGTCCGTCACAGTGCCGCGGCGGCCCGGCCCGGCACCGCCCCGACCGCGGCACGGACTCAGTCACCCCCTCCGTACTGCTCCTGAAGGACCTTCACATCCCACGGGCCGAGCGGTACTTCCGTGGCGTGCACGGTGCCGGTGAGTACGTCTCGTACGGCCGCCGGGACGGCGACGGTCACCGGATCCCACGACCAGTTGTGCAGGAAGCGGATCCGGCGGCCGTCACGGGACCTGGCCGAGGTCGACGTGACGCTCGGGTGCGTCGGGTGCCAGGTGCCGGCGGACGGAGTCGCCCACTGGAGGAGGGCCTTGGCGAAGGACGGGTCCGGGACGGTGCCGACGTAGCTGATGCGGCCGGCGCCGTGGGGGTGGGTGGTGGCGGCGGGCCAGCGGCCGAAGTGCGGGTGCTCGTAGGCCGCCAGCTCCTCGGCGCCCCGCGGTTGCAGGCCGTCGGCCCAGTGCAGGGCGCGGGCCTCGGGCAGGGTGAGGGCGCCCGTGCCGGTCACGGGGAGCGGAGCGTTCAGGTTGCTGAACTCGTCGTACGTCACGCCGGCCGCCTCGGCGAGGCGCGCGGGCTGGACGTCGGTGCGGGCGCGCGCCTCGTGGTCGCCGTAGCCGGTGCGGGGGCCGAGGACCAGGTGGCCGCCCTGCTCGGCGTAGGCCTTCAGCCGGTCCAGGACGGCGTCGTCGGCGGCGTAGTAGGCCGGGACGACGAGGATCGGCGGCAGTTCGGTGTCGGGGAGTTGGCCTGGGTGGAGGATGCGGGACTGAAGGCCGGCGTCGAAGGCACCCCGGTAGAAGGCGTCGAAGACGGTCTCGTAGGACCGGTCGTCGGGGCCGCCGTCGGGCTTGGCCAGCGGGGGCTGTGCCTGGAGTGCCCATTTGCTGGGGCCGTCGTAGAGGAACGCGACGTCGGCGTCCGGGGTGAGCGACGCCACCAGGTCGCCGGCCGTCTCCAACTCCGCGCCCAGCGCGGCGAGTTCGCGGTAGACGCGGCCGGGGCGGCCGTTGTGCGGGAGGATGCCGCCCCAGTAGGTCTCGGCGCCGAAGTGCAGGGTGTGCCAGTGCCAGTACTCGATCATCGAGGCGCCGCGCGAGATCAGGGCCCAGGCGGCCTGGCGGTACTGGCCGTCGTAGGCGGGCCGGTTGTTCCACGGCCAGCTGATGGCCTGCGCGTTGGTCTCCGTGACGAGGAACGGCTCCTGCCGGGAGGAGTACATGCGGTCGGCGCTGCGGTAGAGCGCCCAGGTGCCGTTGGTCGTCCAGTCCTGGCCGGAGCGGCCCCGGTCGGGCAGGGCGAGGGCGTCCTGCATCGTGTAGTACGGGTTGCCCGCGGTGATGTCGAGAGACTCGGTCAGCTTGTCGTCCTCGACGCCTTGGCGGTCGTAGGAGATGCAGGTGGTGACGAACTGGCCGGGGCGGGCGTACTCGCGGACGATCTCGGCCTGCCAGGCGATGAACTCGGTGGTGAGGCGGGCCTGGAAGCGCCGCCAGGCCAGGTCGTACTGCGGCTGGACGTTGCCGTCGGGGGTCCACAGGTCGGCCCAGGTGGACAGGCGGTGCGACCAGTAGACCAGGCCCCATTCGCGGTTCAGGGTCTCGACGTCGCCGTAGCGTTCGCGCAGGTCGTCGGTGAAGCGCTGGAAGACGCCGTGGTTGTGGAAGAGGTGCAGGCCCGGTTCGTTGTCGACCTGGAAGCCGATGACGGCCGGGTGGTCGGCGTAGCGGGCGACGATCCTGCGGATGATCCGTTCGGCGTGGAAGCGGAACGCCGGGTGGGTGAAGTCGACCTCCTGGCGGGCGCCCCAGCCGTGCCGCATGCCGGTGCGGTACTCCCCCGCGATCTCCGGGTACTGCCGGGCCAGCCACGGCGGCACCGCGTACGTCGGGGTGCCGAGGACGACCGAGATGCCCCGCTCGTGGGCGCCGTCCAGGACCGGCTGCAGCCAGTCGAGTTCGAAGCGGCCGTTCTCCGGCTCCCAGGTCGACCACACCGACTCGCCGACGCGGATCACCGTGAAGCGGGCCTCGGCCATCAGGTCCAGGTCGTCCTTGAGTCGCTCGTGGGGCTGGTACTCGTGGTAGTAGGCGGCACCGAACAGGACGCGGGGCGGAAGCGCGAACATCCTTCTCCCATATGGTGGTTGAGGTGAATCCGGGGGGCGTCAGCCCTTGACGGCTCCCGTGGACAGCCCTTCGAGGAGCTGTTTGCGCAGCACGACGAAGAGGGCGACTGCGGGCACGACGGCGAGGACCGCGCCGGCGAGGACGAGGTCGTACTGCCGTTGCTCCGACACGAACAGGGTCTGCAGACCGAGCGGCAGGGTGTACTGGGAGCTGTCGGAGACCAGCACCAGCGGCCACAGGAAACTGTTGTAGCTCTGGAGGAACTGCCACACGGCGAGCGCGCCGAGCGCGGGACGCAGCAGGGGCAGCACGATGGTCCGGAAGATCCCGAACTCGCTCGCCCCGTCGATGCGGGCGGCCTCCAGCACGGAGTCCGGGATGGACTGCACGATGTACTGCTGCATCATGAAGATCCCGAACGCGGGTGCCACCCAGGGCACGATCAGTGCGAACCACGGGCTGCCGAGACCGGTCTTGACGAGGACCACGAACAACGGCACGAGGATCACCGCGAACGGGATGGACAGCGAGCTGAACATCACGCCGAACAGCAGCCGTCGGCCGGCGAAACGGAACTTCGCGAAGCCGTAGCCGGCCAGGGCGCAGACGAAGACGGACACGACGGTGGCGGTGAGCGCGACGACCGTGCTCATCAGGAACCAGCGCCAGAACGGCTGTCCGGAGAAGAGCCGCTGGTAGTTGTCGAGGGTGAACGGGTCGGGGAGCAGCCGGGGCGGGTAGGCGAAGATGTCGCCGCGCGGCTTGAAGGAGCCGCTCAGGGCCCATAGCAGCGGGGCGAGGAAGGCCACCGCCAGTAGGACGAGTGCGCCGTACAGCGGCACGCGGGTGCGCGTCATGAGGCCCTCCCGATGCCGAGGAGACGGTTGACGAGTTGGCTCAGCCCGAAGACGAGGACGAAGAGCACGACGGCCGCCGCGGCGGCGTAGCCGAACTGCTGGCGCTGGAAGGCGGCCCGGTAGATGAACATCGTGACCGAGAGGGTGGATTCGGCCGGTCCGCCGCCGGTGAGCAGGTACGGCTCCTCGAAGATCTGGGCCGCGCCGATGAACGACGTCACGACGACGAAGGCGGTCACCGGTTTCAGGGCGGGCAGGGTGACGGTGGTGAAGGTGCGCAGGCGTCCGGCGCCGTCCAGGGCCGCGGACTCGTACAGCTCCCGCGGCACGTTCTGGAGTCCGGCGAGGAAGAAGACCGTGAGGTAGCCGGTCCAGCGCCACAGCATCACCAGCGCGATGCTCACCTTGGCCAGGCTCGGATCGCCCAGCCAGTCGACGCCGCCGGTGCCGAACAGGGCGCGCAGCACCGAGTTCGCGAGCCCGAACTGCCGGTCGAAGATCAGGCCGAAGATGAGCGCGACGAGGATCGGGGAGACGACGACGGGCACGAAGTACGCGGTGCGCCACAGGTCGCGGACGCGCAGGCCGCGGGTGTTGAGGGCCTGGGCGATCAGCAGGGCGAGAGGGACGACCACGCAGACGGCGACGAGGACGAAGACGGCCGTGTTGCCGAGGGCGCGGTGGAAGCTGATGTCGGTGGCGAGCAGCCGGTAGTTGCGCAGGCCCACCCAGTGCGGGGTGCCGAGTCCGACCCATTCGGTGAGGCTCAGCCAGAGCGACACGGCGACGGGGACCAGCATGAACAGGACGTAGAGGAGATAGAAGGGCGAGATGAACAGGTACGGCGCCCAGGACTGCTTGCGGCGGCGGGCGGAGCCCGTCGCGGCCGCGCGGTCGCTGTCCGGGGCGGCACGGTTCGGGCCGGCCAGGGCGGTGCTCATGGCGGGGTCCTCCTAACGGCCGGCTTGGTCGCGGAAGTCGGCGGCTGTCTGTTTCAGGGCCTGACGTGGGCTCAGGTCGCCGTGGTAGGCGCGCAGGAGGTTGCCGGCGAGGACGTCGTAGAGGATCGACTGGTCGGGGCTCTGATGGAACGGGGGTACCTGGGACAGCAGGTCGCGGTAGAGGGGGAAGAGGCGCTGTCCGCCGCAGAAGTCGTCCCGGGCGGCGCCCAGTCGGGGGTCGTCGTAGACGGATCGGCGGGTCGGCAGATAGCCGGTCTCGGTGAAGCGGCGGACCTGGCCTTCGTGGGTGAGCCAGGTGTCGAACAGGAAGTCCCTGGTCGCGCGCGTGTTGGCCTTGCCCTTGACGACGCCGAAGCCGGTGCCGCCCGCGGCGGCCGTGACCGCGCCGCCGCCTTCGAAGCGGGGCAGGCCCTTGACCCGCCATCTCCCCTTCTGTTCGGGCACGTTGGGTACGAGGCCGTAGTTCTTGTACCAGATGGCCATGGGCAGTCCGATGACCTTGCCCTGCTTCAGTGCCGTCTGCATCGCGGCGCCGTAGTAGTCGGAGACGTCGATGACGAAGCCGGTGCGCAGCCCGTCGCACAGGAAGCGCAGGACCTCCTCGGCCTCCGGTGAGTCGAGGACGAGGTTCTGCTCGGCGTCGAAGAAGGCGCCGCCGCGCTGGTAGAGCAGCATCTGGAAGGACTGCACGACCTGGCCGGCGTCGCTGCCGACGGTGGAGACGACGCACATCGACGCGCCGTGGTCGCGGTGGACGCGGGCGCCGAGTTCGGCGAACTCCTCCCAGGTGGCGGTGTCCTTCGGCAGGCCGTACCGGTCGAAGAGGTCGTCGCGGTAGAAGTAGACGACCATCGGGGTGTCGGAGTCGAGGGCGTAGACCCGGCCTTCCTTGCTGAAGGGAGCGGTGCGGGCGGGCAGCAGGTCGTCCTTGAGGCCGGGTACGGCGGCTATGTCGTCGGTGAGGTCGTACAGGAGCCGTTCGGCTATGTCGCCGCGCAGCATGCGCGGGAAGCTGCCGATCTCGAAGCCCACCAGGTCGGGGGTGCCGCGTCCGGCGACGGCCTGGGCGAGGAGTTTGGTGACCACGTCGGGGGCTCCGGCGCGGGTGACCTTCAGGTGGTAGCGGAAGTCGCTGAGCCGGTCGGCCTGCGGGATGCCCTTCTCGAAGAAGGCCTCGTACCCGGGGTCGTGGGTCCACAGGGCGAGGGTGACATTCCCTGAGGTGAGGGCGGTGGTGCTGTCGGCTCCGCAGGCGGAGAGTGCGGCGGCGGCGCCGGTGCCGAGGGCGGCGCGCAGCAGGGCGCGGCGGTTCGGGCGTGCTGGGGTGTACACACGTGACTCCTCACGTGGTGCGGATGGGTCCGGTGGAGGCCCGTACGGTCAACTCGACGGCCGGTGCGGTGGGTTCGGCCGGTGCGGGACGGCCCTCGATCAGGGCGATCAGATGGTCGACGGCGCGGTCGGCGACGGCGGTGAAGTTCTGGCGGACGGTGGTCAGGGGCGGGAAGAGGTGGGCCGCGGCGGGGATGTCGTCGTAGCCGATGACGCTGATGTCGTCGGGGACCCGGCGGCCCGCCTCGGTGAAGGCGTGCAGGGCGCCGATCGCCATGTCGTCGTTGGCGACGAACACGGCGGTGACGTCGGCCAGTCGGGCCAGCTGCCGGCCGGCCGTGTATCCGGCCGCCGGGCTCCAGTCGCCCTCCGTGGCGAGGGGCGGTTCGGGGGCTCCGGCGGCGGCCAGTGCCTCGCGCCAGCCGCGCAGCCGGTCGCGGGCGGCCCACCAGTTCTGCGGGCCGGGGATGTGCCAGACGGTGCGGTGGCCGAGGGCGAGCAGATGCTCGGTGGCCAGGCGGGCGGCCGCGACCCCGTCGGCGCCGACGACCGCGCCCACGCCCGCGTTGAGGTCGACGCCCTCACCGAGGCTGACCACGGGTACGTCCGCGCTGAGCCTGAGCGGTGTGCCGTCGTCGATGGGCTCGGACAGCACGATCCCGTCGACGCCCTGCTCCAGCAGCGCCTCGACGGCGACGGACACCGGCTGCCCCTCCAGGGTGCTCGCCAGGGCGAACGAGTAGCCCGCCCGCTGCATGGCCCGCTCCAGGGAGATGAGCAGCGTCGACGGTCCGTACAGGGCGGTGCCCAGGGAGACGACGCCGATCCGCCGGTAGCGGCCGAGGAGCAGGGCGCGCGCCGCGTTGTTCGGGCGGTAGTCCAGCTCCCTGATGGCCCGTAGCACGCGGTCGCGGACCTCCGGGCTGACATGCGGCTCGCCGTTGACGACCCGCGACACCGTCTTCTGGGAGACACCGGCGGCACGGGCGACCTCGGTCATCGTCGTCGCCATGGGAGCTCCCGGGGGTAGCGGGTCGATCGACTGTTGACTACGTAGTCAGGCGCAGTGGCAGCTCTGCTACCGGTGGTGTGACTACGTAGTCACACCAGTGTCGGGAGCGTTCGGCGCACAGTCAATGGTTCGTGCGTGGGCAATCGTTCGCGCGTCAACCGGTGCGCAGAGTCGTCCTGGCCGCCGTGAGGGCCTGTTCCGCGTAGCCGCGGCCGAAGAGGAAGGCGTGCACCAGGAGCGGGAAGAGCTGGTGCAGGGGGACGCGGTCGGCCCAGCCGTCGGCCAGCGGGGCGGTCCGCCGGTAGCCGTCCAGGATCCGGTCCAGGTGGGGGCAGCCGAAGAGGTGGAGCATCGCCAGGTCGGTCTCGCGGTGGCCGCCGTGCGCGGCCGGGTCGATCAGCCAGGTGTGCCCGTCGGCGCCCCACAGCACGTTGCCGTTCCACAGGTCGCCGTGCAGTCGGGCCGGTGGCTCGGCGGGGCCCGCGAGTTCGGGGAGCCGTTCGCAGACCTTCTCGAAGACCGGTGCCTCCGCGCCGCCGATCGTGCCCGCGTCGACCGCGAGACGCAGATACGGCAGCACCCGGTGCTCGGCGTACCAGCGGGGCCACTCGGGGCCGGTGACGTTGCGCATCGGGGCGAGCCCGATGTACGCGTCCTGCGGGCCGTCGGGCGGTGGGGCGCCGAACGCGGATGCGCCGGCGGCGTGCAGTGCGGCCAGATCGCGACCGAACCGCTCCGCCGCGTCGGCGCGGGGGCGCCCGGTCGCCACCCGGTCGGTGACCAGCCACCGCTCGTCGTGGCCGTGCACGACGGGGATCCGGACGGTGCCGGTCTCGGCCAGCCAGCGCAGCCCGGCCGCCTCGGCCCGCGCGGCCCGGTCGCCGGCGCCGCGCTTGACGATCACCTCCTGCCCGCCGTCGAGGGTGACTTCGGCGAGCGTTCCGCAGAGCCGGCGTTCACCGGTGGCCGGAAGCCCGGTGAAGCGCGTCGCCGCGGCGCCAGGGCCGTCCGAGGAGTTGGGCACGGCTCTCAGCGTACGGCGGTCGTGGGCCGTGCTGAAGGCGGTCGGTCAGCCGCCGGCGGCCGCCTTCTCGATCGCCTCGCGGATCCGGGAGTAGGTGCCGCAGCGGCAGACGTTCTCGATCCGGTCGATGTCGGCGTCCGTCGGCCGGGGCGTCTTCTTCAGCAGGGCGGCCGTGGCCATGATCTGGCCCGGCTGGCAGAAGCCGCACTGGGCCACGTCGCAGTCGAGCCAGGCCTGCTGCACCGGGTGGAGCCGGTCGCCGTCGGCCAGGCCCTCGATGGTGGTCACCTCGCGGCCCGCGCAGTCGGCGACCGGGACGACGCAGGGCTGGATCTCCTCGCCGTCGAGATGGCTGGTGCAGGCGCGGCAGGCGCCCACGCCGCAGCCGTACTTGGGGCCGGTGACGTTCAGCAGGTCGCGCAGCACCCACAGCAGGGGCATGTCGGCGGGCGCTTCCACGGTGACCCGCTTCCCGTTGAGGGTGAAGGAGTGGGAGGGCATCGAATACCTTCTCTTCGGGTGGCTCAGAAGTTCAGCGGGAAGCGGCGCGGCTTGGTGCCGGTGGCGCGGGCGTAGGCGTTGGCGACGGCGCCGGCCGCGGCCGGGACGCCGAGTTCTCCGGCGCCGCCGGGATCGCGGTCGGAGGGCAGGATGTGCGCCTCGAAGTGCTGCGGGGCGTGCCGCTGGCGGGCGTAGTGGAAGTCGGCGAAGCTGCTCTCGCGGACGGCGCCCCGGTCGATGTGCAGTCCGGCGCGCAGGATCGTGGAGATCCCGTCGACGGCGGTGCCCATGAGCTGGGCCTCCAGCCCGCGCGGGTTGACGGCCGTTCCGACGTCGGCCGCCATCACCACCTTGGTCACCCGCGGGTTCTTCGGATCGACGGCGTCGATCTCGACGAGAAACGCCACGCTGGAGTCGTACTCCTCGTGGACGGCGACGCCCTGGGCGTGGCCCGTCGGCATGGTCCGGCCCCATTTCCCGGCGCTCGCGACCTTGTCCAGTACGGCCTTGACGCTCTTGCCGCGCAGGGTCGTACGGCGGAAGGCGACCGGGTCCTGGCCGAGGCTGCGGGCGATCTCGTCGACGACGATCTCCTCGGCGGTGCGCACGGTGCCGGAGTCGACCGAACGCCAGGCGCCGAGCGGGATCGCCAGGTCGACCGAGCCCGAGTCGCCGGAGAGACGCCCGAAGTTGTAGAGGCCGCTGTCGCTGGGGAGCGGGGCCGCCGCGGGGGCGCGTCCGGCGGAGCGCACACCGCCCTGGGCGGACAGGCCCCGTTTCTCGAAGGATTCGCTGACCGAGGCCGTCGCATGGGCGAAGGCGACCACCCGGCCCCGTTCATGGCTGGCCCGGATCCGGTGCTGGGACGCCGGGCGCATCCTGCCGTGCCGGATGTCGTCGGACCGGCTCCACATCAGCTTCACCGGCCGGCGCGCCTTCTTGGAGATCAGGGCCGCCTCGATCGCGGCGTCGTAGTTCAGACGCCGCCCGAACGAGCCGCCGCCGCGCACCACATGGACCCGCACCTTCGACACCGGCAGACCGATCGCCGAGGCGATGTCCTCGCGTGCGGACATCGGCGTCTGGGAGGAGAACCAGATCTCGGCCCGCTGTGCGCGTACGTCGGCGACGGCGGTGAGCACCTCCATGGGCGCGTGGCTGACGAAGGCGAACTCGAACTGGGCCTCGGTCTGCGCCGAACCGCTCGGCGGGGGCGCCAGCTTGGGGACCGCGGCGCGCAGCCGGGAGCGGATCGCCGCGTCGGAGAGGTCCGCCAAGGGGCCCGGCGCCCACTTGATGCGGAGCGCGTCCCGGGCCTGGAAGGCGTGGTGGAAGGTGTCCGCGACCACGGCGACACCTCCGTCGATCCGCACGACCGCGTGCACACCGGGCAGGGCGCGGGCTGCCCTGGCGTCGAGCGAGACGACCTTCCCGCCGAGCGTCGGCGGCCGGGCCACGACGGTCGGCTTGGCTCCGGCCACGGTGAGGTCGCCGGTGTACTTGGCCTTGCCGGTGATGATGTCGCGGGCGTCGATCCTGGTCGTCGGCCGTCCGATCACCCGGTGCTTGGACGCCGGTTTGGGCTTGGCCGGCACCGTCGGACGGGTGACCCGGGCGGCGCTCCTGGTCAGCGATCCGAAGGTGGCCGTGCGTCCGTCCGGTGCGAAGACCCGCGTGTCCCGGGTGCGCAGGGTCCGCGCGGGGACGTGCCAGCGGCGGGCGGCGGCGGTCAGCAGTTTGGCGCGGGCGGTGGCGGCCAGCCGGCGGGCCGGGCCGTACAGCGAACTGACCGAGCTTGAGCCGCCGGTGAACTGGTTGCCCTCACTGCGGGCGTCGGCGAGCGGGATGTCGACATCGGCGAGCCGGGCGTCCAGCTCCTCGGCGATCATCATGGCGACGGCCGTCGTGACGCCCTGGCCCACCTCGACGCGCGGCAGCCGGACGACGACCTTGTTGGCCGGGGTGACCTCCAGGACCAGCATCTCCTCGTCGGTGCCGGTGACCAGGACGTCGGACGACCGACGGCCGCCGTCCGCGGCTTCCTCGGCGCCCTCGGCGCCCTCGGCGGTCGAGCCGTCGCAGCCGAGCGGCGCCGCGACGGTCAGGGTGGTCGCCGCGACCGAGTAGACCACGAACTGTCGACGGGACAACTGACGGGCCAACAGGCGCTCCTCTCCGCGAACCCGGGGTCGGGGCTCCGGGTCGGTACGCCCTGTATGAGGGGCGGACGCGCGCCAAGGTTGCGCCAGTTGGCGGCTGCATGGACTTACGGCACCGCCACGCACGGTGCGCGAGCCGCCTACTGGCCGGACTGCCAGAGGTCGGTGTCCCACTCCAGCTGTCGTATCAGGTCGTCGTCGCCCGGCCGGTCCGCGCTCGCGCCTCGGGTGCCGGGGCCGCCGGGGCCGGGGCCAGAGGGGGTGTGGGTGCCTCGGGAGATGTTGCCGCTGACGGTGATGTTGTGTTCCACGCGAGGGCGGCGGAGCCTCTCGTACCGGGCGAGCGCGGACTCGGTGTCCGGGGCGTCCCGCAGGGACTTGGCGAGGACGACGGCGTCCTCCAGGGCCATCGAGGCGCCCTGCCCGGTCGCCGGGGACGCCGCGTGGGCCGCGTCGCCGATGACCAGGACCCGGCCGGAGCGCCAGGGTGTCCCGGTGGGCAGTTCGGTGGCGTTGGTGACCATGAGCTGGTCGGGCGTGGCCGCGACGAGGTCGGCGGCGGGGGTGGCGTCCTTGCGGAGCGGCGGCAGCAGGCGGTCGCGCCAGCGGGCCGGGGTGGCTTCGGCGAGGGCATCGGTGGCCAAGGGGGCGTCAAAGACGCGCGCGAACCAGTACGTCTCCCCCTCGGGCGACACCGTGTACCCGAACGCGACGGAGCTGCCGCGCACCATGGTGATGGTCTCGGGCCGGTCGGCTTCGGGGGCTTCGCCGGTGTAGCCGTAGAAGACCTGCTGTCCGGCGTAAGTCGGGCGCGCGTCCGGGGAGATGAGGTGGCGGACGGTGGAGTTCAGACCGTCGGCGCCGATGAGCAGATGGCCGGTCGCGGTGCTGCCGTCGGCGAAGTGGGCGGTGACGGTGTCCGGGCCGTCGTCGACCGACACGAGGCGCTTGCCGTGCCGGATGTCGATGCCCCGGCGGACGACCTCGGCCTGGAGGGCGGCGTTGAGATCGCCGCGCCGCAGGCATCGGTACCGCAGGTGCGGGGTACCCGCCTCGCCGAGTGGCACCTGGGCGAGTTCGGCCCCGGTGTCGTCCAGGACCCGCATGGAGGTCAGTGGGAAGCCGATGGCAGTGACCGCGTCGGAGGCGTCCATCTGTGCCAGGGCGCGCATGCCGTTGCTCGCGAGGGTGAGGAACGCGCCGATGTCCTCGGCGGAGTCGGGATGCGCCTCGTACACGGTGACGTCGAAACCGGCCTTGTGCAGCGCGAGAGCCGCTCCGGAGCCGGCGATCCCGCCGCCCACGACGATCATCCGCGTCACATCGCCCCCCGATATGTGTGCGGCCCCCGTGAGCGGCGGCCGTCCTTCGGGGAACGTCCCGGATTCCGTGCGGGTTCCCGACCGGGCCGCCGATCGTTGTACTCCCCGGACCGAGGAACTCCGGAACGGTGCAACCATTCCGCCGACCCGAATGTCTTGCCTAATATCAGACACACACCCTTCTAGGGGATGAAATGGGACGAAATACAACCGCATGGGCGACGACAGCCGCGCTCATGGCCGCCACGTTGGGTGTGGCGGCGGTCCCGGCCGAGGCCACCGCTACCACCACGACCACCACTACCCGGGCGACGGCCTGCCCCACCGGCTGGGGCAGCACGGCCGAGACCCGCTCCGCCGCCACGACAAAGTCGGTGACCGACATCAGGACCGGCCGGCACGCCTGCTTCGACCGCATGGTCGTCGACGTCCCCGGCGCGGGCACCAGCGGCCTGGGCTATTCCGTCAGGTACGTCAGCCGTCTCTACCAGGACGGTTCGGGCAACCGCATCACGGTCGGCGGCGGCGCCGTCCTCGAGGTACGGGTGGCGGCCCCCGCCTACGACGTCGACACCGGCAAACCCACGTATCCCGTGCGGGCAGGTCAGCGGCTGAAGGGCGTGGACCTCACCGGGTACCGCACCTTCCGGGACGCGCGGTTCGTCGGCAGCTTCGAAGGGGACACGCAGATCGGGCTCGGCGTCCGGGCACGGCTGCCGTTCCGGGTGTGGGTGGCGGCCGACCGGGTCGTGGTCGACGTGGCGCACAACTGGACCGGGGCACGATGAGGCCCGGGC
>CBFGZZ010000239.1:0-13596 GCA_965653385.1 uncultured Streptomyces sp. | reverse complement strand
CCTCCGGGGGGGGGGGCGGGGGGGGCCGGCCCCCGCGCGGGGCCCCCCCCCCCCCCCGGGGGGGGGCCCCGCGGGGGGGGGGGGGCCCACCCCGTGGATGACCTTTCCGTACGGGCCCGCCTCACTCGCGAGGGCGTCCCGCCGAGGTCAGCAGCTGCGTCGCCGCGAGCTGCGCGTACAGCTCGTCCTCGGCCACCAGCTCCTCGTGAGTGCCGACTGCGCGGACCTGGCCCGCGTCCATGACGACGATGCGGTCGGCGTCCGTGACGGTCGACAGGCGATGGGCCACCACCAGCACGGTGGTCTCGCGTGCGGTCTCGGCGATGACGTCCCGCAGTGCCAGCTCGTTGACGGCGTCGAGCTGCGAGGTCGCCTCGTCCAGGAGCAGCAGCCGGGGCCTGCGCAGCAGCGCGCGGGCGATCGCGATGCGCTGCCGCTCGCCGCCGGACAGTTTCGTGCCGCGGTGCCCGACCGGGGTGTCCAGGCCGTGCGGGAGACGCTCGACGAGGGCGTCGAGCCTGGTCCGGGCGAGGACCTCGCGTATGTCGTCGTCGGTCGCGCCGGGCGCGGCGAAGACCAGGTTCTCCCGCAACGTGCCGGCCAGCACCGGCGCGTCCTGCTCGACGTACCCGATGACGGACCGCAGCTCGGACAACGGCCACTTCGTCACGTCCTTGCCGTCGACCAGGACACGGCCGCCGGTCGCTTCGTAGAACCGCTCGACGAGCGCGAAGACCGTCGACTTGCCCGCGCCGGAGGGGCCGACGAACGCCGTCATCCCGCCGCCCGGCGCCTCGAAGTCCACCCGCTGGTGGATGTCCGGCGACCCGGGCCCGTACCGGAAGGACACCGCCTCGAAGCGAACCGACGCCGGACACGGCCGCACCGCCTGGATTGCCGCGGGCCGCACCGACCGGTGCCGGTCCTGCTTCTCTGCCTTCTCCGTCTTCTCTGCCTTCTCTGTCGCCAGGCCGTCCACCTGGGCGATCCGGGCGATCGCGGCCGCGCCCTCCTGGTAGTGGGACGCTGCCTCGACCAGCTGGTACACCGGCTCCATCAGGAAGAAGAGGTACAGCAGGAACGCGATGAGCGTGGACACGGGCATCTCCCCGGACGCCACCCGCGCCCCGCCGACGGCGAGGACCGCGAGGAACGCCAGCTCAACGGCGAGGTTGTCCGCCGAACCCAGCACGGCCTCCCACTTCGCACCGCGCACGCCGTGGCGCCACGCCCTGCGTGCCGCCGCCTCGACGCGAGCGGTCTCCCGCTCCTCGGCGCCGGACGCCTTCACCGTGCGGTAAGCGCCGAAGACCCGTTCCAGGCCCGTGGACATCTCCCCGACAGCCGCCTGCGCACGCTCGGCGGCCTGCCCGATCCTCGGCAGCACCAGCGCGGCGCCCACGCCGACGATCGCGACCACGCCAAGCGTGACGCCCAGCAGGACGGCGTCGAGGAACGCCATCACCACGACCGCCGCGACCAGCGTCACCGCCCCCGTCGCCCCGGAGACCACCGCCTGGGTGCTGACGGCCCGCAACAGCGTGGTGTCGGAGGTCACCCGGGACATCAGATCGCCCGGCTGCATCCGGTCCACCTCCGCGAGGCGCAGCCGCAGCAACCGTCCGATGAGGCTGCGGCGGGCGGCGAGCACCACCGACTCCGCCGTCCGCTCCAGCACATAGGCACCGAACGCCTCGGCCACCATGCTCAGCAGGACCAGAACAGTCATGGCCAGCAGGATGGTGCCGATCGTGCCACCGGACGAGAGCCGGTCGACCAGCGTCTTCGTGGCCAGCGGCTGCAGCAGCCCGCCGGCGGCCCCGGCCAGCGCGCACAGCAGACCGAGCGCGACGGCCCACCGGTGCGGACGGACGTACCCGTACAGGGCCTTGAGCGTCTCGCGGGCGCGCAGGGACTCGGCATCCGTCGCCTCTGGGGCGGATGCGGTGTTCACAGGATTCCTTTCCTACGTGGTCGGCCGTGCACCGCGTCAGCGGTTGCGGGCATCGGCCCGCGGGTGCGCAGATGGCGCACCGTGTGTCACGCCACCAGCCTGGAATCCCCGGCCTTCCGTGGGCCATCCGGCGATCGTCGGGTGCACCCCCGCCAAGTGGCTGGAGCCACCCGCGAAGGGGTAGGCGGGGCGGGTCAGAGGCGTCGGGCCGCGCGCAGCCCTTGGCTGTCCCTGCTGTTCAGCGGGAACCCCGAGCGGTATCCGTACACCAGCCGGACATGGCCAGAGCTGTCGACGGAGCGCGCGCGGTCCTTCTCGGGACGGCGGGTGACCGTGTCGGGGAAGGTCCAGGGGACGCCCAGGTAGTCGTAGAAGTCCGAACCCGTGCGCGGCTTCGGCGACTTCGGCTTCCCTTGCCCGGCACGCCCGGAGTCGTCGGCGGTGTCGGGTGTGTAGCGGGCGGCACCGCTGTATTTGACTCCCGCTGCCGTCGTCCGGACCGGGGCACCGGCGACGTAGTCGAAGGCCGTGGCGAGGATGTCGGGGGCGCGGCTGCCGAGCCGGGACCTGCGCCAGGTCCTGGCACGGACAGCCACGGTCAACAGCGGTGCGAACGGCCCCCGCAACGGTACCGACACGGCGAATCCGTGCAGGTGACAAAACCGCAGTTCACGGCACCCGCACAGTCACGTCCGACGGACGGGTACGTTGACGTCGTCGATGTTGATGTGGCCCCAGCCGCCCGGCGCCTTGTCGACGACCTCGACATAAATCCGTTCACCGATGTGGGCCGCCAGGTCGAAGACGACGCGGCGGTACTGCTCGGCGCCGCGGCCGGTCTCCTTGGCGAGCACCTTGCCGTCGTCGGCGCGGACGACGGCCGCGTAGAGGCGGTCGGGGTCGTTGCCGCCCGAGACGAGTAGGTCGACCACGCCGTCTCCGCCGAGGACGACAGTGGTGGAGCGGAGTACGCCGGTCGCCTCGTCGCCGCCGGCATCCGGGTTGAAGCCCCACAGGTGGTGGCCGGCCGGATCGGCGTGGGTCTCGGCCTGGTAGAAGGGGCCGCCCCAGCCCCAGTCGGTGCGGGTGGTGACGTTGGCGTCGCTGAAGGTGGTGCCGGAGACGACGGTCCAGCCGGTGAGGTCCCCGGCGGCGAAGTCGTGGTTGGGGAGGGCATCGACGTCCGTCGGGCGCGGCGGGTCGTACGCGGCGGGGGCGACGGTGGTGTCGTAGGCGCCGTTCATGCGCCAGACGTCCAGGGAGACGACCTGGGCGGTGCCGCCGTCGGCGGTCAGGCGCAGGCCGGTGGCGTCTTTGAGGGTGGGGTAGACGCGGCTGGTGAGGCTGTTGGTGCCGTTGACGTACGCCTCCAGCATCGAGCGGTCGAGCAGTACCCTCAACTTCAGTTGTCCGCCGTCGCGTTCGACGGTCCCGCCGTGCACGCCCTTGCGTACGTCCGGGTCGAGGCTGGAGCGGCTGCGGTCGATGGCGAAGCGGTGCTCGGTGGTGTCGTAGGAGAGCAGGGTCTGTTCGCTGCCGTCTGCGCTCGCGCGGACGGTCAGGGTGATGGTGGTGGCGTCGCGCGGGTCGATGACGGCCTCGATGTCGAGCATGTCGCCGGATACGTCGGCGAGCCGGCGGTTGGCGTCCTTGATGGTGGTCTGCCTCATCCGGGCGAGCTGCTTGCCGCGCAGGCGGGCCGCCTCGGCGATCGGTTCGACGCCGAGGGTGCCGTCCGGGCGGAGCGAGACGCTGACGGGCATGCCGGCGTTGTGCGCCCAGCCGGACTGGGCGTGCTGCTGTTCGCTGCGGCGGTCCTGGGTGATGCTGAAGAGCACGGAGCGGCCGTCGGGGGTGACGAAGCCGGACGGGCCGGTGAAGTGCTCGCCGAAGTCGAACTCGCGGGGCTCTTCGTGGTCGGGTACGAAGCGGCAGGTGTCCTTGTCGAAGGTGCCGATCCAGTAGTACGTGTGCTTGACGGCGTTCGGGTTGAACGCTTCCCACCAGGGGCTGACCAGCAGGATGTGTTTGCCGGTGCGCCTGCCCGTGGGGCCGGGCAGGGGGAGCAGGACGGGCAGCTCCCACACCTCGCCGGGCTCGGGCACGGTGGCGAGGTCGTTGTGGTGCAGGGGGCCTCGGTACGTCCACGGGCCCTCGGGTCTGCGGGCGGTGTGGACGAGGGCCGTTCCGCCGTACTTCTTGGTGACCTGGGTGCCGTTGTAGTCGACGATGCCGCTGCCGGTCAGCTGGTACCAGACGCCGTCCTCCTCCCAGACGAAGGGGTCGCGGAAGTTCTCCGCCCATGCCGTGCCGGGGCCGGCCGGGAGTTTGGCCGGGGCTTCGGTGACGGGCTGGGACTTCATCGTCCAGGTGGGCAGGTCCGTGTCCCGGTCGGTCTGGTAGGAGGACACGGCCATGCCGGTGCGCTGGCGGTAGGGGAGGCGGTCGTCGCCGCCGGTGAAGAAGAGCACCGGGCCGCGGTCGCCGTCGACGTACGCCGAGCCCGACCAGCAGCCGTCCGGCCCGACCGAGCCGGCGGCGGGTGCGAGGGCTATGGGCATGTCGCGCCAGTGCACCATGTCGGTGCTGACCGCGTGGCCCCAGTGGATCTGGCCCCAGTAGGGGCCGAGCGGGTCGTGCTGGTAGAAGATGTGGTATTTGCCCTTGAAGTACACGGGCGCGTGCGGCTCGTTCATCCAGTGCCAGGGCGGCAGCATGTGGAACTGGGGGCGGTGCCGGTCGCCGTCGAAACGGGTCCGGTCCAGGGTCGTGTCCGGGCGGGGCGCACGGTGGCCGGGCAGCGCCGCGAGCCGCTCGGCGTGCTCCTGCTGCGCGGTCGCGTCGTCCAGGGCGCCCGGTCGGATCACGAGGCTGTCCATCAGGCCCATGTACATGTTGGCGTGGAACTCGCCGTTGAGCAGCGTGGGCCGGTTGTGCCGGCCGATCAACAGTGGTTCACCCGCCGCCGGTTGAGGCGCCGTGTCCGGAGTGGTGGCGGTGCCGATCGGCCGGCCGTCGCGGTAGAGGCGCAGCTGACGGGCGGTGGGGTCGTAGGTGGCGGCGACGTGGGTCCAGCGGCCCTTGGCGGCGGGCTGGTCGGTGGCGCCCTTGACCTCGATCAGGTCGGTGCCGAAGCCGAGTTGGAAGACGAGCTGGCCGAAGCGGCGCAGACCGAGCAGGAATCCGGTCTTCGCGTCCGGATTGTGCTGGTTGACCAGGGCCTGGGGTTTGCCGTCGATGCCGTGCTCGTAGGCGTACGGGGCGATCCAGGCGTCGACGGTGAGGCCGCCGGCGAGGTCGAGCTCGCCGGGGCCGTCGGCGGTGACGACCGTGGAGTAGCCGTCGAAGTACAGCGCCCGGCCGTGCACTCCGCGGCGCCGTACGGGATCGCTGTCGGGCTTGTAGCGGGCGTCGGTGAAGACGTAGCTGATGGGGTCGGCGGAGCCGGAGACCGCCTCGCGGGTGACCGTGCCGGCGCGCTCGTCGAAGTCCCAGCGGGCGGTGGGGCTTTGAGGACCGCGCCGTCCCTCGGCGGCGGCAGGGGTGGCAGCGAACGAGAGCGGTACGACGGCGCCGCCGATGGCGGCGGACACGACGGTCAGGGCTGTTCTTCTCCTCATGGCTGACTCCTGGGTGGTGCGCGGCTGGTGCTGACGCGGTGCCAAATCGGTTTAATGGGATGGCTCGGCATCGTTCGCGCGCCGCTCCTGCTAACGCAAGAGCTAATGCATACCGTTTTACTTCGACGCCACCTAGAGACCTACCAAATCGTCACATAAGGTCACCGTTTCCCATTCGATATGGCCGGAGTGTTGACATCAGGCCACGCGCGGCTCAGTCTCGTCGCAACTTGCTAATCCGATTTAACAACGGAGCTGAGCCGCCGATGTCTGAACGCCGCGTGACCATGGCCGACGTCGCCCGCAAGGCGGGCGTCTCGCCGACGACCGCGTCGTTCGCCCTGTCCGGCCGCACCGACATGCGCATCTCCGATGCCTCCCGCGAACGTGTGCTGGAGGCTGCCCGGGAGCTGGGCTACCGCCCCAACGTCACCGCGCGCAGTCTGCGGACGAAGTCGACCCAGACCATCGGGTTCGTCTCCGACCGGATCACCACGACCCCGTTCGCGGGCGACGTGATCCGCGGCGCGATGCAGGCCGCCCGCGAGCGGGAGAACCTGCTGTTCATCACTGAGGCGGGCGGCGACCGTGATGCCGAGTCCTCGCTGGTCCACGCGCTGCTGGACCGCCAGGTCGACGCGGTGATCTACGCGTCCATGTTCACCCGGTACGTCACTCCGCCCAAGGAGCTGTTCGGGCGCCGGGTGGTGCTGCTGAACTGCCTGGCCCCCGGCTTCGACGCCCCGTCGGTCGTGCCGGACGAGCTTCAGGCGGGCCGGGACGCGGGCCGTGCCCTGCTCGCCGCCAGTCACACCGACGGCATCTGGGCGATCGGCGGTCACCAGGCCGTTCCGGCCACGCCCGAGGGGATCATCGCCGGCAACGAGCGCATGCGCGGCCTGGAGGAGGTCCTGCGGGAGGGCGGCGCCCGCCTGGACGGGGTCGTCGAGTGTGACTGGGACACGCGTGACGGCTACCGGGAGGTGTCCGCGCTGCTCGCGGCGGGGCACCGGCCCGGGGCGCTCGTATGCCTGACCGACCGGGTGTCCATGGGCGCGTACCAGGCGCTCGGCGAGGCGGGCCTGTCCGTGCCGGGCGACGTGTCGGTGGTCTCCTTCGACGATCAGGACATCGCAGCCGTCCTGCGCCCGGCGCTCACCACGCTGAAGCTGCCGCATTACCAGCTCGGCCGCCTTGCCGTGGAGCTGATCCTCGGTGCGGGGCCACTCGAAGCCGCCGTACACCGTGTGCCCATGCCGTTGCAGGACCGTGCCTCCATCGGCGCGCCCGCCAAGGGCTGACGCGGCACACCCGAAGACGGTTGTCCCGCCGCCCGGAGCGAGACCCGGGCAGCGGGACGACCACCAAGAGCAGCGACCGTGGCAACCGGTCGCCAAGGCGGGTCCGGCAAGACCCGTCTCAGTGAGATGGAGGAACCTCGTGGTGTTCAGAACCAGGCGCCTCGCTGGTGCGAGTGTAGCCGTCGCGGCGACCGCGCTGGTCGCCGGATGTGCGACCGGAAGTGGCAGCGGCTCGTCCGGAGCCGACGGCGACACGATCACCTTGTGGACGCACAACGCCGGCAACTCGGCCGAGCTCGACGTCGTCAAGAAGATCATCAAGGACTTCAACGGGTCCCAGAGCAAGTACAAGGTCAAGCTCCAGGCGTTCCCGCAGAGCGACTACAACAACTCCGTCGTGGCCGCCGCCTCGGCCCGCAAGCTGCCCTGCCTGCTGGATGTGGACGGCCCCAACGTGGCGAACTGGGCTTGGGGCGGCTACCTCGCCCCGATCGACGTCTCCGGCGCCGAGGTCCCGCTGTCGGACCAGCTGCCCAGCACCGTCGGCCGCTACCAGGACAAGGTCTACGGATTCGGCTTCTACGACGTCTCGCTCGCCTTCTTCGCCCGCAAGTCGGTGCTGAAGGACAACGACATCCGCATCCCGACCATCGACAAGCCCTGGACCAAGGCCGAGTTCGACGCGGCGCTGGCCAAGCTGAAGAAGAGCGGGAAGTTCCAGTACCCGCTGGAGATGGGCACCGGCGGCAGCGGTGAGTGGTGGTCCTACGCGTACTCCCCGCAGTTGCAGAGCTTCGGCGGCGACCTGATCAACCGCGACGGCTACAAGACCGCCTCCGGCACGCTCGACGGCAAGAAGTCCGTGGCGTGGGCGACCTGGTTCCGCTCCCTGGTCTCCAAGGGCTACATGGCGAAGAAGTCCGGGGCCGACCCCAACAAGGACTTCCTGGCCGGCAAGAGCGCCATCCAGTGGGACGGCAGCTGGAACGCGGCCAAGAACGCCGAAAAGCTCGGCGACGACTTGGCGATCCTCCCGCCGGTCGACTTCGGCAACGGGCCGAAGATCGGCGGCGCGTCCTGGCAGTGGGCGATGAGCTCCAGTTGCTCCAACAAAGACGGAGCTCAGGCGTGGCTGAAGTTCTCCCGCCAGACGAAGTACTTCGTCGACTACGCCAAGGCCACCGGCACCCTCCCCGCCACCGAGGCCGCGGCGAAGCAGGTCGACGGCTACCAGCCGGGCGGGAAGTTCAACGAGCTCGTCGAGTTCGCCCGGAAGTTCGCGGTGGTACGCCCGGTGACCCCGGCCTACCCGTACATCTCCACCGAGTTCGAGAAGGCGGCCCAGGACATCCTCGCCGGGGCCGGCCCCAAGGCCGCGCTCGGGCAGGCCGCGAAGGACATCGACACCAACCTCAAGACGAACAACTACGACGCCGGCTGACCTGCCCCTGTCCGGTTCGGGCCCCGACCGCGCTCTCCCCGCGCGCCCGAACCGGACCGGTTTCCCCCTGGAGCTACCGTGACCACCATGATCGCAGCCCTTGGCCGGCTGCGTCCGGTCCGGCGAAGTCGAACGACCAACACACGCCGCCGCGAGAGCCTGACCGCCGTCGGCATGGCCACCCCGGCCGTCGCGCTGCTGATCGTCTTCCTCGTCGTACCGGTCGCCCTCGCCTTCGCCCTGGCCTTCACCGACGCGAGGCTCATCTCGCCCACTCCGGCCCGCTTCGTGGGCCTGCGGAACTTCACCCAGCTCTTCGAAGACCCGGTCTTCTACAAGTCCCTGCGCAACACGGCGTACTTCGCCGCCGTCGTCGTCCCGCTCCAGGCCGGGCTCGCCCTGGTTCTGGCGCTGCTGGTCAACGCGAAGGTGCGCGGCGTCAACTCCTTCCGCACCGTGTACTTCCTGCCCGTCGTCACCTCGATGGTCGTGGTGTCACTGCTGTGGACGTTCCTCTACCGGCAGGACGGCCTGGTGAACCGCGTCCTCTCGGCGCTCACCTTCGGCCATGTCCACGGTCCGGACTGGCTGGGCGACCCAGCCACCGCCATGCCCGCCATCATCCTGATGTCGGTGTGGCAGGGCGTCGGCTTCCACATGATCATCTGGCTGGCGGGGCTCCAGACGATCCCCGCCGAACTGTACGAGGCCGCCGACCTCGACGGCGCCACCCGCTGGGACCGCTTCCGCCACGTCACCTGGCCCGGCCTGCGCGACACCCGCACGTTCGTGCTGGTCACCATCACCATCGCGGCGTTCAGCCTGTTCACCCAGATCCGGGTGATGACCCAGGGCGGCCCGCTGGATTCCACAACGACCGTGGTCTACCAGGCGGTGCACACCGGCTACGACCAGCAGCAGACCGCGTACGCGGCGGCGATCTCACTGGTGTTCTTCGTGCTGGTGCTGGCCGTCTCCCTCGTCCAGCGTTTCCTGACCCGGGAGAAGGACTGACATGACCTCCTTCCTCAAGCACATCGGCGGTCACGCCGGCCGCATCGTCCTGGCCCTGGTCTTCGCGCTCCCGCTCCTCTTCATGCTGGTCTCGTCGTTCAAGCCGGACGACCAGATCTTCAGCGACCTCGGCTCCCTGCGCGCCTTCCTGCCGGTCGGCGCCCTGTCCCTGGACAACTACACCAGCGTGTTCGACCGGGTCCCGGCCGCGCGGTTCCTGCTGAACTCCGTGCTGATCTCCTCGATCACCGTGGTGCTCGGCATCATCGTCAACAGCCTCGCCGCCTTCGCCCTGTCCCGGATGCGCTGGCCCGGCCGCAAGGCCGTACTGACCGCGATCATCGCCACGCTCATCGTGCCCTTCGAGACCTTCGCCCTGCCTCTGGTGTGGTGGGTCAACCAACTGCCGCTGCTCCGCGTCAACGGCTTCCACCTGGAGTGGACCACCGGCTGGATGGACACCTACCAGGTGCAGATCGTGCCGTTCGTCGCGAACGCCTTCTCGATCTTCTTCTTCCACCAGTACTTCCAGAGCATCCCCAAGGAACTCGACGAGGCGGCCATCGTGGACGGCGCCGGCTGGTTCACCATCTACCGGCGCATCGTCATGCCGCTGTCCGGCCCGGCGGTCGCCACCGTCGCCATCCTCACCTTCCTGCCCGCCTGGAACTCCTACCTGTGGCCGCTGATGGTCGTGCAGAGCGAGGAGCTGCGGCCGGTGATGGTCGGCATCTCCTACTTCTTCCAACTCAACGTCGGCTGGGGCCAGATCATGGCGTACTCCTCCATGATCACCGTGCCGATCCTCGCCCTGTTCGTGGCCTTCCAGCGCTCGTTCGTCAACAGCATCGCCTCCACCGGCGTCAAGGGCTGACCGCGCTCCGCCCACCCCCACACCGAAAGGACCCCTGCGTGTCCGTCCTGCCCGCAGACCCCCACCTGCCCGTCGCGCACCTGCGCCCACCCCGCAACTGGATCAACGACCCCAACGGGCTGGCGTACCACGACGGCCACTACCACGTGTGCTTCCAGTACAACCCGTACGGACCCGAGCACGCGAACATGCACTGGGGCCACTTCCGCAGCCCCGACCTGCTCACCTGGGACGAACTCCCCGTCGCCCTCACCCCCACCCCGGGCGGCGAGGACGCCGACGGCTGCTTCTCGGGCAACGCCGTCTCCGACGGCGACCGCATCGTCGCCTTCTACTCCGCCTACCGCGCCGACCGCTGGGCCCAGCCCGTCACCACAGCCGAATCCCGGGACAACGGTGTCACCTGGACACCCCGGGGAACTCTGCTCATCCCCGAGCTGCCCGACGGCGCCACCATGTACCGCGACCCGTACGTCTGGCGGGAGGCGGGCCGCTGGCGCATGCTCGTCGGCTCCGCCCAGGCGGACGGCCAAGCCGCGGCACTGCTCTACGAGTCCGAAGACCTGGAGCAGTGGGGGTACCAGGGGCCGTTCCTGGCCGGGGCCCCGCAGGTGGTGGCACCGGACGCCGACACCGGGCTGGGCTGGGAGTGCCCGCAGTACCTGCACACGAACGGACGCGGCGCCCTGATCCTCGGCGCCTGGGACCCGGAACTCGGACCCCGCCGCACCGTGGTCTACCCCGGCCGCGAGAAGGACGGCCGCTTCCTCGCCGACATCCCCACCCTGCTCGACCACGGCCCCGACTTCTACGCCCCCGCTCTGCTGCCCGCCCCCGACGGACGGTGGCTGCTGTGGGGCTGGGCATGGGAGGCCCGCGACCCCGAGTGGGTACGCGAGGCCGGCTGGGCCGGGCTGCTGACCTTCCCGCGCGAGGTGACACTCGCCGAGGACGGCTCCGTACGACAGCGACCGGCCGCGGAACTCCTCGCGCTGCGCGACGAGCGCGCGGTGAGCGTCGCGGGCGAGACCACGGGAGAGGTCTTTCTGGGAACGGTAGGCCGAAGCTTCGACCTCACAGCCCGCCTGGAACCCCGCTCCGCCGGCACCGCATCCGGGCTACGGCTGGTCACCTCTGCCGACGGCGCCGAGTACTTGGACATCAGGATCGACTCCGACGCCGGCGAACTCGTCATCGACCGCGATCACGCCTCCCTCGACCCGCGAGCACACGGCGGCACGTTCCGCATCCCCTGTCCCGAGGCACAGGCCGCGGCCGGTACCCCGGTCGAACTGCGTCTGGTGGTGGACAGGTCCATCGCCGAGCTCTACCTGCCGTCGGGCCAGGCCCTGACTCTGCGGTTCTACCCCACCGGCGGCACACCCTGGCGGATCGAGGCCCGGACCGAAGGCGAAGGAGTCCTCGGCTACACGGTCGGCGCCTGGAACCTGCGTCCGTACACCATGCGGTACGCGAGCGACACAAACGCCGAGTCCACAGGGGCGAACGTCGGTCTCGTCCACCCCTGATCACGCATGGGGTCCGGTCACTGGCCCGGGCCCCTACGCAGACAGCGAGACCTCACGCTTCGATCGCGCTCTTCCGCGACTTCACAACCCTGGAACGCACCAGCCACCCCAACGAGCACGTGAGCCTTCTGGGAAACCTGACCGAGCCGCTCACCGAGCACTTGCTTCAGAGGCCCCTGACCGTGATCGAGCTGACCGGATCGCTGCTCACCTGCGACGAGCCCATCGTCACGAAGTCGGCCCGCTCTATCGCCTCGGCGGCGTCCACCCCGAGCAGGCCCGCGTGGCGGGGGCCGCTCCAAGCCACCTCCGCCCGAAGCGCACAGCCGTAGCAGGTGTCACGTGTGGGGTCCACGTCGAGGCCGGCGAGAAGGCCGCAGATGCGATCCTCGATCTCGCCGTCGACATGTCAGCGGACCACGGACAGCCGCGGCCGGTTGTGCCCACCGCTGTGCCGTTGCCCCTCTCCCTCCTGCGCGGTGACAACGAGCCCGAAGATCAGGTCGTTGAGATCGGCAGGCCGGAGATGAAGCTCGCGAGCCACGTCGGCAGGCCGCGTCCCCTCGGTGCGTAGGGCAGTGAATACCTTGCCCAGCACCTGAGGTCTCGCGGGCGACTCCGCTGTGAGGCTCCGACTTGCGGTAGCCGAGACGGCCGAGTTCCACGAAGTGGGTGCGGTACTGCCATTCGGTGGTCAAGCCAGTTCGTGCAGCCGGTGTGCGAGGGCCATTGCGGCGACCTTCCAACGACGCTTGGCCTGGAGGATCCAACTCGTGCTCGCGCCATGCGGCGCCTGGGCGAGGACGTCCGCCCGCGGCATGAGGAATGCGGCCGCGAACCGGTGCGCTTCCGCCTCGGCCTGCGGGCCCTGCGGTATCTGTTCCTCGCCGTGCCGGACGAGGTGTCCGAGTTCGTGGGCGGCGTCGAAGCGCCCGTGTTCCGCTGTCTTCTCGGTGCTCAGCAGAACGAATGGGACCCCGGTGAGGTGTCATGCCCCTGGGGCTGGAGACCGAGCCGATCATGGACTATCCGGCAGGCGGCTGTGATGTCCCTGCCGAGTGGTGGGCGCTACCCCGCCGTCTGGCTGGAGCTGCCGCTCGTCGGGCCGCCGGGGCTCTGCATGGCTTTAGGGTCGAGGCAGCATGGCCGGACGGCATGGACGAAGGTGAGGCGGAGCGCGTGATCCGGGTAGTGGTGGTGGACGACGAGGCACTGGTCCGCTCGGGCTTCGAACTCATTCTGGGCGCCTCGCAGGACATCGAGGTCGTCGCGACCGCGAGCGGCGGCGACGCCGTCGACACCGTCCGCCGGGAGCGGCCCGACGTGGTGCTGCTGGACATCCGGATGCCGGACGTCGACGGGCTCACCGTCCTGCGCGAGCTGCGGACGATGCCCAACCCGCCGGTGGTGGCGATGCTGACCACGTTCGACGCCGACGAGTACATCCTGACCGCGCTGCACTCCGGTGCGGCCGGTTTCCTGCTCAAGGACACCGAACCGGACCAGCTCGCCCACCTGGTGCGCACCCTGGCCGCGGGCGGCGTGGTGCTCTCCCCCAAGGCGTCCCGGACACTGCTGCACAGCCACCCCGGCATCGAGGCGGCCGTCGGCGAGGAGGCCGACCGGATCCGACTGCTCACCGCCCGTGAGCGTGACGTGCTCGTCCTGGTGGCGGAGGGCCTGTCGAACGCCGACATCGGGGCCCGCATCCACCTGAGTTCCGGCACGGTCAAGGACCACGTCAGCGCCATCCTCACCAAACTTCGGGTGACCAGCCGGGTGCAGGCCGCGCTCTTGGCGCAGCGGGCCGGACTGCTCGACGAGCACCCGCGGTCGAAGGCCGGGCGATGAATCGCGCCCGCG
>CBFGZZ010000238.1:0-13635 GCA_965653385.1 uncultured Streptomyces sp. | reverse complement strand
CCGGCGTCCACGAACAGCTGCGCCCACTCGTCGGGGTCGAAGTTGCCGCCGGCCGACTTCAACTTGGGCGCGAACTCGGTGAAGTTGCCCGCCTTGTCGTTCGCTCCGTTGATGAAGTTGTGGTAGGGCCACACCGAGGGGTCGCCATACGTGGCGACGTGGTGCTGGTTCACCTTGCTGCCGCCGAAGTACATGTTCCGCGGATACCACTCGCTGTCGTAGGCGGGGACGCTGAAGACACCCCAGTGGAAGTAGATGCCGAACTTGGCGTCCCGGAACCACTCGGGCGCCGCCGGGTGCTGGTTGACCGAGTCCCACGTGGGGGTGTAGGTGGCCGGACCGGCGGCCAGGGCGGGGCCCGCACCGAAGAGACCGCCGGCGACCGCGGCCGCCGCTATGGCCGTGGAACCGGCCAAAAACTGTCGTCTGTTGATCGCTCTCGACATTGAGAGACCTCCAAGGCCACTGAAGTGTTCCGATGGTTGACAGTGAGCAGCGCGGGAGCGGGGCTCCGGCGCGGGTGTGGGATCGGGGGTGGCAGGTATCGATTCGAGGCCTGTCAGCCGGTGACCGCCGGTCGCCGGTCGGCTTCGATGAGGCCCTGTGTCAGCCACCGTTCGACCGCGCAGATGTGGACGGCGGCTGCCGATGCGGCGAGGAGGGCGTCGCGGGCCTCGAGCGCGCGCAGGATCTCCTCGTGGTCCTGGTGGGCGCTGTCCAGGGAGCGTTCGACATGGCTGCCGCGCAGGATCCGAACCCGCTGGGTCCGGCTGGACAGCGCCTGGAGCAGCGTCGACAGCACGGGGTTGCCGACCGCTTCGACGATGCGGAGGTGGAAGGCCGTGTCGTGGACCACGAACTCCTCGACCGTGGTGGCGGCGCGGCCGCGGTCCAGGATTCTCCTCAGTGCCCTGAGGTCCTTGGCGCCGAGCATCGTGGCCGCGGCTCCGGTGGCCGCCGGCTCCAGCATCCGGCGAACCTGGAGCAGTTGCAGCGCGGTACGGCCCTGGGAGACGTCCGCGGCGAAGGACAGGTTCTCCAGCAGAAGATGGGGCTCGAGACTGGAGACGTACATTCCGGAGCCCCGGCGGACGACGAGGATCCGCATGGCGGTCAGGGCTCGGACCGCCTCACGAAGGGTTCCGCGCGAGAGACCGAACTGCTCTGCGAGGTCCTCCTCGGTCGGCAGGCAGGAGCCCGGGGCGAGTTCGCCGTTGAGGATCATCGTCTTGATCTTTTCGATGGCCTCGTCCGTCAGGGACACGGAAGTCGCCTCTCTGCCCGGCTACTCCTGCTTCTCGCCGGAGGCGAAGCGGGAGATGATCAGGGCGACGATGATGATGGCGCCGTTGAGGAACTGGTTCCACAGGGGCGGTACGCCCGCCAGCGTCATGACGTTGACGACGAGCTGCAGGGTGAGCACACCGGTCAGGGCGCCGAAGATGGAGCCCTTCCCGCCGTTGAGGCTGACCCCGCCGATGACGGTCGCGGCGAAGACCTGGAAGATCCAGCCGCTGCCCTGGGTGGCGGAGATGGAGCCGTAGTGGCCGCTGTAGAGGATGCCGGCGAACGCGGCGAGCAGGCTGCCGAGGATGAGGACGATCCACACGATCCGGTCTACGCGGACGCCGGCGGTTCGGGCCGCCTCCGCGTTGCCGCCGATCGCGTACAGCGCCCGGCCGTGCCGCAGCCAGGCCAGCGCACTGCAGCCGATCGCGAAGAGCACCGTGCAGACCCAGATGGCGGCGGGCACGCCCAGCCAGGACGCCTTGCCCAGGTAAGTGAAGGAGGAGGGCAGCTCGATGATGGACTGGCCTTCGGAGAGCGCGACTTGGAGGCCACGCAGCATGGTCAGCATGCCGAGGGTGACAATGAAGCCGTTGAGACGCAGCTTCAGAATCAGGAAGCCGTTGACGGCGCCGATCACCACGCCGACCAGGAGGCAGAGCGGGACCGCCATCCACTCGGGGAAGATACCGAGGCCGGTGAATCGGGCGCCGCTGGTGGGCAGGACGAGCCATACGGCGATGACGGGGGCCACGCCGATCGTGGACTCCAGGGAGAGGTCCATCCGGCCGCAGATCAGGATCAGCGCGGTGGCCAGGACCAGCAGGCTCAGCTCGGTGGACTGCTGTGCCACCCCTATGAGGTTGTCGGCGGTGAGGAAGGCCGGCGAGACGATGAAGCCGATCACGCCGAGGACGAAGATGGCCGGGATCAGCGACAGGTCACGGAAGCGGCCCAGGTCGAGGCCGCGACGGGCTGTGCCGGCCGGTGCCTCCGCCGTGGTCACGTGGGGTTCTGCGACGTCTGTGGTGGCGGACATGACTACCTTCCGTGCTGTTCTGTCTGTTCGGTGCGGGATGACGGCGACGACTGAGCGACACCTTCCATGGCGGCGACCACGTCGCGGTCGCTCCAGCCTCGGTCGAACTCCGCTACTGCTCGTCCGTGGAACATGACGACGACGCGGTCGCACACCTTGAGGTCGTCGAGTTCGTCGGAGACGATCAAGGCGGCCTTGCCTGTGTTGGCGACCTGCCGGATCGTGCCGAGCAGGAACTCCTTGGACTTGACGTCGACACCGTTCGTGGGACGGATCGCGACCAGTACATGAGGGTCCGTGGCCAGCGCGCGGGCGATGACGACCTTCTGCTGGTTGCCACCCGAGAGGGCGGCGACCGGAATGCCAGCTCCGGGTGTCTTGATGTCGAGCCTGCGGATCATGCGTCCGGCGAAGGTCCGCGTGCGAGCGGGAAGGACGGTCCCGTAAGGCCCCAGCTGGTCGGTGACCGTGAGCGTCGCGTTCTCGGCGACGCTGCGGTCGGCCACCAGCCCCTGGAGGTGCCGGTCCTCCGGCACGAAGCCGACGCCCGCGGCGAGCGCGGCGGGAATGTCGCCGGTGCGCAGAGGGCGTCCGGCGACCTTGACGGTGCCGCTGTCCGCGCGGTGCAGGCCGGCGAGTGTCTCGCCGACCTGCACGTTGCCGCTGGCGGTGGCGCCCGCCAGTCCGACGACCTCGCCCGAGCGGACCGACAAGGAGAGGTTCTCGATGGCGCCCGGCAGGGTGAGCGCGTCCACGGCCAGCAACTCCTCGCCCGTGCCGGTCGCGACGGCCCGGCCTGGGCCGGAGACGGGTGTGACCGTCGCGGACTCGCCGGTCATGGCCTCGACCAGGGCCTGGCGGCCGAGCTGGGCGACGGGCGCGGTGACGATGTGGGTGGCGTCACGGTAGACGGTGACGGTGCCGCAGAGGTCGTAGACCTCCTGCAAGTGGTGCGAGATAAAGAGGAAGGCGACGCCCTGGCTCTGGAGGTCACGCAGCTTGTCGAAGAGTCTGCCGATGCCGCGCGCGTCGAGCTTGGCGGTCGGCTCGTCCAGGATGATGAAGCGCGCGCCGAATGACAGCGCCCGCGCGATCTCGACGAACTGTCGCTGCTCGACGGTCAGGTCCTTCGCGGCGGCCGCGGCGTCGACGTCCACGCCGTACTCACCGAGCAGTTCCTCCGCCCTGCGGCGCAGACCTTTCCAGCGAATGGGGGTCAGGGCCGCGGGGCTCTGCCGGTTCAGAAAGAGGTTCTCGGCGACAGTGAGCCCGCCGATGATGGTGGACCGCTGATAGACACAGGCGACCCGGGAACGCCAGGCGTCGGTGTCACCGAACGCGGGAGCCGCTTGCCCGGAGAACCTGAGCGTTCCGGTGTCGGGCTGCTGCAGCCCGGTCAGGATCGAGACGAGAGTGGACTTGCCGGCGCCGTTGCGTCCGACCAGGGCGTGCGACTCGCCCGCGGCGATCGTGATGTGAGCGTCGCGCAGCGCCACGGTCGCGCCGAATCGTTTGGAGACGCCGGTCGCCTCGGCCACAGGGGCCCTGCCTCCGGCGCTGTTCGCCGGGGCGGCCGCGGTGTCCGCCATGGTGAGTACCGTCCTTCGGTGCGGAGAGAGAGCGCGCGGCGGGGAGACGGGGCCGCCTCCGTGCGCCGCGCGTCTTGCGATCGGTCGGTCACTTTCCGACGTTGTTGCCCCAGAGGGTCTTGTCGTCCACGTTGTCCTTGGTCACCAGTGGCGCCGCCAGCTGGTCCTCCAGGCCGTTGGGGAGCTTGATGATCGTCGAGTCGTGGTCGGTGGGACCGGGCTTGAAGGTCTTTCCCTCGGCGGCGGCTTGCGCGTAGTAGAGGGCGTACTTGGCGTAGAGGTCGGCCGGCTGGGAGACGGTGGCGTCGATGTGGCCCTTGCGGATGGCGTCGAACTCCTGCGGGATGCCGTCGTTGGAGACGATCGTGATGTGCCCCTTCTGACCGGCCGGCTTGAGCAGGCCCTTCTGCTCCAGCAGAGCCAGAGTGGGCTGTAGGAAGGCGCCGCCGGCCTGCATGTAGATGCCGTTCAGGTCAGGGTGCTGGGCGAGCAGGCTCTGCAGCTTGGCGGAGGCCACGTCGCCCTTCCAGTCGGTGGGCAGCTCGAACACCTTGATCTTCGGGAACTTCTTCTTCATGCACTCGGCGAAGGCCTCGGAGCGGTCACGGCCGTTGATCGAGTCGAGGGCTCACTGGAACTCGGCAACCTTCCCCTTGCCGCCGAGCTGCTTGCCGAGGTACTCACAGGCCTTCGTGCCGTAGGCACGGTTGTCGGCGCGGACGACCATGTAGACGTCGCCCTTGTCGGGTCTGGTGTCGACGCTGATCACGGGGATCTTCTTCGACGCGAGGTTGTCGAGGGTTGAGGCGATGGCACCGGTGTCCTGGGGTGCCATGACGATCGCCTTGGCACCGGTGTTCTCGAACACCTGCACGTTGGACACGAGCTTGGTGACGTCGTTCTGCGAGTTGCTGATCGGCAGCGCGTTGGCCCCTTCGGTCTCGATGTCCTTCTTCAGGTACTCGGCGTAGGAGTTCCAGAAGTCGGTGTCCGACCGGGGCAGGTCGATGCCGATGGCGGCCTTGCCGCCACCCTCCGCCGACGTGGAGGCGTCGCTCTCCCGGTTGCAGGCGGTGGTGGCGAGAGCCAGCACCGCGAGAACGGCGGACGCGGCGGTGATGGTGGGACGAGCGCGAAGAAGCTTCATGGCCTGGATCTCTCTTCTTGGCCGGAGTGCGGGCCGGGGGAGGGGTGGGCGGTGATGGGAGACGGCCCTCGCCTTCCGGGCGGAACGCCGTGCGGGTGCCGGAACGGTGTCATGGGTGAGCCGAGGTACCCGACGATGCGGATTGCTCCCATGTATCCCGAGCGGGGAGGACGTTACGGCGACGTTGCCGACGATGACAAGCCTCCTTAAGTACTGATTCATGGGACACCGGGTCGCGGAACGCCGCACGCACGCCCACGGCGGACGTCCACAGAGCCGCAACTCCTATCTGACCTGCGCGTTTATGTGGATCATGGATCGACGGGACCCCGGCGGCAGCGCCTTACGATTTGGCAACGCCCCTGACGAAAGACGCTGAAGTCCTCCTATGGCAAGGGTGAAATGAGTTGGTGTTCCTCCCTCTCGATAGGCCTTGCTATCCGGTACTTTCACCGCTATTGGGACATCACGCCGAAGGGCGCAGTCAAAAAACATCCCATCACTGAATTGCCAGTCGTCCTGCCGGATGCCTACAGTCACCTGGGGCGCCAGTCATCCGATGTATATGGATCGCCGTGCCCTGTACCGCATCCGCACCACCTCACGAGGGAGCTGCTCCCGTTGAAACTCCTCCGACTCGGCGCCCGTGGGCGAGAGGCGCCGGTCGTCCGTACTGATGACGGCCGGTTCCTCGACGCGTCCCCGATCACCACGGACTTCGATGGCGCCTTTCTGGCCTCCGGCGGCCTCGACCGGCTCCGGGGCGGGCTCGCGGTCGGCGCGCTCGCGGAGATCGACGCCGACGGCCTCAGGGTGGGAGCCCCCGTGGCCCGCCCCGGCAAGGTCGTCTGCATCGGCCTGAACTACCTCGACCACGCCGCCGAGACCGGGGCGGCCATTCCGTCCCGGCCAGTGGTCTTCATGAAGGACCCCGGCACCGTCGTCGGCCCGTACGACGACGTCCTCATCCCCCGTGGCTCGACCAGGACCGACTGGGAGGTGGAACTCGCCGTCGTCATCGGCCGGCGGGCGCGCTACCTGACCGGCCCCGAGGAGGCCGCGGACGTCATCGCCGGCTACGCGATCAGCCACGACGTCTCCGAACGCGAGTTCCAGCTCGACTTCTCGTCCCAGTGGGACCTCGGCAAGTCCTGCGAGACCTTCAACCCGCTCGGCCCGTGGCTGGTCACCGCCGACGAGGTCGCGGACCCGCAGGGCCTCGGGCTGCACCTGAGCGTCAACGGTGTGAAGCGGCAGCAGGGCCACACGAAGGACATGATCTTCTCGGTGGCGCGGATCGTCGCCTACCTGAGTCAGTACATGGTCCTGGAACCGGGCGACGTGATCAACACCGGAACCCCCGCGGGCGTCGCCCTGGGCCTTCCGAGGACGCCGTTCCTGCGGCCCGGCGACACGGTCGAACTCTCCATCGACGGACTGGGCGGACAGCGCCAGACCTTCGCGCAAGCCTGAAAGGCAGCCCCCGTGACTGCAGACGCACACCGGATCACCGCGGTCGACACCCACCTGTCGATGTCCGACCACCTGGCGCTGTCGGGCACCACCGACGACCGGGTCATCGAGTACGTCGATCATCTCCACGAACACTTCGCCGCGCCCGTCGAGATCCGCGACGGCCACTACGCCGCGCCGCTCACCCCCGGCTTCTCCGCCACAGTGCACGCCGGATCCGTCGGCTCTCTCCGTTGTCCCGACGGCGCGTTCCGGGCTGCTGACCTCGCCGGAGTGGAGGACGCGGTATGAGCGCGTTGACAGGTCTGAAAGCCGTGGTCACGGGCGGCGCGTCCGGCATCGGGCTGGCGACGGCCCGGATGCTGAGCGCGGAGGGCGCGGACGTCGCCGTCCTCGACCTTGACCCGTCCGCTGTGCCGCGGCCGCTGCTCGGTGTCACCGCCGACGTCACCGCCGACACCTCGGTGCGGGCGGCCGTCACGGCGGCCGCCCGGGATCTCGGCGGCATCGACATCCTCGTCAACAACGCGGGCGTCGGAGCCGTCGGCACCATCGAGGACACCTCCGACGAGGCATGGCAACGCGTCCTGGACGTCAACGTCCTCGGGATCGTCCGCACCACGCGCGCCGCGCTCCCGCATCTTCGTCGCTCGTCGCACGCGGCCGTGGTGAACACCTGCTCGATCGGAGCAACGGCCGGTCTACCGCGGCGCGCCGCCTACTGCGCCAGCAAAGGGGCCGTGCTCTCCCTGACGCTGGCCATGGCAGCCGACCATGTCCGGGAAGGCGTCCGGGTGAACTGCGTCAACCCGGGCACGGCCGACACACCCTGGGTCGGCCGTCTGCTGGCCGCCGCCGACGACCCGGACGCCGAGCGGACCGCCCTCAACGCCCGGCAGCCCATGGGCCGGCTGGTGACACCGGACGAGGTGGCGGCGGCCATCGTGTACCTGGCGAGCCCGGCCGCCGCCTCCGTGACCGGCACCTCACTCGCCGTCGACGGCGGCATGCAGGGGCTTCGGGTGCGTCCGGCGGCCGGGACCTGACGTCCTGGCCCGCACCCCCTGGGCCCACCGGTCCTACGCATGACCCTTCCCGTTCGCACCTACTCCTGAAAGGTAGGACCGCCATGAGAATCGCCCTGCACACCAAGGTGCGCGCCGACCGCGTCGAGGAGTACGAGGCCGCCCACCGCGAGGTCCCCGAGGAACTGACCGACGCCATCCGGGCCGCGGGGGTGAGCGAGTGGACGATCTGGCGCAGCGGCACGGACCTCTTCCACGTGCTGGAGGTTCCCGACTACGGGGCGATGATCGCCGAGTTGGAGGAGCTGCCGGTCAATATCGCCTGGCAGGCACGGATGGGGGAACTCCTGGCCGTCGCGCACGACTACTCGGCGGACGGCGCCGACGCCTCGCTCCCCGTGGTGTGGCAGCTGTGAGTTCCCCGAGGCGCAGACGTGCTGCGGGCAGATGCCCTTCCTATACATCCCATCTATAGCGGTGAAATCGGGAGATGGATTGGCCACATCTCCCGCCTTACGCCTCTAGACATAGGATGTTTCTCGATTTACTGTCACATCGACTGGTTGGCGCAGCGTCCCCGACGCCGCCGCTCGTCCCGCAGGCGGCCTTCGTTCCCGCCCGCCCGTTCACAGGAGTTGCTGTCATGTCGTCCGCCGCACCCTCATCACCCCGCATCACGGCCCTGGACGTCCTGGACGTCCGTTTCCCGACGTCCGAGCACCTGGACGGTTCGGATGCCATGAACCCCGAGCCCGACTACTCGGCGGCCTACGTCGTCCTGCGCACCGACGCCGGCGACGGGCTGGAGGGCCACGCCCTGGCCTTCACCACCGGGCGGGGCAACGACGCGCAGGCCGCCGCCATCTCGACGCTCGCCCCGCACGTGGTCGGCCTGTCCGTCGAGGAGGTCTGCGGCGATCTCGGAGCCTTCTCCCGCTCGCTCGTCCACGACCCGCAACTGCGCTGGCTGGGCCCGGAGAAGGGGGCCATCCACATGGCGACCGGCGCCGTCGTCAACGCCGCCTGGGACCTGGCCGCCAAGCGCGCGGGCAAGCCCGTCTGGCGCTTCCTGGCCGAGATGTCGCCCGAGGAGCTCGTGGCCCAGGTCGACTTCCGTTGGCTGAGCGACGCCCTGACCCCGGACGAGGCGCTGGAGATCCTCGAACGCGCCGAGCCGGGCCGCGAGGAGCGCATCGCCCGTCTGCTGGAGCGCGGTTACCCCGCCTACACCACCACTCCGGGCTGGCTCGGCTACTCGGACGAGAAGCTGGCCCGCCTCGCCCGGGAGGCCGTCGCGGACGGCTTCACCCAGATCAAGCTGAAGGTCGGCGCCTCGCTGGAGGACGACGTACGGCGCATGCGCACCGCCCGTGCGGCGGTCGGCCCGGACATCCGGGTGGCCGTGGACGCCAACCAGAGATGGGACGTCCAGCCCGCGATCGACTGGATGCGTGCCCTGGCTCCCTACGACCCGTACTGGATCGAGGAGCCCACCTCCCCCGACGACATCCTCGGCCACGCCGCCGTCCGCGACGCCGTCACGCCCATCAAGGTCGCCACCGGGGAACACGTGGCCAACCGGGTCGTCTTCAAGCAACTGTTGCAGGCCGGCGCGGTGGACATCGTGCAGATCGACTCCGCCCGGGTCGGCGGTGTCAACGAGAACATCGCGATTCTGTTGCTCGCCGCGAAGTTCGGGGTGCCGGTCTGCCCGCACGCCGGCGGGGTCGGCCTGTGCGAGATGGTGCAGCACCTGTCGATGTTCGACTACGTCGCCGTCTCCGGCACCACCGAGGACCGGGTCATCGAGTACGTCGACCACCTGCACGAGCACTTCGTCGACCCCGTGCGCATCGCCGACGGCCACTACCTGGCGCCCACCCTCCCGGGCCTGGGCGCACAGATGCACCCGGACTCCCTCAAGGAGTACACCTACCCCGACGGACCCGTCTGGCTGGCCCGTGTCTGACACCGCGCGCCCCGGTCTCGTCGACGCCCACCACCACGTGTGGAACCTCGACCGACGCCGTCAGCCCTGGCTGGACGACCCGGGGCACGAACCGATCCGCCGCTCCTTCGACACCGGCAACCTGCGCAGGACCGCCACCCGGACGATCGTGGGACGTCGTCTGGAGCGAACCGTGGTCGTCCAGTGCGTGACCTCCGTGCCCGAAACCCGTGAGCTGCTGGCCCTGGCCGACGCCGATCCGCTGATCGGCGCGGTCGTAGGGTGGGTGGATCTGACCTGCCTTGACATCAAGGACATCCTGGACGGGCTGCGCGCCAGTCCCGGCGGCACCCACCTGCGAGCCGTCCGGCACATCGTGCAGGGGGAGCCGGACCCCGACTGGCTGCAGCGCCCCGTCGTGGAGTCCGGGCTGCGCGCCGTGCGTGACCACGGGCTCGGCTACGACGTCCTGATCCGCAGCCACCAGCTGCCCCAGGCGATCCGGCTCGCCGAAGCCATCCCCGATCTGGACATCGTCCTCGACCACGCGGGGAAGCCACCCCTCGCCGGCGGCGACCTGACCGACTGGGAAGGACAGATCCGCCTGCTGGCCAAACACCCGCAGGTGCGCTGCAAGGTGTCAGGTCTCGTCACCGAGGCCGACCACGCGAAGTGGACCGTCGCCGACATCCGGCCGGTGTGGGACGTGCTGCTCTCCGCCTTCGGCCCGTACCGGCTCATGTTCGGCTCCGACTGGCCGGTCTGCCTGCTCGCCGGCGGCTGGAACCTCTGGGCCGCCACCGTCGAGGAACTCCTCGCCGACTGCTCCGCGAGCGAGACCCGGGCGATCCTCTCCGGCACCGCGACCGCCTTCTACCGGCTGCGGCCCGGCTGAGCACACGGTCCGCGAACGAACCGGAAGCGTCCGCTCACAGCCGCCCCCTCACTCACCGGCACCCGCGCCGAAAGGACCCCCAAGACGATGACACGCGCCGTCCGCTATATCGCGGCCCGCACCCTGGACACGGCCCCCGTGAAGAGTTTGCCGCCCGGCCCCGGAGAGGTCGAAGTGGCCCCCGCCTACGTCGGCATATGCGGCACCGACCTGCACATCTTCCACGGCGACATGGATGCGCGGGTCCACGCGCCCGCCGTCCTCGGACACGAGATGTCCGGCCGCGTCGTACGCGTCGGCCCGGACACGGAGGGCTGGCAGCCCGGCGACGCGGTGACCGTGATGCCGCTGCGCTGGGACGGCACGTGTCCCGCCTGCCGGGCCGGCCACCGGCACATCTGCCAGCACCTCGACTTCATCGGCATCGACTCGCCCGGCGCGATGCAACAGCGCTGGACGGTACCCGCCGCAACCCTCCTGCGGCTGCCGGACTCCGTACCCCTGGACCGGGCCGCACTGGTCGAGCCGACGGCGGTCGCCGTGCACGACGTGGGCCGGGCCGAAGTGCGCGGCGGAGAACGGGTCGTCGTGGTCGGCGGCGGACCGGTGGGTCTCCTCATCGCGCTGGTCGCCCGCACCGTCGGGGCGGAGGTCCGGGTCGTGGAGCTCAGCGCCCATCGCCGCCTGCTGGCCGGGAAGCTGGGCCTGGCGACCTGGGACCCCGCCGAGCAGAACGTGCCCGAACTGGTGCGGGAGTGGACCGGTGACGCGGGGGCCGACGTCGCCTTCGAAGTGTCCGGGGCCGCCGCCGGGATGGACACGGCGGTGGAAGTCCTCGGCGTCCGGGGCCGGTTGTGCCTGGTCGCCATTCATCCCCAGCACCGCGAGGTGAACCTGCACCGCTTCTTCTGGCGTGAACTCACGCTGGTCGGCGCCCGGTTGTACGACCGGTCCGATTTCGAGCGAGCCGTGACGCTGGTCGCGGACGGCACGATCCCCGCCGAGCAGCTCATCAGCAAGGTGGTGCCACTCGCCGAGGCTCCCTCGGCGTTCGAGGCCCTGGAGTCCGGAGGCGACGTGATGAAGATCCTGGTGGACTGCACCGACGAGGCCGAGGAGGCCGCCGTATGACTGCCTTCGACCTCACCGGCAGGCTCGCAGTCGTCACCGGAGCCCGGCGCGGCATCGGCCGGGCGATGGCCCGCGCGCTCGCCGAGGCCGGCGCGGACGTCATAGGCGTCAGCGCCTCGCTGGAGGAGTCGGGAAGCGACGTCGAGAAGGACGTCACCTCCACGGGCCGCACCTTCGAGGCGATCCGCACCGACTTCGCCGACCGGGAGGCCGTACGAGCCCTGGGCGCGGACCTTGCCGGCCGCACTCGGCCGGTGGACATCCTGGTCAACAACGCGGGTACCATCCGCCGCGCCCCCGCAGCAGAACACCCCGATACCGACTGGGAGTTGGTGCTCCAGGTCAACCTCAGCGCACAGTTCGCGCTGACCCGGGCGGTCGGCGCGGCGATGGTTGCCCGCGGCCGGGGCAAGGTCGTCTTCACGGCGTCGCTGCTCAGCTTCCAGGGCGGGATCACCGTGCCCGGCTACACCGCTGCCAAGCACGGCATCGCCGGTCTGACCAAGGCGCTGGCCAACGAGTGGGCCCCGCACGGCGTCAACGTCAACGCCATCGCGCCCGGCTACATCGCCACCGACAACACCCAGGCCCTGCGGGAGGATCCGGTACGCAGCAAGGCGATCCTGGACCGCATCCCGGCCGGACGCTGGGGCGACGCGGACGACCTGGCGGGCGCCACCGTCTTCCTCGCCTCGGACGCCGCCGCCTACATCCACGGCACCGTCCTGCCCGTCGACGGCGGATGGCTCGGCAGATGAGCACCGATCTGACCCCCACCCCGACCGCCGACCTGACCGCCGCTCTCTCCGGGACCCGGATCCTGCCCGTGCTGACGGTGCCGGACGTCGCCACGGCGGCTCCACTGGCCGAGGCACTCGCCGCCGGCGGCGCCCGGTGCGCCGAGGTCACCTTCCGCACCCCGGACGCCGAAAAGGCGCTGCGGGCGATAGCCGACCACGGTGGCCTCACCGTCGGCGCGGGCACGGTCCTCACCCCCGAGCAGGCGGAGCGGGCGGTCGCGGCCGGTGCGCGCTTCGTGCTGTCGCCCGGCTTCGACGCGGACGTCGTGCACACGTGCCGGAAGCTGGGTGTTCCGGTCGTGCCGGGCGTCGCCACCGCCACGGAACTGACGCGGGCGCTGCGCGCCGGACTCACCACGGTGAAGCTGTTTCCGGCCGAACACCTGGGAGGCGCCCGGTTCATCCAGGCTCTCGTGGCGCCGTTCCCCCAGGCCCGGTTCGTGCCGACGGGTGGTGTCGGGCCCGCGCACCTGCCCATATACCTCTCGCATCCGGCTGTCCTCGCGGTCGGCGGCAGCTGGATGGCCGCCGCCGGTCACCTGGAGCGTGGGGACTACGCGGAGATCCGGAGACTGACGGCCGAGGCCGTGGAGAGGAGCGCGGCATGACCGGGCGGGGACCGGAGGTGGTCGCCCTCGGCGAGGTGATGCTGCGCTTCGACCCGGGCGAGGGCCGGATCCGCTCCGCCCGTACCTTCCAGGTCTGGGAGGGCGGCGGCGAGTACAACGTCGTCCGCGGACTGCGCCGCTGCTTCGGTCTGCGCACGGCCGTCGTCACGGCTCTCGTGGACAACGAGGTGGGTCGCCTCACCGAGGACCTCATCCTGCAGGGCGGAGTCGACACCTCGCTCATCCGTTGGGTGACCGCCGACGGCATCGGGCGCACCGCTCGCAACGGCCTCAACTTCGTGGAACGCGGCTTCGGCATCCGGGGAGCCCTCGGAGTCAGCGACCGCGCCAACACCGCGGTGTCCCAGCTGCGGCCGGGCGACATCGACTGGGACTCCGTCTTCTCCACGGGCGCCCGCTGGTTCCACACCGGCGGCATCTTCGCGGGGTTGTCGGACGCCACGGCCGAGGTCGCCGAGGAGGCGATGACCGCCGCCCGCCGGCACGGCGTGACTGTCTCCTACGACCCCAACTACCGCCCGAGCCTCTGGGCCGGCCGGGGCGGGCCGGAGCGGGCACGCGAGGTCGACCTCCGGCTGGCACGGTACGCCGACGTCGTGGTCGGCGCCCTGGGCTTGGCCGGCGAACATCCCGGAGCGATACGCCTCGGTGCCGACGAGGTGCCAAAGGCAT
>CBFGZZ010000237.1:0-13692 GCA_965653385.1 uncultured Streptomyces sp. | reverse complement strand
CCGGGCGTGAATTCGGGTGCGGATCCGGACGTGAAATCAGGCATGAAGCCGAAGCTAGGCGGGATACCCGACAGCTTCTGGCGTGATTTCCCTCAGTTCTCCCTCCTCCATCATCAGCCAGCGAGTGATGCCGATCGACTCCAGGAACGGCAGGTCGTGACTGGCCACGATCAGCGCCCCCTCGTACGACTCCAGGGCGGTGGTGAGCTGCCGCACGCTCGCCATGTCCAGGTTGTTCGTCGGCTCGTCCAGCATCAGCAGCTGCGGTGCGGGCTCGGCCAGCATCAGCGCGGCCAGCGCCGCCCGGAAGCGCTCACCGCCGGACAGCGTCGCCGCCTTCTGGTCGGCGCGAGCGCCCCGGAACAGGAAGCGGGCAAGCCGCGCCCGGACCCGGTTGTTGGTGGCGCCCGGCGCGAACCGTGCGACGTTCTCGGCGACGCTCAGCTCACCGTCCAGAACATCGAGCCGCTGTGGCAGGAACCGGTGCGGGACATGTGCCGTCGCCTCACCCGACACCGGCGGCAGCTCCCCGGCGATCGTCCGCAGCAGTGTCGTCTTGCCCGCGCCGTTGCGCCCGACCAACGCGACCCGCTCAGGGCCGCGCAGATCGAAGCCGCCGGTCACGCGCGCGCCGTACGCCAGCTCCAGGTCCATGAGCGTGAGGACGTTGCGCCCCGGCGGTACGGCCGTGTACGGCAGGTCGACGCGGATCTCGTCGTCGTCCCGTACGGCCTCCACCGCCTCGTCGAGCCGCTCCTTGGCCTCGGCGAGCTTCTCCTCGTGCATGATCCGGTGCTTGCCCGCGGACTCCTGTGCCGCCCGCTTGCGCGCACCCATGACGATCTTCGGCTCGCGCTTCTGCTCCCACATCTTCTGCCCGTACCGCTTCCGCCGGGCCAACTTGACCTGGGCGTCGACCAGTTCGCGCTTCTGCTTCTTCAGATCGGCCTCGGCGACCCGAACCATCCGCTCGGCCGCCTCCTGCTCGGTGGCGAGCGCCTCCTCGTACGCGGAGAAGTTGCCGCCGTACCAGGTGACCTCCCCGGCCCGCAGATCGGCGATCTGGTCGACGAGCTCCAGGAGTTCACGGTCGTGGCTGACCACCACCATCACCCCCGGCCAGGACGCCACGGCCGCGTACAGCCGTCGACGCGCGTACAGATCGAGGTTGTTGGTCGGTTCGTCGAGCAGCAGGACGTCCGGACGGCGCAGCATCAGCGCCGCCAGCCGCAACAGCACCGACTCGCCGCCCGACACCTCACCGACGGTGCGGTCCAACTCGACGTGCCCGAGACCGAGTTCGCCGAGGGTGGCCACGGCCCGCTCCTCCACGTCCCAGTCGTCGCCGACGGTCTCGAAGTGCTCCTCGGCCACGTCGCCCGACTCGATGGCGTGCAGCGCGGCCCGCTGGTCCGCGATACCGAGAACCTCGTCGACCTTCAGGTCGGTGTCGAGCGTGACGTTCTGCGGGAGATACCCCACCTCGCCGGCGACACGCACGGCGCCGTCGGCCGGCGCGAGCTCACCCGCGACCAGCTTCAACAGGGTTGATTTTCCAGACCCGTTGACGCCGACCAGCCCCGTCCGGCCCGGACCGAACGAGACGTCGAGGCCCTCGAAGACGGGAGTGCCGTCGGGCCAGGTGAAGAAAAGGGAAGTACAAGTGATGGAAGTAGACATACGGGCCTCCGCGGATGCTCGAAGCGATCAAGGGCAAACGCGTATCGAGACACCGGCGACCAACGGGGAGGCCTCGGGAAATTCAGGGAAACGAAAAAGCCCTGCTCCGGAGGACGGCTCGAACGCAGAGGTCGCACGCAGCGCAAACACACCTCAGGTGTGGCGCGGTGTCTCAGGACCTCAGACGAGCAACGTCCTTCTCCAATCGACGGCAACAGGACCGAGATACACGGTATGGAGGCGAGGAGAGGGTGTCAACGGAATTAAATCGAGCCAAGCCGACGCACCCCCAGCCCATCCGCCGTTTGAGGGCGAGCCGCATTTTCAGCCCGTCCGGCGTTTGAGGACGAGGCCCTCCGGGCCGATGGCGGGGTCTGGGGTGGCAGCCCCAGTGGGGTCGAAGGGGCGGAGCCCCTTCAAGGGATGGGGCGGGTAGGGGCGGCGGGGGCGAGAAAACCGCCCGCGTCAGCAGGCGTCCCGCATCAGCTCCGCCAGATCCCGGTCCAGATCCAGCTGAAGATGCTCCAGCCCCATCGGCACCAACTCACTCGTCGACTCCAGGAACCGCCGAACCTCCCCCGACCGGATATGCACGACAGCCGTCCCCTCGGGCGCGTGGAACTCCAGCACCGTACGGTCGAACCCGTATGGCCGCACCCGGACGTCCCCGTGCCCCTGGGGCTCCTCAAGCCCGCCCACCAGCAGCTCCCGGCTGAAGGTCCAGCAGACCTCGACCCCCTCCAGCGTCGCCGGGGCCGGAAAGGTCATGCGGACGGCGAACGGATCGCGCCGGTCGTAGTGCAGGGTCGCCGGAATGCTCGGCATCCGCGGCGCGGCGGCGACGAGACGGGCCTCAACGGGCTGCTCGATGACGGTGGACAACGCCTTGCTCCCTTGTGACGGCTGGACGAACATCCGGGCGGACGAGACCGGGCACTGGTAGAGACGATGGAATCAGCCAATCCGTGCACACGAAGAGCGAGTGACCTCTGTCACCGCCTTCATGCACGGGGGTGACGCGTTCGTCCTGCTGTGCCGGGAAAGTCACGTGTGACGGGGGCGGTCTGGACGCCGCCGGAGCCGTCGGCTAGCTTCGCCCGCCATGAGGCGTTCGGGGAGCACGCGACGGTCGGGGCGTACGTTTCGGACAGTGGCCGCGGGGGTGGCGTGCGCGGCGGCGCTGGCCGCGCTGACGGCCGTACCCGCGCAGGCGCACGAGCGGGAGCGCCGGGCGCCACACTGGGAGCTCAAGGACAGCGGCACACCCGAGGTCCGCTTCCGGGGCCTCTCGGCGGTCAGCCGGAACACCGCCTGGCTGGCCGGAACGGCGGGCACCGTCCTGCGCACCACCGACGGCGGCACCACCTGGCGAAACGTCTCGCCGCCCGGCGCCGGCGAGCTTCAGTTCCGGGACGTCGAGGCGTTCGACGCGCGCCGCGCGGTGGTGCTGGCCATCGGGGAGGGCGAGGCGTCCCGCGTGTACCGCACGGACGACGGCGGCGCGACCTGGACGGAGTCCTTCCGCAACACCGACGCGCGGGCCTTCTACGACTGCATGACCTTCTTCGACCGTCGTCACGGACTGGCGATGAGCGACCCGGTCGACGGCAAGTTCCGCATCCTGTCGACCAGCGACGGCGGCCGTTCCTGGAGGGTGCTGCCCAGCGCGGGGATGCCCGCCGCAATGGAGGGCGAGGCCGGTTTCGCGGCGAGCGGACAGTGCCTGGTCGGCTCCGGGCCGAAGGACGTCTGGCTGGCCACCGGCGGCGCCGCACGCGCGCGCGTGCTGCACTCCCGCGACCGAGGACTGACCTGGACGGCCGCCGACACCCCCATCCCGGCCGGCGACCCCGCCCGTGGCGTCTTCGCCCTCGCCTTCCGCGACCGTACGCACGGCCTGGCGGTCGGCGGCGACTACCGCCCGGACCAGGCCTCCCCGCAGGCCGCCGCACGCACCCGCGACGCAGGCCGGGCCTGGCAGCCCGCCGCCACGCCCCCGCCCGCCTACCGCTCCGGTGTCGCCTGGCTCCCGCACAGCCGTACCGCCGCCCTCGCGGTCGGCCCCACCGGCACCGACCTGACGACCGACGGCGGCCGCACCTGGCGGACCGTCGACAGCGGCTCGTACGACACCGTGGACTGCACGCCCGACCTGGGCTGCTGGGCCGCGGGGGAGAAGGGCCGGGTCGCACGGCTGGAGAGCTGAGGCCGAAAAGTGGGTACTCGGGCGCCGACTGCGAGAGGAGTGACCCGAGATGCCACGCGGTTCGAGCCCCAAGCGGGAACGCCAGTACGAGCACATCAAGGAGAGCGCCGAGGACCGGGGCGAGAGCACACGCCGCGCCAAGGAGATCGCGGCGCGGACGGTGAACAAGGAGCGAGCCCGGTCGGGCGAGTCGAAGACCGCGAGCCGCACGTCCACCCAGGACATGTCCTCCGGCAAGCGGGGCGGCCAGCGGTCCGGCAAGGGTTCCCAGGGACCCACCTACGACCAGCTCTACGAGGAGGCCAAGCGCCGCAACATCCACGGGCGTTCGGACATGAACAAGAGCCAGCTCAAGCAGGCGCTGGGCGGGAAGTGACCGACCGCCCCGACCGACCCGCCCCGGCCGACCGCCTCAGCCGGACGTCTCGCGGTAGCGCTCCAGCCCCGGCGCCGTCTTCGTGGCGACGAACTCGGTGATGCGGTACGCGCACACCCCGGCCGTGACGAACGGATCCCCCGCGGCGATCTCCTCGATGCGCCCGCGGCCCTCCGCGACGGCGAGGATCACCCCGCCGTCGCGGGGGTTCTTGCGTCCGGACGCGAGGAACACCCCTTGCTCGTACTGCACGTCGAGCCACGCCACATGGGCCTCCAGCACGGCGTCGACGTCCTCGAGCGGGGCGGTGTAGGTCAGTTCCAGCACGAACATGATCGCGAGCCTACTCCTGGGCCCGTACGCTCGTGCCCACCATGACGACCGTAAGCATTCCAGCGGGCTGGCCCGCGACCGAGGCAGAGGCCCGCGCCGTCCAGGACGAACTGCGGGAGCGAGTCGTGCTCGACGAGCCGGGCCCGCCGCCTGGATCCGGCCATGTGACCGGCGTCGACGTGGCCTACGACGATGAACGGGACGTGGTCGCGGCCGCGGCGGTCGTCCTGGACGCGTCGACTCTCGAAGTCGTCGCCGAGGCAACGGCCGTCGGCCGGATCTCCTTCCCGTACGTCCCCGGCCTGCTCGCCTTCCGCGAGATCCCCACGGTCCTCGCCGCCCTCGACGCCCTGCCCCGCCCGCCCGGCCTGGTCGTCTGCGACGGCTACGGCCTCGCCCACCCCCGCCGCTTCGGCCTCGCCAGCCACCTCGGCGTCCTCACCGGGCTGCCGACGATCGGCGTCGCCAAGAACCCGTTCACCTTCACCTACGACGACCCGGGCCCCGAGCGTGGCGCCGCCTCGCCCCTCCTCGCGGGCACCGAGGAGGTCGGCCGCGCCCTGCGCACCCGCGACTCCGTCAAGCCGGTCTTCGTCTCGGTCGGCCACCGGGTGAGCCTCGACAACGCCTGCGCCCACACACTCGCGCTCACCCCCGAGTACCGGCTTCCGGAGACGACCCGCCGCGCGGACTTCCTGTGCCGGCGGGCACTCAAGGAGGCGACCGGTCCCCGGCCGGAACTCGCCGCCCGGGCAGCGGCGGACCCCACCCGGACCTGGGGGCGTTCCGTGTTCGAGAGCCAGCCGCTGCCCGTGAGCTGGGCAGGGCGGGTGCTCGCGGCCGCGGCGCAGGGCGTCGGCCGGACCCCGGAGATCGACGCCGCGGTGGAACTCGCGGCCGATCGCGCTCGCTGGAGCCGTGGCCGGGAGGTGTTCGGGCTGGTCCGCGGGAGAGGGCTCGATGCCTGGGAGCATCCGACGGAGCAGCAGCGGTTGCTGATCCGGCTGGCGGAGCTGGTCGGCAAGGTCGCCCACAACGAGGCAGGGCCCGCTCCCTTCTTCGACCATCACGCGGGCTGGCAGATCGGCCCCCTCGCCGTACGGCTCGCGACCTCTTCGCCCGATCCGTCCGTGCGGGAGCGGATCGCGGAGGCGCTGGGGGACTGGCCGGCGACGACCGATGACATCGGCTGAGCACCCCGGCTGAGTACGTCGTCTGAGTACCTGTACGGATGTCGCCGCCCACGGTGATCGGCAGGCTGTGACGCATGACGACGCACCGCGCCCCGAAGCCCCTCGCCGACCCCGACCGCCCCGTCGAGCGCGCCGTGACGGCCGCGCTGGTCCTCGCCGTGGTGGCGGGGCTCGCCTGGATCGGCGGGATGATCTTCACCGTGGCGGGGTGGACCCTTTAGGGCCGCTCCAAGGGGTCGCGCAGGGCCGGTTCAGCGGGTCGCGGCCACCCGGAAGGTGATGCCCGCCTTTCGCAGCCGTTCGATCAGCGCGTCCCCCATCGCGACCGCCGTCGTGACCTGACCGGCCGTGGGCGGCAGATCGTCGACGGCGAGGGACAGGGCCGACTCGGCGAACATCTTCGCCGTCTCGCCGTACCCGGGGTCACCGCCCGCGACCTCCGTGAAGACGCGCCGGCCGCCGCCTTCGCCGACGAAACGGACCGAGAACCAGCTCTTCGCGCGCTTCTCCGGGCTCGGCCCCTCACCGGGCTTGAGCCGGTCGGACAACCAGCGCCGGGCGGGCGGCAGTTGGGCGGCCGTGGCGAGGGCGCCGACCGCCGCGACCCCGCCGAGCGCGACCGGCAGATGCCGCACGGCGGCGTAGTGGCGGTAGCGGAAGTCCGGGCCGTACCGGTCGAGGGCCCGCGCTGAGCGCCGGACGATCTGCGGGTCGATCGTCGGCAGCGGCACCGCCCAGGCGCCGACCTCCTTGGCGAACCGCGGCGCCCCCGTCGGCGCCTGCGCCCGGCGTCCCATCAGCCGTGGCTCGTGGCGGGCCCGGTCGCGCGCGGCGGACAGCATCTGGCGGCCGCGCGCGAACTGGTTGAGCGCCGACGCGAACGTGCCACCGGAGAACATGGCGTCGGCGGTCACGAACCCGTCCACCGTCAGCGGCACGCCCTGTGGCAGTTGCTGGACGGTGAAGTACGCGCCCAGGTCGTGCGGGACCGAGTCGAAGCCACAGGCGTGCACCAGCCGCGCGCCCGTCTCACGCGCGCGTGCGTCGTGCCGGACGTACGTCAGGTCCACGAACTCCGGCTCACCGGACAGGTCGAGATAGTCGGCGCCGGTGTCCGCGCAGGCGGCGACGAGATCCTCGCCGTACTTCAGGTACGGCCCCACCGTCGTGGCCACCACGCGCGCGTGCTCGGCGAGCCGCCGCATCGAGGCCGGGTCCGAGACGTCCGCCTCCAGCACCCCGACCCCCGCGCCGCCCGGCAGCCGGTCGCGCAGCCGCTCCAGCTTCTCCTTGCCGCGCCCGGCGATCGCCCAGCGCAGCCCCTCGGGCGCCTGCGCGGCGAGGTACTCCGCGGTGAGGATCCCGACGAAGCCCGTCGCTCCGAAGAGCACCACGTCGTACGGGCGATCCGTCCTGTTCAGCCTGGTCATGACACCCCTCGGTCTCGCAGCACGCGCCGTTGTCGGTGGCCGAGGCTAGCGTGAGGTGTGCGGAGCCCGACGACGAGCCCGGAGGTAAGCGGTGGCCGTGCCCAGGTCTGCCCTGAAGAAGTGGGAAAAAGTGCGCGGGTTCGCGCTCGGGATGCCGGGTGCCGTCGAGCCACGCGGCGGAGCCGCAAATCGATACAGCCCCTGGGGCGAGACGGCCGCGAAGGTCAACAAGAAGGTGTTCGTCTTCCTCGGCGTCGACGACGGCAGCTACCCGCTGGGCGTCACGGTCAAGCTCAAGGACGAGGCGGCCCACGCCCACGCCCTGACCTGCCCGGGAGCCGAACCCGCCGGATACGGCCTGGGCAAGGCGGGCTGGGTCGGCATCCCGCTGGAACACAAGGGCGCCCCGACGGCCGAGCTGCTCTGCGACTGGGTGGAGGAGAGCTACCGCACCATCGCCCCGAAACGGCCGATAGCGGAGCTGGACGCACGCTGACTCGTACGGCAACGGTTCGCGGACCGGCTTCCGGCGGGTAACTTCCTAAGCGCTTGCTCTTGTATCCGTCGGTGCATGTTCTTAGCATCACTGGTGTTACAGCAGTTGTGTCATATACCTGGGGGCAGGATGGCGACGACGCCACAACAGGGCCCGCTCACCGGCGTGCGCGTGGTCGAGCTGGCCGGAATCGGGCCCGGCCCGTTCGCCGCCATGCTCCTCGCCGACCTGGGCGCCGACGTCGTCCGCGTGGACCGCCCCGGCGGCACGGGACTCGCCATCGACACCGCGTACGACATCACCAACCGCAACAAGCGCTCGGTGATCGTCGACCTGAAGTCCCCCGACGGCGCGGACCGAGTCCTCGACCTCGCAGGTCGCGCCGACATCCTCATCGAGGGCTACCGCCCCGGCGTCGCCGAGCGCCTCGGCGTCGGCCCCGAGGCCTGCCACGCCCGCAACCCGGCGCTGGTCTACGGCCGGATGACCGGCTGGGGCCAGGACGGGCCGCTCGCCCAGCGCGCCGGCCACGACATCGCCTACATCGCGCTCACCGGCACCCTCGGCATGATCGGCAGCCCCGACGAACCGCCCGCCGTCCCCGCCAACCTCGTCGGCGACTACGCGGGCGGCTCCCTCTACCTCGTCGTGGGCGTCCTCGCCGCTCTCCACCACGCCCGCGCCACCGGCACCGGTCAGGTCGTCGACGCCGCCATCGTCGACGGCACCTCGCACCTCGCCGCGATGATCCACGGCATGCTCGCCGCCGGCGGCTGGCAGGACCGGCGCGGCGCCAACCTCCTCGACGGCGGCTGCCCGTACTACGGCACCTACGAGACGGCTGACGGGAAGTACATGGCGGTCGGCGCCCTGGAGCCGCAGTTCTACGCCGAGTTCCTGCGCCTGCTCGACATCGAGGAGCACGCGGACGCCCGCAAGGACTGGTCCCGCTGGGGCGAGCTGCGCGAGGCGGTCGCGGCCCGCTTCAAGTCCCGTACGCGGGACGAGTGGACGGCCGTCTTCGAGGGCTCCGACGCCTGTGTGGCCCCCGTGCTGTCCCTGCGCGAGGCCCCGCACCACCCGCACCTCGCCGCGCGAGGCACCTTCACCGACCACGGCGGCATCACCCAGCCCGCCCCCGCGCCCCGCTTCTCCGCGACCCCGACGGCCGTACGCGGCGGCCCCGCCCAGCCCGGCGCGGACACCGCCGACGTGGCGCGCGACTGGGACGCACCCGACCTTCTGAAGCACCAGGAACCCACGAAGGGCCCCGAATGAAGCGGCAGATCTTCGCCCCCGAGCACGACGCGTTCCGCGCGACCGTGCGCAGCTTCCTGGCCAAGGAGGTGCTGCCGTACTACGAGCAGTGGGAGAAGGACGGCATCGTCTCCCGCGACGCCTGGCGCGCGGCCGGCAAGCAGGGCCTGCTCGGCTTCGCCGTCCCCGAGGAGTACGGAGGCGGCGGCACACCCGACTTCCGCTACAGCGCCGTCCTCGCGGAGGAGTTCACCCGCGCGGGCGCCCCGGGACTCGCGCTCGGCCTGCACAACGACATCATCGGCCCGTACCTCACCTCGCTCGCCACCGACGAGCAGAAGCGCCGCTGGCTGCCCGGCTTCTGCGACGGCTCGCTGATCACGGCCATCGCCATGACCGAGCCCGGCGCCGGCTCAGACCTCCAGGGCATCCGCACCCACGCCGAGGACCACGGCGACCACTGGGTGCTCAACGGCTCCAAGACCTTCATCTCCAACGGGATCCTCGCCGACCTGGTGATCGTCGTCGCCAAGACGAGCCCGGAGGGCGGCGCGCACGGGCTGTCGCTGCTCGTCGTCGAGCGCGGCATGGACGGCTTCGAGCGCGGCCGCAACCTCGACAAGATCGGCCAGAAGGCACAGGACACCGCCGAGCTGTTCTTCCGCGACGTCCGCGTGCCCAAGGAGAACCTCCTCGGCGACCTCGACGGCGCCTTCGTCCATCTGATGACGAACCTCGCGCAGGAGCGGCTGAGCATCGCGGTCTCCGCCATCGCCGCCGCCGAACACCTGCTGGAGATCACCACCCGGTACGTCAAGGAACGCGAGGCGTTCGGCCGGCCACTGGCCACCAAGCAGCACATCCGGTTCGAGATCGCCGAGATGGCCACCGAGTGCGCCGTCACCCGCACCTTCCTCGACCGCTGCATAGCCGACCACGACAACGGCGAGCTCGACGCCGTGCACGCCTCCATGGCCAAGTGGTGGGCGACCGAGCTCCAGAAGCGGGTCGCGGACCGCTGCCTCCAACTGCACGGCGGCTACGGCTATATGAGCGAATTCCCGGTCGCCCGGGCCTTCACCGACGGCCGTATCCAGACCATCTACGGCGGGACGACCGAGATCATGAAGGAGATCATCGGACGTTCCCTGCTCGGCTAGGGCTCCCCCGCTCAGCTCCCTCGCTCGGCTGACCCTCACCCTCGAAAGGCTTCCCTGTGAGCACCGAAGCGTACGTGTACGACGCGATCCGCACCCCGCGCGGCCGCGGCAAGGCCAACGGCGCCCTGCACGGCACCAAGCCGATCGACCTGGTCGTCGGCCTCATCCACGAGATCCGCGACCGCTTCCCCGGCCTCGACCCGGCCGCCGTCGACGACATCGTGCTGGGCGTCGTCGGCCCGGTCGGCGACCAGGGCTCCGACATCGCCCGCATCGCCGCCATCGCGGCGGGCCTCCCGGACACGGTGGCCGGCGTACAGGAGAACCGCTTCTGCGCCTCGGGCCTGGAAGCCGTCAACCTGGCCGCCGCCAAGGTGCGCTCCGGCTGGGAGGACCTCGTCCTCGCGGGCGGCGTCGAGTCCATGTCCCGGGTGCCGATGGCCTCGGACGGCGGTGCCTGGTTCAACGACCCGATGACCAACCTCGCCGTGAACTTCGTGCCGCAGGGCATCGGCGCCGACCTCATCGCCACCATCGAGGGCTTCTCGCGCCGCGACGTCGACGAGTACGCGGCGCTCTCCCAGGAGCGGGCGGCGACGGCCTGGAAGGAGGGCCGCTTCGACCGTTCCGTCGTGGCCGTGACGGACCGCAGCGGTCTGACGGTCCTCGACCACGACGAGCACCTGCGCCCGGGCACCACCGCCGACTCCCTCGCCAAGCTGAAGCCGTCCTTCGCGGACATCGGCGACCTCGGCGGCTTCGACGCCGTGGCCCTCCAGAAGTACCACTGGGTCGAGAAGATCGACCACGTCCACCACGCGGGCAACTCCTCCGGCATCGTCGACGGCGCCAGCCTGGTCGCCATCGGCTCGAAGGAGGTCGGCGACCGCTACGGCCTCACCCCGCGCGCCCGCATCGTCTCGGCCGCCGTCTCCGGCTCCGAGCCCACCATCATGCTCACCGGCCCCGCGCCCGCCACCCGCAAGGCGCTCGCCAAGGCCGGCCTGACCATCGACGACATCGACCTCGTCGAGATCAACGAGGCCTTCGCCGCGGTCGTCCTGCGCTTCGTGAAGGACATGGGCCTGTCCCTGGACAAGGTCAACGTCAACGGCGGCGCCATCGCCCTGGGCCACCCGCTCGGCGCGACCGGCGCGATGATCCTGGGCAGCCTGATCGACGAACTGGAGCGCCAGGACAAGCGGTACGGCCTCGCGACCCTCTGCGTCGGCGGCGGCATGGGCATCGCCACCATCGTCGAGCGCATCTGAACACCCGGCGGAACCAAGAGACTTCAGAGACTTCAACGGAGACCCCGTCATGACGCAGAGCACCACCATCCGCTGGGAACAGGACCGCACCGGCGTCGTCACCCTCGTCCTCGACGACCCCGACCAGTCCGCGAACACCATGAACCAGGCGTTCCGCGACTCCCTCGCCGTGATCACCGACCGGCTGGAGGCGGAGAAGGACACCATCCGCGGTGTCATCATCACCTCCGCCAAGAAGACCTTCTTCGCCGGCGGCGACCTGCGCGACCTGATCCGCGTCACTCCCGAGACGGCACAGGACCTGTTCGACGGCGGCCTGGCCATCAAGCGCGACCTGCGCCGCATCGAGACCCTGGGCAAGCCGGTCGTCGCCGCGATGAACGGCGCGGCCCTGGGCGGCGGTTACGAGATCGCGCTCGCCTGCCACCACCGCATCGCCCTCGACGCGCCCGGCTCCAAGATCGGCTGCCCCGAGGTCACCCTCGGCCTGCTGCCGGGCGGAGGTGGCGTCGTCCGCACCGTCCGCCTCCTCGGCATCGCCGACGCCCTGCTGAAGGTCCTCCTCCAGGGCACCCAGTACAACCCGCGGCGCGCCCTGCAGAACGGCCTGATCGACGACGTGGCCACCACCCAGGAGGAACTGCTCGCCAAGGCCCGCGCCTTCATCGAGGCCCACCCCGAGTCGCAGCAGCCCTGGGACAGGCCGGGCTACAAGATCCCCGGCGGTACGCCCGCCAACCCCAAGTTCGCGGCGAACCTGCCCGCATTCCCGGCCAGCCTGCGCAAGCAGACCAACGGCGCCCCCTACCCGGCCCCGCGCAACATCCTCGCGGCGGCGGTGGAGGGCTCCCAGGTCGACTTCGAGACGGCTCAGGTGATCGAGGCGCGCTACTTCGTCGAACTGGCCGCCGGCCAGACGTCGAAGAACATGATCCAGGCGTTCTTCTTCGACCTCCAGGCCGTCAACTCCGGCGCCAACCGCCCCAAGGGCATCGAGTCGCGCCAGGTCCGCAGGGTCGCCGTCCTGGGCGCCGGGATGATGGGCGCCGGCATCGCCTACTCGTGCGCCCGCGCGGGGATCGACGTCGTCCTGAAGGACGTGTCGCTGGAAGCCGCCCTCAAGGGAAAGAGCTACTCCGAGAAGCTGTGCGCCAAGGCGGTCTCGCGGGGCCGTACGACCCAGGAGAAGGCCGACGCGCTCCTCGCCCGCATCACACCCACGGCCGACCCCCAGGACGTGGCCGGCTGCGACGCGGTCATCGAGGCCGTCTTCGAGAACCCCGAGCTGAAGCACAAGGTCTTCCAGGAGATCCAGGACATCGTCGAGCCTGACGCCCTGCTGTGCTCCAACACCTCCACGCTGCCGATCACGGTGCTGGCGGAGGGTGTCGAACGCCAGTCCGACTTCATCGGCCTGCACTTCTTCTCGCCCGTCGACAAGATGCCGCTCGTGGAGATCATCAAGGGCGAGCGGACGGGCGACGAAGCACTGGCCCGCGCCTTCGACCTGGTCCGGCAGATCAAGAAGACGCCGATCGTCGTCAACGACTCCCGTGGCTTCTTCACCTCCCGTGTCATCGGCCACTTCATCAACGAGGGCGTGGCGATGGTCGGCGAGGGCATCGAGCCCGCGTCGGTCGAACAGGCGGCGGCCCAGGCCGGCTACCCGGCCAAGGTCCTCTCCCTGATGGACGAGCTGACGCTCACCCTTCCGCGCAAGATCCGGGGCGAGTCCAAGCGGGCCGTGGAGGAGGCGGGCGGCACCTGGACGTCCCACCCCGCCGAGGCCGTCATCGACCGCATGGTCGACGAGTTCGACCGTCCCGGGCGCAGTGGCGGGGCCGGTTTCTACGACTACGACGCGGACGGCAAGCGGGTCGGCCTGTGGCCCGGGCTGCGCGAGCACTTCACCCGCGAGGGCGCCGAGATCCCCTTCCGGGACATGCAGGAACGCATGCTCTTCTCCGAGGCCCTGGACACGGTCCGGCTCCTTGAGGAGGGCGTCCTCACGTCCGTCGCCGACGCCAACATCGGCTCCATCTTCGGCATCGGCTTCCCCGGCTGGACCGGGGGTGTCCTCCAGTACATCAACGGCTACGAAGGCGGCGTCCCCGGCTTCACCGCCCGCGCGCGCGAGCTGGCGGAACGGTACGGGGAGCGGTTCGCTCCGCCGGCGCTGCTCGTGCAGAAGGCGGAGAAGGGTCAGCGCTTCGGCGACGCCTGACCCGGGGCGCGCCGGGGGTTCTCGCCCCCGCCGCCCCTACCCGTCCCGTCCCTGGGGGCTGCGCCC
>CBFGZZ010000236.1:0-13788 GCA_965653385.1 uncultured Streptomyces sp. | reverse complement strand
GGCTCGGGCTCGAACAGGGTCAGGTCGGTGGTCATGTGGGTCTCCTTGTTGACGGGTCTGGATATGGCGGGGGCGGCGGGATCAGACAGCGGCGAACAGGTCGAGCTGGTCACCCAGCGGACGGTTCGCCCACAACACCTCGACGCGGGCCTTGCCGACCTTCGCGTTGCCGGTCATCGACGCCTGCGCGTACCGGTGCCAGCCGTCGTACAGCTCGAGGTACAGCGGGCTGTCGTAGCCGGAGAGCACAACCGTGGCGGTGCAGTCGGCGAGCGCGGCCGCCAACTCCCGGTGCTGCTCCTCGGTCTTCATCTCGCAGCGGTAGTTGTTGCCCCACCCGCGAGTTGTGCCGAGGTAGGGCGGGTCGACGTACAGCAGCACGCCCTCCCTCGCCCCGTACCGGGTGATGAGCTCGATTGCGGGCAGGGCCTCGAGGGAAACCGCGTGCAGGCGTTCCGCGGCGGCGGCCAGCCGGTCGGCGTAGGCCTCGAGGTAGCCGGGCATTGACGTGGACGATCCGGCCGGGTCGATGTAGTGCCGCCACCCGGTGTTGCGGAGGGTGCCGGAGCGGCCCTGCGCGAGGCGGCACCAGATGCGGCGGGCCAGTTCGAGTTCGTTGCTGGTCGGGTCCCACGTGGCGGCGAGCTCGGCCCGGCTGTGCGGGGTGAGCATGCAGGCGCGGAGCAGTTCCTCGGGCCGGTCGCGCAGCACGCGCCAGAAGGTCATCAGTTGGCCGTCGAGGTCGTTGACGGTCTCCATGGGGGAGGGTGGCTTGGCGAGGAGGACGGACAGGCCGCCCGCGTAAGGCTCGACGTAGTGCTCGTGCTCCGGGAGCAGGCTGACGATCCAGGGGGCTATGCGCTGCTTCGATCCGAAGTACGGGACGGGGCTCTTCACGGGTCTCCTTGTTGACGGGTTGTCTAGTGGGCCGGGTGTGGGTGGGGGTGGGGGTCGCGCGGTGGTGATCGTTTAGGCGGGGGATTCGCCGTGCTCGAAACGGGCCGAACGAGCAGCCGTGTAGGCGGCGAGCAGCCGGGGCGTGCGGTGGGCGAAGCGGGGGTACATGCCGCCGCCGACCTCCTTCTCGATGTCGTCCCAGTCACGGCCGTCCCAGGTAGGGCAGTAGCCGACTTGGCCGTTGATCTTGATGAGTGCGCGCCCGCAGTGGGGGCAGTCGGCCCACCACCAGAAGCCGCTGTTGGTGCGGCCGGGGATCCGGTCCTTGTTGCTGTTCTTGCCGTTCGGGTTGAAGCGGTAGGCGGTGGGCGTAAGGCCCAGTTGCCAGGTGGGCGGCAGCGTCGGGTACTCGCGCCATCCGTAGTCGTCGGTCCACGCGTAGCCGTCGCGGTCGAAGCCGCAGTACTCGTGCTCGCCGAGGTGTGACAAGTCGGGAGCGGGAGCCTCGGGCTTGGCCCAGTACACGTAGGCGGGAATGCCGGAGCCCTCGGCGAGGCCGCGGGCTTTGGCCAGCTCGTCGTCGCTCGGGAAGACGCCCTTGATCTCCAGCCAGAACGCGTGGTCGGTGTTGGGCCAGACCAGGAAGTCGGGCAGGTAGGGGGCGCCGTTGACGAGGTAGCCCTGCGGCTCGTACTCCCAGGGGACGTTGAGGTGGTTCATGAAGACGGCCCAGCGGGCTTCGAGGCGGCTGCGGAAGCGGTGGCCGGCGTAGTGGGTCTCGATGGCTTGGATGGTCATGAGGCGTCCGTTCCGGCGAGCTGGGCGTTGGCTTCGTAGAGCTGCCGCTGGAGAGACTCGATCGCGCCCTCCCGGCCGCTGTTCTCCTCCTCCATGACGGTGGCCATGGCTTCGGCAAGGTGAATGGTCACGTTGATGAGCTCGGCCATCCCGAGGCGTCCGAGGCGGACGCCGAAGTCCTCGTCTCGGCGGAGGTAGGCGAGGGTCATTTCGATGGCGTTGCGGCGGGTGATGGCTGCCGCACGGACGTTGGTCACAGGTGTTCTCCGTTCAGGCGGCGTCGTGGGGCTGGGTGGGGTGGCTTCCGGTGGCGGGGTCGCAGCCGACGTGGGTGTCGTATCCGCGGTCGGCTCGGAAGCTGGGGAGGGGGGTGTGGCAGACGGTGCAGAGGGCTTCTTGTGGGTCTGCCTGTTCCGGCGTTCCCTCCCCGTTCCCCCACTTCGTGGGGGGAACGTGGGGAACGGGGGGTGTTCCCGGCGTTTCCCCGAGCGTTCCCGGAAACGTTTGACCTGGGGTTTCTTCTGTTCCCGGGGTGTTCCGGGAAACGTTTCCGGGAAACGTGGTCTGGGGAACGCCGGGGAAACGTTGCTGGGAAACGTCGATACCGGGCTTTTCGGACCTGGCCTTGCGGTGCTTCACCGCCTCCGCGATCTTCTCGTTGCGGGCGGAGATTTGAAGCTCGGCAAGCTTCTGCCGGACCTGCCGGTTGCCCGCGTCGTCGGGCACGCCAGCACGGTCGAGGGCGGCAACGAGGTGTTCGACCGTGCCCGGGACCGCGGCCATGCCGGCGTCGGGCTCGGCGTCGTAGGCCATGACGACGTGGCGGGTGCCGCCGAGCTTCCAGTTGTCGCCGTCGCGCTGGGCCTGGCGGAGCAGGGAGAAGCTGTCGGGGCCGATGCCGGTGCGGGTGTGGGTGCGCTTGAGCATGAGGGTGCCGCCGCCGGTGGCGGCCAGTTCCCACACGTGGTCGACGTCCTGGGTCTTGGCGGAGGAGCCGCGGCCGCCGCGTTCTTTGTCCTTGCCGAAGTGGTCGAGGCGTACGGAGGCGATGCGGTCCCGCTTGAGCGGGAGGAGGGTGTGCCGGTAGAGGTTGAGCCAGGTGTCGGCGTCGTTCTCGGGGGCGCTGATGAAGCGGGAGATGGTGTCGATGACGACGAGTTCGGCGCCGGTGGCCTTGACCATGGCGAGGACGTCCGCGCCGCCCCCGGCGGTGTCGAGGGGGCGGACGGGCGGGAAGCTGGCGTAGCGCAGTTGGCCCATGGATCTCGGTCCCGCGCCGAAGCTGAGGAACCGTTCTTGGACCTGCTCTTGGCCGTTCTCTGCGTCGAGGTACAGGATTCGCACGGGCTCTTGTGGGATGTCGCCGAGGAAGGACTGGCCGGTGGCCATGCGCCACATCCACTCCTGCGTGAAGAGGGACTTGCCGGCCTTGCCGTCGCCGACGAGGGTGATCTGCTGGCCGGGGCCCATGAGCTTGCCGGGCAGGAGTTGGATGGCGCCGAAGTCGGTGAGGAAGAACTCTTCCCAGTTGAGGAGGCTGGCGACGAGGTGGGCGGGGCCGCGGCCGGTGTTCTCGCGGAGGGTTTCGCCCTGCTGGAAGTCTGCGACGAGCGCGGCGAGTTCTTCACCGTCGGCCTTGCGGTCGATGGCGGCCTTGAGGGCGGTGGAGTGTGCGTCGTAGCGGCGCTGGCGTGCGGTCTCGGCGATGCGTTCGGCGAAGGCCTCGGCCATTGAGGGGGCGATCGGGGAGAAGCCGAGCTTGTAGATGAGGTTGCCGTTGTCGACGCGGTGGAGCTGGCCCTGCTTCTCGATTTCGGCGCGGACGAGGGCGGGGTGGCACTGCTGGCCGGTGGCGTAGATTCCGGCGACGGTGTCCCAAATGAGCTGGTGTGCGGGCTTGTAGAAGTCGTCACGGCCGATGAGGAGGGAGCACTCGTCGTAGGCGCTCTTCTCGTGCATGACGACGCCGATGACGTATTCCTCGGCTTCGGCGTCGCACGGTGGTGTCCGCCGCAAGTCGCCATCGTCCGCCGCAGAGTCCTGCGGGGGCAGCTGACGGACGTTCGTCACGGGCGGTCTCCTGTCGTGCGGATCAACTGTGGTGAAAGTTGCTGGTCAGGGCGCAGGTGGTTGCCTCCCATTCAGGGCGGTTCCATGTAGTCCCTAGTGTACACTTGGGGACGCTCGCGTACCTCAGCTACCCTGTGCGTATGCCTGCGAACACAAGCGCTGAGATCGGCATCCGCGAACTGCGGGCCGCACTGTCCGACGTCGTGAACGAGACCGCCGTCTACGGCCGGATCACTTACGTGACCAGCCGGGGTCGGCGGGTGGCCGCGATCGTGCCCGTGCCCGACGCGGAGGCCATCGAGGCGAAGAAGACGCCGGAGGGCGACGACTCCCCGGCCTGACCGAGGAGTTCGCCCGTGTGGCTCGATGACCAGCCAACCGCCCTGTACCGCTTCTTCGACGCGGACGGGGCGCTGCTGTATGTAGGCATCACCGCGAACCTGGAGCAGCGATGGGCGGCCCACGAGCGAGACAAGGTGTGGTGGCCGGACGTTGCCGAGAAGACCGTCGAGTGGCATGGCACCCGCCCTGCTGCGCTGGCCGCTGAACTGGCGGCCATCAAGGCCGAGGCGCCCCGCTACAACGTCGCGGGCTCGCCGTGGGCGCCAGGCCCCCGCGTGCTGGAGCCGTGCGAGCTGAACACCGGGCAGGCGAAGGATGTTCTGCGCGGCGTCGAGCTCGGTGCGCAGATCAGCGACCCGCTGTTCATCGTCGATCAGACGAAGGCTCGACGCCGAGTCGCCGTCATCGTCTCCGCCGAGTGGTACGAGCGCGCGAAGGCCCTGCGTGCAGCCCTTGGTGATTCCTGACTTCACCACATCGCCCCCTCGGGTCGGCGTCCCCACTGGGCTGCCTCGGCCGGGCACCGGTGCTCGATGACCACCTGGTGCGCGCACGGCTTCCTGTTCCTGCACCGCCAGCGCAGCTCGACGTCGCCGCTGCGCAGCTGGACGAGGCACCAGGCGAGCCGGTTCGGCTCCCGCAGGGCGAGGGCCTTCTTCAACGGGATCGGCTCCGCGTCGGCGGTCACCTTCAATGCGGCCCGGTGGCCGACTTCTTGGCGCAGCACGGGGGCACCGCACCGGTCACATGACCGGCGCGATGCTCCCTGGTTGCTGCGGCTGGCAGGCATGACGGTCAGGCGACCTCGTCCTCGTCGTGCTCGAAGAGGGTGCCGCCGGAGGTACGGCGGTCGTACATCTCGCGCTGCACGCCGCGCAGTCGACCGCGGGTGACTTCGTCGCCCGCGACTTCGATCGACGTGACGCGGATCTTCACCGCCGGGTTCTCGTCCTCGTCCGGTCCGGGTTCGGTGCGCTCGACGTGGCCGAACTCGACGACGGCCATCCACCGGCCTTGCCGCTGCTTGAACATTTCGGTGGCGAAGGGTTCGAGGGCTTCGGCGACGTCGGTCAGCACCTTGCTGTCGAACTTGACGTCGGCGTCGATGTGGAGTGTCACGGTGTGCCTTTCTGGTTGGTGTGGGTGGTGCGGTGGTGGGGTGGCCCGGGTCCCGCTGGCGGGGGGAAGTGCGGGGCCCGGGCCGGTGGCGGCCGTCGGCTTACGCCGTGGGGGCCGGCCGCCGGTCAGGCAGCTTGTTGGCGGGGCGGTGCGTTGCAGATGTGCGCGGTGCGGATGGTGGCGACGAACCGCTTGACCGCCTCGGGGCCGGTGACGGGGCCTTCGAGGGTTCGGCAGCGCAGGCACTCGTACTTGGCGCGTGGCTGGCGGGTGTACTTGATCTGTCCGGCGCGTTCGCCGTGTTTGATCTCGTAGCCTTCGCCGCAGTCGACGGTGAGTGCGGCGCCGAGCCAGTGGCCGCTCACGCCGCGACCTTGGTGGTGCCGGTGCGGCGGAGCCGGTTGTCCCCATCCGTGTTCGCCTGCTTGCACGGGGCGCACGCCTCCTCGCCCCGGCTGCGATGCCACCGGTAGCCGTTACGGGTCCCGCAGGCGCCGCGCTCCTCCTGGTCCGACAGATGCGCAGGCAGCAGGCACCCCCGGTGGGTGCAGTCGGTGCGCACCGAGCCCTCCGGCGGCCGGCCGCGGTCGATGATGAACGCGATCTGCCGTGGCGTGTACTCGCGGCCCTGTACGTACGGCTTGCGGGGCCCGGTCCAGGCGAGGTGCCCGCCGAACACGCGCACCGTGTTGCTGTCGAGTACGGCCTTAAAGGCGTCCTTGCCCGGCTTGGCCTTCTCGCGTTCGGTCCGGTCGTCGAGGTGTGACGGCTTCACGCAGCCCTGCATCGGGCAGGTTCGCTTGGTGTCTCCTTCGGGCCAGCGGCCTCGGTCGAGGTAGAAGGAGAGCCGGTTGGGGGTGGTTTGTGTCTCGCCCGGCCGGTAGATGACCTTGGGGCCAGTCCACAGAAGGTGCTCGCCGTCGGGCAGGGTGTTGGACTCCCGCACCTGTTGGAGGGTGAGCCCGGGGGTGGCGCGGGTCTTCGGGGTGCCGGTGTAGTCGTCGATGCTGATCGGTCGTGCGGCGCGGCGGCGGAGTTGGCGGCGCTCCTTGTCGGAGAGCCCACCCCATACGCCGTGTTCTTCGCCGGTTTCGAGGGCCCATTGCAGGCAGCGTTCGATGGCGACACACCGACCACAGACGGTTTTGGCGGCTTCGATGCCTGCGGTGGTGGTGTCGAACATGGCGTCGGGGTCGGTGTTGCAGGGTGCGAGGGCGAGCCAGTCGCTGGTGCGGGTGAGGGTGTCGGGGATGGCGCCGGTGTAGCTCATCGCGCGGTCACCGCCTCGCGGTCGGGCCACTGCGCACCGGCCAGCGCCGCGCGGTGCCCGTCCGGTACCTCGGCGAGTGGCTGGCCGAGCCAGTGGAGGCCCATGGCCCGCAGGACGAGCGCGTCCGCTTCGTTGTCGTTCGGGAGGATCGCCCCGTACCGCTTCTGTGCGGCGTCGAGGACTGCGGCCTTGCGGGAGTTGCCCTTGCCGGTGGCGTACTTCGCGCGGGACATGGGCGGTACGACGGCGACGGGGATGTCCCGGTCGACGAGGGCGCCGACGATGCACCACCACAGGCCGGACAGGTCGTGGTGGCCGGCTTGCCCCATGGAGGCGTGGGAGGGGCCTTCGACGACTGCGAGGTCGACGGTGCCGGTCTCGGTGAGTGCGGTGTCGACGATGTGCTTCTGGCGGGCGCGGCGGTCGGTGATGGTGTCGGCTCGGCGGCCTTTGGTGCGGATGCAGGTGGTGCCGCCGAGGGTGGCGATGCCGGTGCCGGTGAGGCTGATGTCGAGTCCGGCGACGCGGTAGAGGCGGGGCCTGGGCGCGGCCGCCGGGATGGCGGCTGGCGCCTCGGGGGTGAGGTCGAAAAGGGTGGTCACAGCTCCCCCTTCTGCTGGTCGTTGATGTCCTGCCGCAGCCGTTCCAGCGCGGCGGCGGGTTCGGGTCCGATGTAGGGCGGCAGGTTCCAGGCGATGGCGATGGAGTCCCAGTCGCGGGCTTCGGCGGCGCGCTGGTGGGCTTCGCGGATGAGGCGGTCGCGTTCCGACGGGCGGCGGCGGTCGCGCCGGTAGAGGGCCACGGCGAGCGCGATGTACGCGGCGACGATGACGGAGACGACGACGTAGACGACAGTGCTCATCGGCCGCCTCCCGTGGTGGTGTTGATCGGGCAGTCCGCCGTCGTCGTCGCGGGCACCGAAGCGCGCTTCGGCCTTCGGGCCGCCTTGTACGCCGCGCTCTTCGCGCTGTTGGCGTCGGTGCACGGTCGGCAACGGCAGCCGTAGTTCTGGTACGTCGAGGCGTTTCCGTGCCCTGCCCGGTCAGCCGCCTCCGGGTCGGCCACGCGACGCTCCTGCTGCCCTCGGCACCGCTCGGCGTTCGCCGCCCGGCACTTGGTGCAGCGGCAGCCCTGGGCGTACCTGGTGGGGTGGCCGTGGTCGTACTCGCCGCGTGGCCGTCCGGGCCCCCGCTTCGGCTCGGCAGGAAGCAGGCCGAGCGCGTCCAGCAGTTCGCGGGCGTCGTCCACGTCCCGGGCCTGAGAGGCCGTGTACAGGGCGGCCCGCTTCTTCTCGTCCGGACCGTTCTGCGAGGAGGTGCGGGTCTGCGGCACGGTGGACAGGTCGTCGAAGTTCATCGCGGTCCACCGCCTGCCGGGGTGAGGCACTGCCCGCACGTGAACCCGTCCCGGGTGATCACCCCGGCCGTGGTGTCATCGCACGGCTCGCACCGGCCGAAGCCCTGCCGCACCACACCCGGCTGCGGCACGTCGGTGAGCGTCGCGTAGGACGTGTACGCGGACGGCTCACCGAGGAGCTCATCAAGCGTCACCAGGCGCGGACGGGCGCGGTGCTGCCCGCGGCGTGCGGGCGGCGTGACAGCCCAGCGGACCAGGCCGGTCGCGAAGACGAGGGCGCCCATCAGGGAGGCGGCACCAACCGTGATGCGGTCGATCACGACGCACCCCCTTGCCGCAGGTCGTGCAGTTCGCGGGTGTCCGCGATGTGCGAGGCCTGCATGCCGTCCAAGCGCTGCGACAGCTCAGCGACCGCCCGGCGCGCGAGGTGCAGCTGGCGGCGGAGTTCCGCGTCGCCCTGCACAGGCCGGGACTCACGGACAGGTGTGTCGGGCCGGGCGTCGCGGAGCCGGGTGATCTCCTCGGCCTGGCGGGTGATCGTGGACAGTCGCTCGGCGGCGAGCTTGTCCGCGTCCTCGCGGGCTTCGGCCATGCGCTCGTAGCGGTACTGGAGTTCGGCGTGGCGGGCGGCGGAGACGAGCCTCATGACGCCTCACCCCCGCGCTGCTGCGGGATGAGCGGCCAAGAGCCGTCGATCACCTTGTTCGGATCGCCGCCCTGCTCCGCCGTCGCCTTCGTCCGGAACCACTGCTGCAGGCCGGCCTGCTGCTCGGCCCGCCACGCCTTCTGCGCGGCGAACAACTGCTGCGGGCCCATCGAGTTCAACTGCGGGTACCGGTCGAACTGCGCCTCCGCGATCAGCAGCGCCGCGAGCGCGTCGGCCTCGGCGGTGTGCCAGTCCTCCAGCTCGACGCCGTAGCGTTCGGCGGTCGGCTTCAGCTTCCGCATGCCGGAGCCCTTGACGTACTTGTCGACCTGCCTGTCGATGACGTGGCTGTCCACCAGCGGCAGCGCCTGCATGCCGGGCAGCCGGTCGGCCATCGACGGCAGCCCGTACCGGGCGAGGTCGCGGGCAAGTACCGTCCAGTCGAAGGACAGGTTGAACGCGACGATCGGCATCCCGTACCGCAGGCCGGCCGCGAGCCGCTCGGCGATGTCGTCGAGGGCTTCCTTCGGGTCGGCGCCCTCGGCGGCCTTGGCGTCGTCGATACCGTGGACTTCCGTAGCCTCGGCCGGGATGGGCACGCCGGGGTTGATGAGCCAGGACATGACGACGTCGTCCCGGCCGCCGCCGCGTACGATGAGCGCGGCGGTGACGATGCGGACCTCGTTCGGGTTGGGGCCCGTGGTCTCCGTGTCGAAGGCGATCTTGCGGATGTCGGCGAACTTCACCGGACCTCACCCGCCTTCACCGCAGTGAGGTACGCGTTCATCTGTGCGACCGTTGCGTTCGACGGGTGCACGCCTCCGTTGCGCTGCGCGAACCCGGCCTCGACCTGCTCTGTGTTCAAGCCCTTCGCGCCGGCTGCGGCGATGATCTGGAACCAGACGGCCTGCACCTCGGCCGGGTCATCGACGACCTCGGCGTCGTACACACCCTCGGCGTCAGGCTCAGGCGGGGGCGCCTGCTCCCGCGCAGGGGGCTGCTCGGTCTTCTCCTTGCGGGGCGCGCCGAGCTCGGCGGCCCGCGCAGTCAGCGCGTCCGCAATCGCCTTGTTCATGTGCCCCGCGGCGACTGCCTGCCCGTACAGCTCACGCACCGCGTCCGCCGTCTCAGCGACCGACGCGAGCTTCAGATAGTCCGGGCGCGGCGCCTCGATCGCCGCCCGCTGCGGGCCGGCTGCGACCGCCGTCCCCACTGACGCGGCACCGGCCATCAGCGCGGCTGGGGTGACCGCGAGGTCGATGGTCGGGACCATCCAGTGCCGGGTCTTCCCGTCGCGCTTCGCGGTGCGCTGCTCCAGACCGAGGAACGCCTCGACGTAGCCGCCGGTCTGCGCGAGCAGCTCGGCGACGCCCGGGAGTTCGAGGGCGGCGTAGTAGCCGTGGGACTCCAGCCGCCACACGCCAACGCCCTCGATCTCGGAAAGGACGACGTTCAGGCGGGTGGTGGGCTTGCAGTCGCGGTCCTCGGGGTCCGGGCCGCAGATGCACGGCCGGTCCTTCAGCAGTTCGGTGACGCCGTCGCAGCGGCGCTGGCATCCGCCGCCGGACCAGAGTTCGAAGTACTGGGAGACGGGCTGCGGCGGCACGTGGATCGGCATGCGGGTCGTCTCGGTGATGACCTCGTACTGGCCGGCGCCGCCGTCGGGGGTCCACGGATTGACGGTGCCGCCGTACTTCGCGGCGACCCGGTCGAGGAGTTCCTTCGACGGGGAGGTGAGCCGGAACCGGTCGAGCTTCGCGGGCCGGGTCCGGCCGTTGGAAGTGGCGACCTTCTGGCCGATGCGGATCCGGCCGAGTTCCCGGAGCCGCTGCTGGAGGGTGAGGATGGGCATCAGGCGGCCCTCTCTTCGATGATCGGGAGGGTGAGGGCCTCACCCACAACGGACTTGGCGAGGACTCGCTGGAACTCGGCGACGGCCTGCACGTGCCGGAACACGGCGTAGACGTCGTCGCCGCACCTCAGCGGCATGACACGGAAGCCTTCGGGCCGCAGGTGCAGGACGATTCCGGTGTCGTGGACCTTCGGCATCGGCACCTGGCTGCCGTCCCGCAGCCAGCACACCTCGGCCCTGCGGTACGCAGACATTTGCGCGCCGGCCTCCGGGTAGACGCCCTTCTCGTCGAGCTCGCCGCCGGTCTTGGTGTCGCCGACGAACAGCGTCCGCGGTGGCACGCCGAGGAGGCGGGCGATCGGGGCGGAGCGGAACAGGTAGTCGAGGGTTCCGGCCCAGCCGTCGGTCAGATTGCCGACGACCATCTCCGACGCCTCGAACTCGATCTCCCACTCGGTGACGAAGCGGAGGAAGTTCTCAACGAACGGGGCGATCTCGTCGTCGGTGAGGAATGACTCGGGGATCGGCTGGCCCAGGACGTGGGCTTCGATGACGTCGTGGACGGCGCCGCCGATCTCGGCCCGCTCGTCCTTCTTGCGGATGTGGCCCTTGCGGAGCCAGTCGTATGCCTCCTCCTTGTCGGCCGGGTTGAGGCTGGCGGCGACAAGACGGGGGAGGTTGGCGAACGCGTCCTCGGCGGTGAGGTTGGCTGCCCAGAACACGAGCTGCGGCTTGGGGAATCCCTGCGACAGGATCGTGGTGACGCGGCGGAGTTTAGTGTCGGTGCCGGGGACGCGGTACCAGCCCTGCGAGGGGCGGGGGATCCGGTCCGGGCCGGCGGCCGGGGATTGTGCCCCGGCCTGCGCGGTCGTCGTCATCGGGCGGCGTCCTTCTGGTTGTTCTGGCAGTCGTGTTGTGCGGCGAGCGCGTTCAGGTCGAGGAGCGTCTTCGGCGGGACGCCCTGCACCAGGCAGCCGCACAGCACGCAGCGGAGTTCCGTCGCGGGGATGTCGGAGCCGTCGCTGGCCGTCCGCACCGCGGTGAAGTCCCGCAGCTGGCCGAGCGTCAGGCCCTCCTGGTCTGCGCGGGTGAGGAGTTTGCGGGCGGCGATCTCGCTGTAGCCGTTGCGCTGGAGCTCGGCGAGGATCTTCGTGCGGGCGCTCATCCGGGCTCACCCGCCTCGGTGACGTCGACCCAGCCGTCGAACTCGCCCTCGTCACGGAAGCCGCCGTGCCACTTGGCGCCGGGCTCGCCGGTCCGGGACCAGCCGATCGCGCGGAGGTGGCCGCGGTCGGGGTGGCGGGTGACGTGCTCGACCTTGAACACGGTGGTGAGTTCGGGCGCGCTGTAGCCGGTGCCGTCGGTGTACGTGTGGCCGGGCTCGAAGAAGCTGGCGGGCAGCATCCGCAGGTTGTCCGGGCGGATCGCACCGCGTTCGACCTTCGACGCGAGCACCTCGACCGGCGTCTGCTCGCGGGCCTTCTTCGTCAGCCAGGCGACGACGTCCGCCTTGGGGAGCAGCCCGGCCTCGGCGTCGCAGTTCGCCATGAGCGTGTCGACGATGAGGGCCGGGTTGGGGCTGTCGCTGTAGTAGACGAGCAGCGCGTTACGGATCGTCTCCCGGGCGCTCATGACGCCCTCCGCTCCGGCTGCGTGGGCAGCTCGATCAGCGACGGGCGCATCATCACCCGAGCCGCCCACGGGCGGCCGGTGTCCTGAAGCGACACCTCGTCCAACTCGCACACGGGGCAGCCCGCCTCGAACTCGCTGGGGTTGTCGTGGTCGTGATCCATCACAGGTCCCCGTCCATGTCGTCGTGGCGGTCTGAGGCGTTGCGGCAGCGGGTGGAGCAGTACGTCGTCCCAGCTGGAACCGGAGTCCGGCACTCGGCGCACGGCACCTTCAACGCGGCCCACAGCGGGCAGCCGGTGTGCAGGCCGGACAGCAACTTGCGGCCCGCCTCGCACTCCTCAGGGAAGGGCGGGTGCTGGGGGTACGGGCCCTCGCACTCCGGGATGAAGTGGCGGCAGGTTTTGCAGCCGTGTGCGGCAGGGTTCCGCCAGCAGCGGGCGATGTGCGCCTCGGCGGCGGCTTGCTTGGAGTGGGTGCGGGAGCAGTGCGGGCACTGGTAGCGCACGACCTTCAGCCGGATCGCGGTGGTCATCGCTGTCCTCCGGTCGGGATGGTGAGGATGAGGAGCGCGGCCACGGTCACCGCGGTGTCGCGGGCGGCCTGCCGGGCGCGACGCTCGATGGCGGCGGTGGCGCGGTTGAGGTCGTGGCCCGCATGCACGGCGCCCTGGTGGACGGCGGCGACGATGCGGCGTACGGCCGAGCGCACGTCGTCGAGATCCGCGTCGACGAGGAGCACACACGGCGCCACACACGCCGCCCACACAGACACCGTGAGACACACGGCAGCCGGGACAGTCAGGTCAGCGAGGAAGCTCAGCACGTGGCACCACCGATCGGCGGCAGGTCCCGGCCGAGCCGGTACGTGTGGCGCAGGTGGTTCGGGTCCTCGTCGCGGAGGGACTGCGTCGGCGCCAACGTCCGCGTCAGCTTGTCCGCCGACTTCGCCACCGACGCCGCGTCCTCCGACGGCCACGCCACCGGCAAACCCAGCAACTCGGCCAGCTGACGGCGAGCAGCCGCATGCCCCTGCCACCGGTCGTAGTCATGACCGTTGTCCGGGTGGCAGTTACGGATCGCGGTGATGTACCCGGCGCGCGCTGCGACGAACTCCGCGATGACCGCGTCACGCTGCTCCCGCTCACGGAGCGCCTGCACCGCGTCGTCGAGGGCCTCGTTCGTGACGTGCCGCTCCGCCTCCAACTCGGTGATGCGGTCGCGCAGAGACTCAACTTCAGACGGGCCGCAGACGGGGCACGGGGCCGTAGCACCCCCCTGAGCAACGAATCGCGCGGCATCGGCCCCGTAGCAGCGAGTGCAACTCGGCGACGGTGCAACGTAGCCCGACTCCAACTCGGCGACCCGAGCCCGCAGCCGCTCGTTCTCCGCCAGCAGCTTCCGCGCCACCGGGTGCTGCCGCGCCTGGTCCGCCTCCCACGCCGCCTGCACCGCGTCATAGCGAGCGTCGTAGTCCGCTCCCTCACTCAGGAGCAGCCAGTCCACGATCGCCTTACGCGCGGCCGCCGACGTCGAGTCCGACACCACACCGCGCCGCTCGTACTCCTCGTGAGCGGAGTCGATGACGTGCGGCCACGGCTCGTCCTTCAGGACGGCGTAGAAGCTGGCGTCGAGCAGCCACGACGCGCGGGCCACCTCGGGGATCTGCACGTACACCTGCGTCTGCTTCTGAGCCGGGTGCACGATGTCGTACGAGTCGAGCGTGACGCGGACGTTGATCGAGTCGCTCATGCCGACACCTCGTTCGCGTCCGCAGCCGCCTCCAACACCGCCACAACCGACTCCAGCC
>CBFGZZ010000235.1:0-13891 GCA_965653385.1 uncultured Streptomyces sp. | reverse complement strand
CCCGGACCGCCCCCCCCCCACCCGGCGCCGGCAGCCGGGGGCCGCGGTCGCGCACCGACGGATGTTTCTCTCGCCTTCACACTGATATCTGGTGTGCCCCCTCCCCGTCCCACGGGCAGGGGCCACATCTCAGCCCTTCTCAGTGCTGCCGTTTCACTGCTGCTGCGCGAGCCACTCCGACAGCTTGGTCTTCGCGATCTGCGCGTCCGGCCCCGGCAGGAGGGTGGTCTCCTGCAGCACGGCACCCGAGTACGGCGCCCGCGGGTCCGTGACGACCGTGCGCGGGTCGTCGCTGGCGGCCAGCGTCTCGCGGATGAGCTCGTCGAGCTGGAACACGTCGGGGCCCGCGACCTCCACCACGCCGCCCACCGGCGAGCCGACCGCGGTGCGGCCGACCGCCGCGGCCACGTCGTCGGAGTACATGGGCTGGATCTTCGCCGGGGCCAGCCGCACGGTGTCGCCGTCGGTGGAGATGTCCGCGATCCCCTTGATGAACTCGAAGAACTGGGTGGCGTGGACGATGGAGTAGGGCATGCCGGACTCCTTGATCAGGTCCTCCTGGGCCTGCTTGGCCCGGAAGTACCCGCTCTCCTGGAGGCGGTCGGTGCCGACCACGGACAGCGCCACATGGTGTGTCACCCCGGCCTCGGCCTCCGCCTTGAGGAGGTTCGTCGTGGAGGTCCGGAAGAAGTTCATGACGGCGTCGTCCTCCCACGAGGGCGAGTTGGACACGTCGACCACGACCGACGCGCCCTCAAGGACCTCGGCGAGACCTTCGCCCGTCAGGGTGTTGACACCGGTGTTGGGCGCGGCCGCGACCGCCTCGTGCCCGTGCTCTTCGAGCTTGCCGACCAGCTTCGAGCCGATGAGCCCGGTTCCACCGATCACTACGATCTTCATGACGGATTCCTCTCGGAGAAAGATTCGGTTCGGAGACAGATTCGGTCCGCACCAGGAGAGACCGGACAGGGGCTCCGCCTGTGACAGGTGCCCGGCGGGGCTATTCGACGAGTTTTCCTTCGGTCGAGATGTCCGCCATCAGCGCGGAGATCTCGTCCGGAACTTCCGGGATGCTCTCGCGGGTGACACCGGTGGTCGGGGACCACACGAGATTCACGCGCAGAGCGGGATCCGGTTCCGGGTGGTCGCTGCGGTTGTGGCAGCCGCGGGTCTCGCGGCGCTCCAGAGCCGATTCGAGGGTGGCCCGGGCCGCCAGCGCCGCGGACTTCAGGTCGAAGGCGTGCGCGAGGTCCTGGAAGCCGGCGATGTCCGGGTGGACGCCGACGTCCGCCATCCGCTTCTCGATCACCGCGAGCTCCGCCAGCCCCGCGCGCAGGCCCTCCTCGTCCCGTACGACGCCGACGTGCTCGGTCATGGTGTTGCGGATGGCGCGCTGCAGGGCGCGGACGTTCTCCGGCCCGTCCGCCGCGAGCAGGTCGTCGATCTCGGCGCGGGCCTCGGCGACGGCCGCCGCCGAGCGGTGCTGCGCGGTCAGGGACCGCGAGTAGGCGGCGGCCGCCCGCCCGGTGATACGGCCGAAGACCAGCAGCTCGATGAGGCTGTTCCCGCCGAGGCGGTTGGCCCCGTGCAGCCCGCTCGACGCCTCCCCGATCGCGTACAGCCCTCGAACATCGGTGCTGTGGTCCTCGGGACGCACCCACACACCGCCCATCGAGTAGTGCGCGGTGGGTGCGATCTCGATCGGGTCGCGGGTGATGTCCAGCATCTGCAGGTCGAGCATCGTCTGGTAGACGCGGGGCAGCCGGTTCATGATCGTCTGACGGGGCAGATGCGAGACGTCGAGCCACACGCCGCCCTTGGGCGTGCCACGGCCCTCCTTGATCTCCGTGTAGGAGGCCAGGGCCACCCGGTCACGGGTCGACAGCTCCATGCGATCGGGGTCGTAGCGGGCCATGAACCGTTCCCCGAGGGCGTTGCGCAGGATTCCGCCCTCGCCCCGGGCCGCCTCGCTGACCAGCGTGCCGGCCGCGTTCTCCGGCTCGATGATCCCCGACGGGTGGAACTGGACCAGCTCGGCGTCCCGCAGCCGGGCGCCGGCCTCCACCGCCAGCCGGAAGGAGTCACCGGTGTTCTCGTCGCGCCGCGAGGAGGTGCGCCGCCAGATCCGCGTGTGGCCGCCCGCGGCCAGGATGACCGCGTCCGCGTGGATCAGATACCGCCGCCCGCTCGCGAGGTCGAAGCCGTACGCCCCGAAGACCGCGCCGTCGTGCACCAGCAGCCGGGTGATGTAGACCCCGTCGAGCACGGGGATGTCGAGCTGCCGGGCGCGCCTGATGAGCGTGCGCTGGATCTCCAGACCGGTGTAGTCGCCGGCGAAGGCGGTCCGCCGGAATTTGTGCGCGCCGAAGAACCGCTGGGAGATACGGCCGTCCTCCTCGCGCGCGAAGGCCATGCCGTAGCGCTCCAGGTCGTCGATGCCCCGGGCGGCGCCCTGGGTGACGATCTCCACGGTGCGTGGGTCGGCGAGCAGATAGCTCTCCTTGATCGTGTCCGCCGCGTGCTGCTGCCAGCTGTCCTCGGGGTCCATCGTGGCCAGCGCCGCGTTGATGCCGCCGGCGGCCAGCGCCGTGTGGGCGTCCTCCTTGGGGCGTTTGCCGACCGCGAGGACGTCGACACCGGCCTCGGCCAGCTCGATGGCCGCGCGCAGACCGGCACCTCCGGTGCCGATCACCAGCACCATGGTGGACAGACGTTGTTCGGTGAGAGCCACGGTGTACTCCGATCACGGGGTTGTCACCGAGTACGACCGGTTGACCGCCGGATCTGTGACAACGTCCGTCGCCGACGCACGCACCACGCGCCTTCTCATCCTGCGGTACGCCCGGCGTCGGCGCAGGCGGGACGGGCGCGGTCAGGTCGCCAGCGTGATCGTCGTCGGGGTCCCCCGCCAGCCATCCGCGCGTACGGGCACAGCGCATCGGCCTGCTCCAGGAGCGGGGCGGCGATCTCCGGGTCGATGTCCGGCCACCTGACCACCAGGTCGATGTGCAGCAGGTAGCCGCCGTCCTCGGGATCCCGGCCGAAGGCCACGGTCGCCGCCACACGGATCGGGGCGGGGTCGAGTTCCTCCTGCCGTGCCACCAGGCTCAGAGCGCCGTGGAAGCAGGCGGCGAAGCCGGCCGCGAACAGCTGCTCGGGGTTGGTCCCCCGGCCGTCCCCACCCAGTTCGGCGGGCATGCGGAGGTCGATGTCGAGGACGCCGTCGGCCGAGCGCGCCCGCCCCGAGGCCCGCCCGTGACCCGCCGGTCCGCCGCTCACCGTGACCGTGGTGGTGTAGATGGGGGCGAAGGCCTCGCCGACGTAGTCCTTCTCGGTGGACAGGTCGGGAAGCCCGAACGGCTCGCTCATGGTCGATGCACCTTCGCCGCGTAGGGGAGTCCCCGGGCCGGGACAGCTGGTTGACCGACAAGTCACCCGCTTTGTGACAGCCGCTACGCCCGACGAGCGGGGTGCGCGACCGGCTCGCCGACGGTCGGGTGGACTCAGTCGGTCAGCGACTCCACGTACGGAGCCAGCTTGTCCGGATTCATGACCCACATGATGCGTTCGATGCCCCGGACCGAGACGTCGACGCAGAGCAGGGCCACCGGGCTGCCCCCGGCCGTGACGAGGACGGCGGGCCGGCCGTTGGCCTCGACCCAGCGGACCTCGGTCGCAGGCCAGAACCGCGGGGCGAAGGCGGCGAGGTACTTGGACACACGTGGCAGCCCGACCACCGGGATCCTGGACGCCCCGCGCATCCCGCCGCCGTCGGTGTAGCTGACCACGTCGTCCGCGAGGACACCCTCCAGCACCGACAGGCTGCCGGTCCGGGCGGCGTCCAGGAACACCTCCAGCAGACGCCGGTGAACGCCGTCGCCGACCGGCTGCCTTCGCTCCGCCGCCAGATGCTTGCGGGCGCGGGTCACCAACTGGCGGGTATGGGCCTCGTTCGTCTCCAGGATGTCCGCGATCCGCTTGTACGGGTAGTCGAAGGCCTCCCGCAGCACGTAGGCGGCCCGTTCCACGGGGTTGAGCTTCTCGAGGAGCAGGAGCACCGCCAGGTCCAGCGCCTCGGCCCGTTCGGCGCCCAGCTGCGGATCGGCACGGGTGTCGACCGGCTCCGGCAGCCAGGGACCGGTGTACGACTCGCGCCGCATCCTGGCGGACTGGGCGAGGTTGATCGCCAGACGGGAGGTGACGGTCGCCAGGAACGCGGCCGGCTCCTTGATCCCGGCGCGGTCGGTTCTCTGCCACCGCACCCACGCCTCCTGGACGATGTCCTCGGCCTCCACCGCACTGCCGAGGATCCGGTACGCGATGCCGAACAGCTGAGGGCGCGCCGCCATGAACTGCTCCGCCGCCCGGTCGAGGGAACCCGTGTCGTCCTCGGCACGCATGAATGTCCTCCAGCTCTGAACGACCAGGCTACAAGCGGGCGTGGTGGGGCGCCGCCACAGAGCGCCGCGACCGCCCGGCAGACCCCGTTCGCAGGCGTTGGTAGCGTCGACCCTGCGCCGTGGCCGTCGGCGCGGTGTGACCCCCGACCGAGAGAGATCTGATGTCCCCGACCATTCGCAGGGCCGTGATTCCCGCCGCCGGGCTCGGCTCCCGGCTGCTGCCGCTGACGAAGGCGACGCCGAAGGAGATGCTGCCGGTCGGTGACAAGCCGGTCATCGAGCACACCGTGCGGGAGCTGGTGGACTCCGGCATCACCGACATCACCATCGTGGTCTCCGGCGGCAAGAGCCTCATCCAGGACCACTTCCGGCCCAACCCCGCCCTCGTCGACCAGCTGCGCGCCGACGGCAAGACGGCCTACGCCGACGCCGTGGAGGAGGTCGCGGAACTGGCCCGACAGGGCCACATCACCTACCTCGACCAGTACGGCCCGTACGGCAACGGCACCCCCGTGCTGAACGCCGCCCGCTCCTTCGGCGACGAGCCGGTCCTGGTGCTGTGGCCCGACGACGTCTTCGTGGCCGAGGTCCCGCGCGCCCAGCAGCTGATCCGCGCCTACGAGCAGACCGGCTGCCCGGTACTGGCCCTGCTGCCGATGGACCCCACCGAGTCCCAGCGCTACGGCGTGCCCATCGTCAAGGAGGACCTCGGGGACGGCCAGCTGCGGATCACCGGTCTGGTCGAGAAGCCCGAGCCCGCCGCCGCCCCGTCGGCGTACGCGGCCATCGGCGGCTATGTCGTCACCCCCGGCATCATCGACGAACTGCGCGAGCAGACCCGCCGCTGGTACGAGCACCGCACCGGCGAGGTCTACCTGACCGACGCCATCAACGCCTACGCCGCCACCCGCGCCGTGTACGGGCAGGTCATCAAGGGCCGCTGGTACGACACCGGCAACCCGGCCGACTACCTGGTCGCCCAGATGGCGTCCGCCCTCGCCCACCCGGAGTACGGCCCGCTGCTGCGCGGCCTGGTCGCCGGCCTCGACGACGACCGGGCCGCGACCTCGTAGCGTCGCAGCGACCTCGTAACGCACCGTGCCCTCACGGCGCCGGGTGGTCGGTGGCCGGGGCGGTCGCGGTCGCCCCGTGCCGCCGGGCGCGGATCAGCGTGATCACGGTGTCGGTCGTGCGGTCGAGGTGGCTGCGGCCGTCCGGCAGCCGTTCCTCAGGGCTGATGTAGCTGCGCGGGCCCAGATGGGTGGCCGGGTCCAGCCGGTGCACGGTGATCTTCCCGGCGCGGCGGGCCCGGTTCCATCCGCTGCGGCGCAGCAGCCGCCAGCGCTGCGGGAAGATCCAGGTGCCGACCCGCTCGATCCGGTCGTACGCGCTGGTGAGCTGGTGCACCTGCTCGGCATGGGTGAGGTCGTTGGCTCCGTTGTGGAACCCGCCGAGCGTGATCACCACGACCGGGCAGCGCAACCGGGTGTGCAGTTCGTCCACCGCTCCCGTGGCGACCTGGGCGCCGCCGCTGTAGCTGAGCAGCACCACCAGGATGCCGCTGTCGGGCCGGTAGCCGGCCAGCTCCAGCTGGGCGGCGATCTGGGAGCCGACGGCCCGGTTGTACAGGGGGCGGTAGCGGTGGTCGGCGGCCACGAAGATCTGCATGACGTTGTGCAGGAACAGCAGCAGCCCGATGTGCCGGCGCAGCCACGCCCACACCGGACGGTCCGCGAGCGGGTCGGCCAGCGGCGAGTAGGGCTGCACCTGTCCCAGCACCCGCAGCTCCGGCGCCCCGGCGATCACGGCCTTCACCAGCTGGCCGCCGTCCCGGGTGTCCCGGACCCGGCGCTTGCCGATGCCGTCGAGATAGACCAGGTAGGCGCCCGGGGGACGGTCGGCGGCCGCGCCCCGGGCGTAGGGCACGCCCTCGGGGAGCGCGGTGGTGGGGGACCGGAAGCCGGCGCTGTAGGCCAGCACCTCGTAGCGGGCCAGCAGACCCTCGGCGAGCAGGACCGGCCCGAGCACACAGGCCCAGAACAGGAAGTCGTTCATGCGATCGGCTCCGGCCTTCGGGGCGCGCTGATCCTGACGACCAGACGCCGAACGGCTCCTACGGTGACCCCGAGCCCGACCCCGGCCACGGCCACGCAGCAGGCGGCGCCCCACCAGCCGAGTTCGGTCGCGTCCGCCAGCGGCCCGGCCAGACCCGCCCCGACCCCGACGAAGAGCAGCAGATGCAGCAGCGGCCCGAGCAGCGGGAACGCGAGGACGGCGGCGAGCATCAGCGGTGCGACCAGACCCGGCGTCCACTCCAGCCCGTCGCCCGGCGGTGCCGAGGCCACCAGGAGCTCGGCCAGGGTCCACGCGGTCAGCGGCCACAGGGCCAGTACGGCGGCCTCGACGAGGCCTGCGGCCAGCAGCAGTCCGGGCACGAGCCGCCGTGACATGCCGGGGCGGCGCGCCAGCAGCGGCAGGATGCGCCCGGCGGCCTCCGACAGCCCGGCGAACAGCAGCAGGACCACGACGAGTGACATGGCTCAGCCCCGCTGCGACGGATCGACGGCGGCCACCGCCGGACCGGCCTGGTGGGCGGCCCGCACGTACTGTTCGAGCTCGTCGGCGGCCCGCCGGTACCCGCCCGCCTCGTGCTGGGCGGCCCGCAGGGCGGCGGCGGCCGTCCGGAACCCGGGCTCGTGCAGCAGACGCCGGGCGAGGGCACGTACGGAGCCTTTCGCGACGTCCCCGGTGCCGAGGGACAGGCCGGCGCCGAGCTCGACGACGCGGGCGGCGGTCATCGGCTGGTCGGCGCCCTGCGGGACCACCAGCATCGGGACGCCCGCGTACATCGCCTCGTTCACGCTGTTCATCCCGCCGTGGGTGACGAACAGCGCGGCGCGGGCCAGCACTTCGAGCTGCGGCACGAACCGCAGGGGCAGCACGTTCGCAGGCAACGGCCCCAGCGCGTCCGGGTCGGTCTGCCCGGTCGAGACGATCACGGTGCCGCCCAGCGGGGCGAGCGCGCTCGCGAACGTCCGCAGCAGCTTCGGGCCGGCGCCGAACACCGTGCCCAACGAGGCGTACAGCACCGGGTCGTGGAGCCGGTCCGCCTCGAACGACGGGTCGGCCGGACGGGAGCCGATGCTCGGGCCGACGAAACGGTAGGACGCGTCGAAGTCCTCGACGGCCGGCTGGAACGCCCGTGAGGTGTAGACCAGATTGAGGGGCTGGCGGATGTTCAGCAGGTCGACCAGGGGCAGGCCCCGCGCGTCGAAGCGCCGGTGCAGCTCCCGGCGGGAGCGGACGTATCCCCGTACGCTGCGCGGCTGGGCCCACGCCCCGGCCAGCAGGTCCCACGAGGCGCCGGTGGGGCTGGGGACGTGCCGGCCGAAGGCGAACGTGGTGAACGACGAGGCCGCCGGCACACCGAGTTCACGGGCGGCCACCGCGCCCCACGGACAGGAACTGTCGTGGACGATCAGGTCGGGCCGGTCCCGGCGCAGATCGTCGAGCACGGTCGGCAACAGCCGGACGGTGGTCGTCGCGAGCGACTCCAGCAGCGTGAGCGGAGTCGGCGGATCGGGGAGCGGCTGCTCGCCCCCGGGGTAGAGCCGTACGGTCGCGCCGGTGGCGGCGATCTCCGCCCGGAACGCGGGCGAGGTGTGGTACGTGACCCTGTGGCCGCGCCGGACGAGCTCGGCCACCACCGGCAGCGTCGGGTTGACGTGCCCGTGCATGCCGATGTTGAGGAACGCGATGGTACTCACAGGCCCGCCTCCAGTACGGAAGAAGAAGTCGACGTCCCGCCCGGCCCCGGGGGCGTCGCCGAAGGGCCGTCGACCCGGTACAGGCCCGGCCCGCCGACGCGCAGCCCGTCCAGGAAGCGCCCGGCCGTCCGGGAGGCGGTGCTGATCAGCCGCTGGGAATGGCCGAAGTCCCACGGCGCGGGCCAGGCGTCGATGCCGGTGGGGAGCACCACCGTCGGGATGTGCCGGGCCACCTCGTGCAGGTCCCGCTCGATCTGATGGCGCAGCAACAGCATTCCGGCCCGGGCGGCGATCGCGCCGGCACTGCGGCGCGGACCGCGGGGCCGGGGCGGCGAGTTCTCCGGCCCGCTCGACACCACCACCACGCTCGCCGCACCGGCCCCCAGGGCGGCCAGCACCGGTACGTACGCGATCACTCCGCCGTCGACGAGGGTGCGTCCCGCACGGTCCACCGGGGGCAGCATCCCGGGGATGGCCGCGCTGGCCAGCAGCGCCGACTCCAGGTCGCCGTGGTCGAGGTGGGCCGCGGCGCCGGTGTCCAGGTCCATGGCCACCGCGGTGAACGGCACCGCCAACTCCTCGATCCGCGAAGGCAGTTCGGCCCGGGCGATCAGTCGGCGCAGTCCGCGGTCGGTGAAGACGCTGGCCCGTGCGGTCAGGTGGCCGAGTGGGTACACCTCGCGACGGCGCAGCTGGGTCCACACATGGTCCAGCCACGGGGCGGCCCGGTCGGGGTGGGCGGCCGCGATGGCGCCGTTGAGGGCACCCACCGAGGTTCCGATGATCAAGTCCGGTCTGAATCCGCGCTCTTCCAGCGCGTATCCGACCCCCACGTGCGCCGCTCCGACCACCCCACCGGCGCCCACCACGACGGCGACGGGACGGGGGAGGGCGTGCAACCCTGTCGCCATGTCCCACCTGCCGGGTCAGCCGAACTGACCGGGCTGGTAGTCCCCGGCGGGCTGCTGGTTGATGACGTTGATGCGGTTGTAGGCGTTGATGACGGCGAGCAGGGAGATCAGCGCCACGAGCTGGTCCTCGTCGAAGTGCTTGGCGGCGTCGCGCCAGGCCTCGTCGGTGACACCGCCCGCGGCGTCGGCGATACGGGTGCCCTGCTCGGCCACCTCCAGCGCGGCGCGCTCGGCCTCCGTGAAGACCGTGGCCTCCCGCCAGGCCGCGACGAGGTGCAGGCGCTGTGCGGTCTCCCCGGCCTGGGCCGCGTCCTTGGTGTGCATGTCGGTGCAGAAGCCGCAGCCGTTGATCTGGCTGGCGCGGATCTTCACCAGTTCCTGGACCGTTTCCGGCAGCGTCGAGTCCGAGAGCAGCTTGCTGGCGGTGTTGATGTGCCGGAGCACCTTGCCCGCGAGGGGGTGGCCGAAGTAGTCGAGACGCGGTTCCACGGTGATCTCCTTGTCGGTGAGCGGGATACACCCAACTGACCGGGCGAATCCGCGATCTGTGACAGCAGGTCGTGTGTGACGTGGGTCTCAGGATGGGTGCGCACGCACCGCGACGCCGAGCATGGTCCAACTGGCCGACAGAACAGATCAGTTGATCCCGGCGCCGTCCGCACGACGGCCAGGGGGACCGGGAATGTTGAAGAAGGGACGTATGTGGCCTTCTGGGAAAAGATGCGGCTTTTGTGGCGATATGGTGATCTGGGTTGTGGAGGCTATGGCTGACCCCAGAGGAGATGGTGATATGCCTTCCGTTGACAAGGCGATCGAAGAGATCACCCACGTCCGGACCGACCTAGAAGCGGCACTCGACCCCGCCGAGCCCGACGGTGTCTACCGCGACAGCCGGGAGTGCGCCGCCCTGGCGCTGCTCTCCGCGGACACCAAGCTGCTGCTGTCCCCGCCGACCCCTCGCCCCAAGAAGGGCTGAGCGGACCCCCGAACGGGAGCAGTGAATGGAGCAGTCAGGCACTTCGGCCCTCTTGCAGGGCGCTGTGCAGGACCTTGCGACCGACGTGGGAGGCCCCCACCCGGGGGGGGACCACCAGCGCAAGTCCGACACACCCCCCGCGGGCCGCCCCGCGGGCCGCGTAGCCCCCCCGGCGGTACGCGTGTTGGGAGCAGACCTTCTGCTGCCGCACGTGCTCTTCCCGACTCCGCCCGCCCCAGGAGCACTTACCGCCTTCCGGAACACGGTGGAGGCCTTTCCACCGCGCGCCGACGCGGCACCCACCGTCAGATGGAGCCACTGGGCCATGAGGCGCACCCTCGTACGGTTCGACACGGCCCCGCCCGGCGCGGACGAACTCACGGAACCCGACGCCGCCTGGCTGGACGAGGCGGCATGGCAGGTTCTGACCCACCAACTCGCGGTCCTGGCCCCCCTCGCGGTGCCCGGCGACGACTGCGCGGTCGCCCGCGCCGCCCGGCGTCGGCCGGTCGACGTGGCCCGCGGCTTCGTACGGGCGGTGCGCCGCAGGGACTGGCAGCAGGCGGCCGGCGCGGGACGCTGGCTGACCCTGATGGAAGGTGTCCCGGACACCCTCGGCCTCGAAGCGGGCCTTGACTTCGTGGAACTGATGGGCGGCAACGACCCACGGGTCGCCCTCCAGGTACAGGCGGCGCGGGTCATGCGGGCGGCCGGAGCCCTCGTATGACGGCCCTGGACGTCGGCGGGATCCGGGACGTCGGAACCGCCGCCTTCGCCTGGCTGTCCGCACACCGCGAGGACTTCGCGCTCGGCGAGGACGCGCTCACCGCGGACGGACAGGTGGACGCCACCTGGAAACCCCTCGGAGAACTCGCCCAGACCTGTGCGAGCGTCCGCGCGCACAGCCCGCCCTGGGACCCGCTGCACGCGTGCGCCGCGGACCTGCTGCGGTTCGCCTGGCAGCAGACGGGCCGGGGAGAACTGTTCCGCAGACTCCAGCGGTTGGAGCCGTTCGCGACGTACCCGCTGGAAGTCTACTCCGTCTTCGCGTCGGCCGGACTGCGCCACCCCGGATACGAGGCCGCCGCCGCGACGACGGCCCGCACCCGGGGCTGGCGGCTCACCGAGCAGGACCCGACCCGCCGGCTCGGCGTGCTGAAGGCCGAGCGGCGCAGCGGCATCCACCGGCCGGAACCGGACGAACCGACGCTGCGGCGCACCTGGCTGGGCGGCCTGCCGGAACCCTGGACGTTCGAGCGCTCCTCGGGGTACGCGCTCACCCACGTCGTCTTCCACCTCACCGACTGGGGCCGCACCCCCGAGGGCGTCCCCGCCGACCTGGCCGCCTATCTGGCGCACTGGCTGCCGCCCTGGCTCGACACCTGCCTGGACGCCGGGATGTGGGACCTCGGCTGCGAACTGCTGGTCGTGGCCGCGAGCCTGCCGGCCCCGCCCGACCCCGCGACCCTCCAGGACTCCTGGACCCGGATCGCGCGGGCGCAGCTGGACTCCGGCGCGCTCCCGCAGCAGGCGGCCTTCCAGGGGGAGGCCGGAGCGGACCCGGAGCCGGGCTTCCTGCACTGCTACCACTCCACGCTCATGGCCGCCTTCGCCGCGGCCCAGACCGTCACCTGCCTGAGCCGCGAGGCCGAAGGAGTGCCCGGATGACCGACACCCGTCTGATACACACCGTCGGCGTGCGAGCCCTGGAATGGCTTTGGGCCCATCGGGACGGATTCCGTCTGGAACCCGACGTCGACCCGGAAGTGGGCTTCCTGGAGCGCTTCAAACCGGTCGGCGAACTGGCCCTGATCTGCCGGGTGCTGTTCCGTGAGGGCGTGGCCGGGTCACGGCAGGCCGAGCTGGCGCGCAAGCTCCTCGACCACACCTGGCGGCACACCCTGGACGGCGGCCGCATGCTGGTACGCGGCCAGCGCATCGAACCGCTCTCCCCGATCCCCTTCGAGGTGTACCTGCCGTACAAGGAACTGGGGTACAGCGAGCCCGAGGTGGAGCGCGCCACCGTCCTCTACCACCGGACCAACAGCTGGGCCGCCCTCGAACTGGACCCGACCCGGCGCCTCGGACTCTCCGCGTTCCAGCGCCGGTTCGGCCTCACGCCTTCCATGCCCGAGGCGGACATCGTCGGCTCCACCTGGCTGGGCCGCACGCCCGAGCCCTGGACGGTCGGCGGGCACATCGCCTACGACGTCACCCACACGGTGTTCCACCTCACCGACTGGGGCGAGCACCAGGGCGGCCTGCCGCCGGACATCGCCGACTACCTCGCCATGTGGCTGCCGGTCTGGATCGACGACTGGCTGGACCTGCAACGCTGGGACCTGCTCGGCGAACTCCTCGTGGTCGACGCCTGTCTGCCCCGCCCCACCCTCGACGAACGGGCCTGGGAGGGCTTCGCCGCCGCACAGCAGGCCGACGGCGCCATGCCCGCCGTACGCGAGATGCCGCAGGGCGAACCGGACGAGCTGTTCGACATGATCTACCACCCCACGCTGGTGGCCGCCTTCGCCTCCGTGCTGGCGACCTCCCGCGCCCTGACCGAGCTGACCCACGTCGCCTCATGAGCGGCCCTTCCCTGCCCTGGCCGGGCATGGCCGACGACCCCGAGCAGGCCCGGCCGGAGGGCCCGCCCGGTGACGACACGCTGAGGGAGCGTCTGGAGCGTGCCGTCGACGCCGTCGATGCACCCGACGCCGTCTTCGCGGTCTCCCGGCACGGCCGTCGCACCCTGCACTGCGGCGGCACCGCCGCGCCTCCTCCCGTCGCGCGGCAGGACCTGCGCTACGAGATCGGTTCGGCCACGAAGACGTTCACCGGCCTGCTGCTGGCCCGGCTCGTCCAGCGCGGCCTGCTGACCGGCGGCGAGTCGGCGGCCGCCTGCCTGGCACCGGGCAGGCGCACCGACCCCGCCCCCGTGACGCTGGCCCACCTCATCACCCACACGGCCGGACTGCCCGGCCTGCCGGCCGACTTCTACGTACGGGCGCTCCCCGCCTGGGGCACCAACCCGTACGGCCGCTATCCGGCCGAGCGGGTGAGGGAGGCCTTCCTGCGGCACCGCCCGCGGCACCGGCCCGGCACCCGGTGGCACTACTCCAACTTCGGTGTCGCCATACTCGGCCACGCGCTCGCGGCGGCAACCGGCACGGCCTGGGAGGAACTCCTCGCCGCACAGCTGCTGCGCCCGCTCGGCCTCAGCGGTACGGCCCTGCGCGCCGAGGACCCGAAGACCGACGCCGTCGGGCACGGCAAGGACGGGCAGACTCCCACCCTCGCCTTCGACGCGGGCGGCTTCGAGGCGGCCGGTGCCGTCCGCGCCACCCCGCACGACCTGCTCACGTTCCTCGAAGCCCACCTCGACCCGGCCGGCACCCCGTGCGCCGACGCACTGCGCGCGGTGCGCACACCGGTCCTGCGGCGCGGCCTCGGGCACCGGCACGTGCACACCATGGCGTGGTTCCGACATCCCACGGACGGCGGCCCGATGTATTTCCACAGCGGTGCCACCCTCGGTCAGCAGGCCTTCCTGGGCTTCCGGCCCGACACGGGCACGGCCCTGGTCGCGCTGTGCACACGCCGCTTCCGCGCGCACGACCCGTTCGTCGCCACCGCGTACGCGTTCCTGGCGGAGGAGTAGCGCGGAGGGAGGGCAGAGGGCGGGCCGAGTGAGGCGTGGGGGGGGGGGGGGGGGGGGGGGGCACCCCCCCCGGGGGGGGGGGGTTTGGGGTTTGGACCCCCACAACAAAAAGCGAAGCGGGCTATGTCTGCGCTTTCCGCAGACATAGCCCGCCCACCCGAGTAGCCCCGACGGGATTT
>CBFGZZ010000234.1:0-13954 GCA_965653385.1 uncultured Streptomyces sp. | reverse complement strand
CTAGGCGCAACACAGCCCTCCGTTTGTCAGTGTCTGCCCTTACTGTCGGTGCATGTACTACGACGAGTCAGCAGTCGAACGCTGGGCCCCCGAACCCGACAAACGCCCAGGCCGCACGGCCTTCCAACGAGACCGCGCCCGCGTACTGCACTCCGCCGCCCTGCGAAGGCTCGCCGGCAAGACCCAGGTGGTCACCCCGGGAACCCACTCCCACGCCTGGGACCCGAGCCCCCGCACCCGCCTCACCCACTCCCTGGAGTGCGCCCAGGTGGGCCGGGAACTCGGGGCGGCCCTCGGCTGCGACCCCGACCTCGTGGAGGCCGCCTGCCTCTCCCACGACCTCGGTCACCCCCCCTTCGGCCACAACGGCGAAGTCGCCCTGAACGAATTCGCCGAGGACTGCGGCGGCTTCGAGGGCAACGCCCAGTCCCTCAGGCTCCTCACCCGCATCGAGCCCAAGCGGTTCACCCCGGAGGGCTCCGTCGGCCTCAACCTCACCCGCGCCACCCTCGACGCCGCCACCAAGTACCCCTGGCCACGCGGCGCCCACCCCACCGACCCGCACTCCCCGAAGTTCGGTGTCTACGAGGACGACCGCCCCGTCTTCGACTGGGTCCGCAAGGACGCCCCCGGCACCCGCACCACCTTCGAGGCCCAGGTCATGGACTGGTCCGACGACGTGGCGTACTCCGTGCACGACGTCGAGGACGGCCTGCACGCCGGCCACATCGACCCCAACTGCCTGCACGCCGAGCCGGAACGCCAGGCGGTCTTCCAGGTCGCCGTCGGCCGGTACGTCCCCGAGGACACCGACCCCGGGGAGCTGTCCGCGGCCCTCGACCGGCTCCAGGACCAGGAGTGGTGGCCGCACGGCTATGACGGTTCGGCCGTCGCCCAGGCCCGTCTCAAGGACGCCACCAGCCAGCTCATCGGCCGTTTCTGCCTGGCCGCCGAGAGCGCCACGCGCGCGGCGTACGGCGACGGACGGCTCTCCCGCTACGACGCCGAACTCGTCGTACCGCACGAGACCCGCCTGGAGTGCGCGGTCCTCAAGGCCGTCGCCGACCGGTACGTCATGCAGCGCGCCGAGCAGGAGCGGCTCCGCGCCGACCAGCGGATCGTGGTCGCCGAACTCGCCGAGGCGCTCACCGCCCGCGCGCCCGAGGGGCTGGACCCGCAGTTCCGGGCCCTGTTCGACACGGCCGACGACGACCGCGCCGCCAAGCGCGTGATCGTCGACCAGATCGCCTCCCTGACGGACGCGTCGGCGCGCTCCCTGCACGCGCGGCTCACGCACCGGGCGTAGCGCCCGCCGCGCCCGCTGCCCGCCCTCACCCGCGCGGGACGGGTGAGGCTCAAGAGGCGAACGGGCACTCGAAAGTGACCCTGCGTGGCCTGATCGGGTCACCCCCTCTTCCCGCATCACGCTGCGTGCGGGACGCTCATGTGGCGGCACCCTTAAGAGGAGGCATCAAGTGGTCGACGCGGATCAGACATTCGTCATCGTCGGAGGAGGACTCGCCGGCGCGAAGGCGGCCGAGACCCTTCGCGCGGAGGGCTTCACCGGGCGGGTGATACTGATCTGCGACGAGCGCGACCACCCGTACGAACGACCGCCCCTGTCCAAGGGCTACCTCCTCGGCAAGGAGGAGCGCGACAGCGTCTTCGTGCACGAACCCGCCTGGTACGCGCGCAACGACATCGAGCTGCACCTCGGCCAGACCGTCGACGCGATCGACCGTACGGCGAAGACGGTGCGGTTCGGCGAGGACGGCACCGTCGTCCACTACGACAAGCTGCTGCTGGCCACGGGTGCCGAGCCGCGCCGCCTGGACATCCCCGGCACCGACCTGGCAGGCGTCCACCATCTGCGTCGCCTCGCGCACGCCGAGCGCCTCAAGGGCGTCCTCGCCTCCCTCGGCCGGGACAACGGACACATCGTGATCGCCGGCGCCGGCTGGATCGGCCTGGAGGTCGCGGCGGCGGCCCGCGAGTACGGCGCCGAGGTCACGGTCGTCGAGCACAACCCGACCCCGCTGCACGGAGTGCTGGGCCCCGAGCTGGGCGGTCTCTTCGCCGAGCTGCACCGGGAGCACGGGGTGCGGTTCCACTTCGGGCGACGGCTGACGGAGATCGTCGGCCAGGACGGCATGGTGCTGGCCGCGCGCACCGACGACGGCGAGGAACACCCCGCGCACGACGTCCTCGCGGCGATCGGAGCGGCCCCTCGGATCGGCCTCGCGGAGGCGGCGGGCCTGGAGATCGCCGACCGCGCCCACGGCCGCGGCGTCGTGGTCGACGAACGTCTGCGCACCTCCGACCCCGACATCTACGCCGCCGGTGACGTCGCCTCCTTCCCGCACGCCCTCTTCGACACCCGGCTGCGGGTGGAGCACTGGGCCAACGCGCTGAACGGAGGGCCGGCGGCGGCGCGGGCGATGCTCGGGCAGGACGTCACGTACGACCGGGTGCCGTACTTCTTCTCCGACCAGTACGACCTGGGGATGGAGTACTCCGGGTGGGCGCCCGCGGGGTCGTACGACGAGGTGGTGATCCGGGGGGACGCGGGGAAGCGGGAGTTCATCGCCTTCTGGATGAAGGACGGGCGGGTGCTGGCGGGGATGAACGTGAACGTGTGGGACGTCACAGAGCCGATTCAGCAATTGATCCGGTCCGGGGCGCGGGTCGACACGGAGGCCTTGGCGGATCCCCACGTCGCGCTTGACGGACTGATCGCCTAGGCGTCTGCCCGGTTGCGTCGTCTCGTGGGGCGCCACAGCTCGCGCCGGATGTGTCAGTCCGCCCCCGTAGAATTCACGCGTGGCAGGACGGATCAACGACGAGGACGTGAAGGCGGTACGGGACGCGGTCCCGATCGACGCCGTGGTGTCCGAGTACCTCCAGCTGCGTAACGCGGGCGGCGGGAACCTCAAGGGGCTGTGCCCCTTCCACGACGAGAAGTCGCCGTCCTTCCAGGTCAGCCCGAGCAAGGGACTCTTCCACTGCTTCGGCTGCCAGGAGGGCGGCGACACCATCACGTTCGTGATGAAGGTCGACCACCTCACCTTCTCCGAGGCGGTCGAGCGCCTCGCCGCCCAGGCCGGCATCACCCTGCGCTACGAGGAGGGCGGGTACAACCCCTCCCACCAGCGCGGCGAGCGCATCCGACTGGTCGAGGCCCACAAGATCGCCGCCGAGTGGTACGCCGAGCAGCTGGCGACCAGCCCCGAGGCCGACACCGGCCGGATCTTCCTCGCCGAGCGCGGCTTCGACCAGGCCGCCGCCGTGCACTTCGGCGTCGGCTACAGCCCCCAGGGCTGGGACCACCTCACCCGCTTCCTGCGCGGCAAGGGCTTCACCGACAAGGAGATCCTCCTGTCCGGCCTGGCGCAGGAGGGGCGCCGAGGTCCCATCGACCGCTTCCGGGGCCGGCTCATGTGGCCGATCCGCGACATCGGCGGCGACGTGGTCGGCTTCGGCGCGCGCAAGCTGTACGAGGCGGACAACGGGCCGAAGTACCTGAACACCCCCGACACGGCGATCTACAAGAAGTCCCAGGTCCTCTACGGCATCGACCTCGCCAAGAAGGACATCGCCAAGGCCAGCCGAGCGGTCGTCGTCGAGGGCTACACCGACGTCATGGCCTGCCACCTGGCCGGCGTCACCACCGCCATCGCCACCTGCGGCACGGCCTTCGGCGGCGACCACATCAAGATCCTCCGCCGGCTGCTGATGGACAACGGCTCGGCCCGCGTCATCTTCACCTTCGACGGCGACGCGGCCGGCCAGAAGGCGGCCCTGCGCGCCTTCGAGGACGACCAGAAGTTCGCCGCGGAGACGTACATCGCCATCGCGCCGGACGGCATGGACCCCTGCGAACTGCGCCTGGCGAAGGGCGACGACGCGGTCGCCGACCTGGCCGAACCGCGCACCCCGCTGTTCGAGTTCGCACTCCGCCAGATCGTCCTCCGCTACGACCTGGACACCCCGGCGGGCCGTGCCTCCGCACTGGACGAGGCGGCCCCGATCGTCGCCCGCATCAAGAACAGCGGCGCCCAGCACGAGGTCGCCGTCCAGCTCGCGGGCATGCTCGGCATCCTGGACACCCAGTTCGTGGTCAAGCGGGTGGCCCAGCTGGCGCGTTGGGCGAGGGACCGGGGCGGCCGCGGCCCGGCGCCGGCCTCCCGCGACCCGCAGCAGCCGTACGACGCCGCCCCCGCGTCCCGCACCTCCGGCCCCGCCCTGACCCTGCGCAACCCCGTCTACGCCACCGAACGCGAACTCCTCAAACTCGCCCTCCAGCGCCCCGAGCTGGTCTCCCCGGCGTTCGACGCGTACGGCGTCGACGAGTTCACCGCGGCGCCCTACGCCGCCGTACGCCAGGCGATCATGGACGCGGGCGGCGCGGAGTACGGCATCCAGGACGCTCAGGAGTACCTGGTCCGCGTCCGGGACGCAGCCCCCGACGACCAGGTCCGCGCGATGGTCACGGAGCTCGCGGTCGAGGCGATCATGCGCAGGACGGTCGACGAGAACTACGCCGGCGAACAGCTCGTCACCGTGCGACGGCGCGCAGTAGAGCGCCGGGTCCGTGACATCCAGAGCCAGCTGACCCGGCTGGGCGCGGGCGGCGACCCGGCCCAACTGGCCGCCGTGCAGAACGAGCTGTGGGTGTTGCAGCAGTACGACCAGGCGCTACGCGTCCAGGGCGCCGCCGCCCTCTGAGCGCCCCGCGAAGGTCGGCGTCACCGCCCGGATCAGCCGGTCCACGAAGGCCTGCTCGTCGTCGGCGTACTGCGGGTACTCGACGACGAAGTGGTTCCACTCGACGTACCGCAGCAGCTCCACCACGTCGTCGAGGGTGACGTACTGCCGGCTGGGGTAGGGCCACTCGCCCGTGAGCCGGAAGACCTCGTGCAGCAGCTCGTAGGGCAGGGGGTGGCGCTCGGCGAGCAGAACCGCGTCGTACAGGTCCTTGCCCTGCGCATAGGCGTCGTTGATCAGCCACATCATCTTCCAGGCCAGCGACAGCGCGGGTGTGGCCGCCTGCACGACGGCACCGCCGGGCAGCTCCACGAGCTCGGGCGGTTCGGGCAGCCTCTCGTTGAAGACGAAGTCGAGCTGGACGTGGCCGTCGGGCAGGCCGGGCGCGCTCCACGGCAGCACCATGCGGCGGCCGGGCACCCGCTCATAGGTCCAGATGTCCTCCACGACAGCGCCCTGCGCCGAGACCCGGACGTCGTCCCCGGACGCCTCCTGCGCGGCCCGCGCGATCCCGTCGAGCATCCGGGCGGTGCGCTGGTCGTCCATCTTCCAGGTGTGCGGTACGACGACGAAGTCCAGGTCACCGGGCTCGCGGGCGGCCTCGCCGAACCAGGCGGCCATCAGCACGCTGCCGCGCAGCACCAGCGCGTCGACCCACTCCGACCCCGCCAGTGCGGCGACGACCAGGTCCAGTGCCCGGCGCCGGGCCACCCGCCAGGCATCAGTGCGGGCGGGGTCGGCGAAGGCGGGGTCGGTGGCGCGATAGGCGTTCTGATGCTGCTTCATGGCCGGGTCGAAGACCAGGTGCTGGGTGACGTCCTCGCCGGGGACGGGGCGCAGGGTGAGGGGCAGCGCACGCTCCCTCCGGGTGGCGTCGTCCAGTTCCTCCCGGGGCATGTCACGCCACAGGTTCCAGTTCCGCCAGGACCCGCTCATCGTCGTACCCCTTGCGTCATGTCGTCCTCGATCCATCCGTCGATCCACCCGTCGTCCACGGAAAGATCGCTGTCGTACAGCACGAACTCCCGCTCCACGTCCACCACTTCGAGCCCCTTGAGCTCGGCCAGCAGCGCGTCGAGCGCAAGTCCGGCGCCCTCGGCGTCCACCCCGCGGCACCGCTGGGTCACGAACCGCTCGTGCCGCCCGGCACCGAGGACCCGCCGCGCGTTCCACGACAGATGCGCGCCGTGCGGCGCCACCTTGCCGGCCAGGACACCGAGGTCCATGTCCGCGGGCAGCCGCAGCTTCACATGGTGCTCGAAGTACTGCCCGCGGCCACAGGGCCCGGCCGGCACCTCCGGCGCCCACGGCGTCGACTCCGTCTTGACCCGTACCGGGGCGAACCCGTCCGCCCGCAGCCGCGCCACGACCTCCTCGGCGCCGGCCGTCGCCGCGGACCGCGAGGGGGAGCCGGTCAGGGTGAGCATCGGCTGCGACGGCATCCGGCCACGGGCCAGTTCGATACAGGTGAGCTTCAGACCTGCGGCGGCCGCCCATCGGCGCAGCCGTTCGGACTCGGCCGCGCTGTCGCAGCGGACCGTCACATGGGTTTCGTACAAGGATCCGGACACTGCGGAATCGTGCCAGACCGGCCCGGCGCGGGCACCCGGGTTTTGCGGGCGGCTGTACCACGCGGTCACGGACCGGACGCAAAAAGTCACCGCACGCCCCTCGTGGCGGCGATGTGTCGTACTCCACACTGGGTTCCGGTGCCTGAGTCCTCGGAGCGCGGCCGATCCGTTCCCCACGGGTCCCACACCCCCGCGGTTCCGCTCATCGCGTACGGGACGGACAGCGGCGAGGCCGCCGACTCCGCCCTCGAAGCAGCGCTGCCGTACGCCTCGGCAGCGATCATCCTGGAGGTCGCCCCCGTGCAGACCCAGACCCTCAGCCAGACCGACAGCAGTACGGACGGCACGGAGCCGGACGCGGAGACCGACGTTCTCGTCGCGGTGCCGCCGCAGAGCCGTGTCGCGCGCCACCCGGAGGCGGAGCCGGAGGTCTCGCCGGAGCCGGCGGAACCGCCCGCCGACGCCCTGGACGCCGACGCCGCCGGTGCCCCCGAGCCGGTCGAAGCACCGGTGCCGGCCCGCGCCCGTGCCGCCGACACCAGCGGCCCCTCCTCCGACCTGTTCCGCCAGTACCTGCGGGAGATCGGCCGAATCCCGCTGCTCACCGCGGCCGAGGAGGTCGAACTCGCCCGCCGGGTCGAGGCCGGCCTGTTCGCCGAGGAGAAGCTGAGCAGCACGCCCGACCTGGAGAGCCGGCTCGCCCTCGACCTGGACCGGCTGGTCGTGATGGGCCGCATGGCCAAGCGGCGTCTCATCGAGGCGAACCTGCGACTGGTCGTCTCGGTGGCGAAGCGGTACGTCGGGCGGGGCCTGACCATGCTGGACCTGGTCCAGGAGGGGAACCTGGGGCTGATCCGCGCGGTCGAGAAGTTCGACTACGCGCGCGGCTACAAGTTCTCGACGTACGCCACCTGGTGGATCCGCCAGGCCATGTCCCGCGCCCTCGCCGACCAGGCCCGCACCATCCGGGTGCCGGTCCACGTCGTCGAGTTGATCAACCGGGTCGTCCGCGTCCAGCGCCGCATGCTCCAGGAACGCGGCTACGAGCCGACGCCGGAGGAGGTGGCCGCCCACCTCGACCTCCCGCCCGAGCGGGTCAGCGAGGTGCTGCGGCTCGCCCAGGAACCGGTGTCGCTGCACGCGCCCGTGGGCGAGGAGGACGATGTCGCCCTCGGCGACCTCATCGAGGACGGCGACGCGACGTCTCCGGTGGAGTCGGCGGCGTTCCTGCTGCTCAGGGAGCATCTGGAAGCGGTGCTGTCGACGCTGGGGGAGCGGGAACGGAAGGTCGTACAGCTCAGGTACGGCCTGGCGGACGGGCGCCCCCGCACGTTGGAGGAGATAGGCCGCATCTTCGGGGTGACGCGGGAGCGGATCCGGCAGATCGAGTCGAAGACCCTCAACAAGCTGCGGGACCATGCCTTCGCGGATCAGCTGAGGGGCTATCTGGACTGACGCCGGGTGCGGGTCCGGTGGGGGATGGTCGCGCAGTTCCCCGCGCCCCTGAAAAACGGGCGTGCGGGTAACGCCCTCAAGGGGCGCGGGGAACCGCGCGACCAGCCACGACGGACCCGCAGCCGCCCGACTCAGTCCACCTCGGCCACCGCCTGAGCGAACTGCGCCTTGTACAACCGCGCATACGCCCCGTCCGCCGCCAACAGCTCCCCGTGCGCGCCCTGTTCCACGATCGAGCCGTTCTCCATCACCAGGATCGTGTCCGCGTCCCGGATCGTCGACAACCGATGCGCGATGACGAAGGACGTGCGCCCGTGCGCGAGCTTGGCCATCGCCTTCTGGATCAGGACTTCCGTACGGGTGTCGACCGACGACGTGGCCTCGTCCAGCACCAGGATCACCGGATCGGACAGGAACGCCCGCGCGATCGTGATCAGCTGCTTCTCACCCGCGCTGACCCCCGACCCCTCGTCGTCGATCACCGTGTCGTACCCGTCGGGCAGCGTCCGGATGAACCGGTCGGCGTGGGCGGCCCGTGCGGCCTCCTCGATCTCGCCCCGGGACACGTCCCGGGAGGCGCCGTACGCGATGTTCTCCGCGATCGTGCCGCCGAACAGCCACGTGTCCTGCAGCACCATCCCGATCCCGGCCCGCAGCTCGTCCCGGGACATCCGGGAGATGTCGACGCCGTCGAGCGTGATGCGGCCCTCCGACACGTCGTAGAAACGCATCAGCAGGTTCACCAGCGTCGTCTTCCCGGCGCCCGTCGGGCCGACGATCGCGACCGTGTGCCCGGGGTCCACCGTCAGCGACAGGTCCTCGATCAGCGGCTTCTCGGGGTCGTACCGGAAGGACACGCCCTCCAGCGCCACCCGGCCCCGCAGCTCCTCCGGCCGGACCCCCGGCACCGGATCCGCCTCCTGCTCCTCCGCGTCCAGGAGTTCGAAGATCCGCTCGGCCGACGCGACACCCGACTGCACGAGGTTCGCCATCGACGCGACCTGCGTCAGCGGCATCGAGAACTGCCGCGAGTACTGGATGAAGGCCTGCACATCACCGATGGACAAGGACCCGGACGCGACGCGCAGGCCGCCGACGACCGCGACCAGGACATAGTTGATGTTCGAGACGAACAGCATCAGCGGCTGCATGATACCGCTGTTGAACTGCGCCTTGAACCCGGCCTCGTACAGCGCGTCGTTCTGCTCGGCGAACTGCTTCGCCGACTCCTCCTGCCGCCCGAACACCTTCACCAGGGTGTGCCCGGTGTACATCTCCTCGACATGCGCGTTGAGCTTGCCGGTGGAGCGCCACTGCTGCACGAAGTGCGGCTGCGACCGCTTGCCGACCCGCGTGGCGACCACGAACGACAGCGGCACGGTCACCAGCGCGACCAGCGCCAGCAGCCACGACACCCAGAACATCATCGCCAGCACACCGACGATGGTCAGCACCGAGTTGATGAGCTGCCCCATCGACTGCTGGAGCGTCTGCCCGATGTTGTCGATGTCGTTCGTCGCACGGGACAGCACCTCACCGCGCTGACGCTTGTCGAAGTACGACAGCGGCAGCCGCGACAGCTTCGCCTGCATGTCCTCGCGCATCCGGAACATCGTCCGGTTCACGGCCCGGTTCACCAGCCGCGTCGCCACCGCCATCAGCAGACCGGCGACGAGGAACACGGCGAGCGCGAACAGCAGTACGTTCCCCACCGCGCCGAAGTCGATGCCCTCGCCCGGCGTGAAGTCGGTGCCGCGCAGCATGTCGGCGACCTGGCCGTCGCCGCGCTCCCGCATCGCGGCGAGGACCTGCGCCTTGGTCATCCCGGGCTCGAACTGCCGCCCGACGATGCCCGCGAAGACCAGGTCGGTCGCCTCACCGAGGATCTTCGGCCCGGCGACCGACAGGCCCACGCTCACGACCACACAGAGCAGCAGCGCGTAGATGGTGAGCCGCTCCGGCTTGAACTGCGCGACGAGCCGTTTGCCGGACACCTTGAAGTCCAGCGAGCGCTGATCAGGACCGCCCCCGGCCATCATCCGTCCCATGGGCCCGGCCATCAGGCAGCCTCCGCTTCCGTCAGCTGGGAGAGCACGATCTCCCGGTAGGTCTCGTTGTCCGCCATCAGCTCGTGGTGCCGGCCCGTGCCGACGACCCGCCCCTCGTCGAGGACGACGATCCGGTCCGCGTCCCGGATGGTCGCCACCCGCTGGGCGACGATGACGACGGTCGCCTCGGCGGTCTCCCGCGCGAGCGCCGCCCGCAGCGCCGCGTCGGTGGCGTAGTCGAGGGCGGAGAAGGAGTCGTCGAAGAGGTAGATCTCCGGGCGCTGTACGAGGGTCCGCGCGATGGCGAGGCGCTGGCGCTGACCACCGGAGACGTTCGTGCCGCCCTGCGCGATGGGGGAGTCGAGCCCGTTCTCCAGCCGCTCCACGAACTCCTTGGCCTGCGCCACCTCCAGCGCGTGCCACAGTTCCTCGTCCGTGGCGTCCGGATTGCCGTAGCGAAGGTTGGTCGCCACGGTCCCGGCGAACAGGTAGGGCTTCTGCGGGACGAGGCTGACGGTCTTCGCCAGCAGCCGGGGATCGATCGCCGACACGTCCTCGCCGTCCACGAGCACCCGCCCGTCGGTCGCGTCGAACAGCCGGGGGACGAGCCCCAGCAGGGTCGACTTCCCGCTGCCCGTCGAGCCGATCACGGCCGTCGTCTCACCCGGCAGCGCGACCAGGTCGATCGCCTTCAGCACCGGCTCCTCGGCACCCGGATAGCGGAAGCCCGCGCCCCGGATCTCCAGATGACCGTGCCGGCGCAGCTCCCGCACGGGCGCCACGGGCGGTACGACACTCGACTCCGTGCCCAGGACCTCCTGGATGCGCTCGGCGCACACCTCCGCGCGCGGCACCATCATGAACATGAAGGTGGCCATCATCACGGACATCACGATCTGCATGAGATAGGCGAGGAACGCGGTCAGGTCACCGATCTGCATCCCGCCGCTGTCGATGCGGTGCGCCCCGAACCAGACCACCGCGATGGACGACAGGTTCACCACCGTCATCACGATCGGGAACATCAGCGCGAGCAGCCTGCCGGTGCCCATCGCCATGTCGGTGAGGTCGGCGTTGGCCTTACGGAACCGCTGCTGCTCGTACTCGTCGCGCACGAACGCGCGGATCACCCGGTTGCCGGTGATCTGCTCGCGCAGCACCCGGTTCACCGTGTCGAGCCGCTCCTGCATGCTCCGGAACAACGGCCGCAGCCGCCGTACGATCAAGGTCACGCTGATGCCGAGGACGGGCACGACCGCGACCAGCACGGCGGACAGCGGCACGTCCAGACCGAGGGCCAGCACGACGCCGCCCACGCACATGATCGGCGCCGACACCATCAGCGTGAACGTCATCAGCGCCAGCATCTGCACCTGCTGGACGTCATTGGTCGTCCGGGTGATCAGCGAGGGCGCGCCGAAGTGGCCGACCTCCCGCGCCGAGAACGACTGCACCCGGTCGAAGACGGCGGCCCGCATGTCCCGGCCGAGCGCCGACGCGGTCCGGGCGCCGTAGTACACGGCGCCGATGTTGCACACGACCTGCGCCAGCGAGATGCCGATCATCAGGGCGCCGTAGGACAGGATGTAGCCGGTGTCGCCGTTGACGACGCCCTGGTCGATGATGTCCGCGTTCAGCGTGGGCAGGTAGAGCGTGGCGCAGGTCTGCAGGAACTGCAGCAGCACCAGCCAGGCGAGGGGTTTTCGGTAGGGCCTGAGGTAGGTCCGCAGAAGTCGTATGAGCACGCTGCTTCTCTCGGAGTGGGCGGATCGTCGATCGGGGGCATTTGGTTGCCCTTGGCCCCTATCGTCGAACACTCCACCCGCGTTACCTCAACCGATTAGGCCGTCAGCGCGGCCTCGTACGGCCTTACGGGTACGACTCCTACCGGTTTCTTACGTTCCGCTCCGTCGGCCCTACGCCCGGAACGCCCCGGGATGCGTCTGCTCCCGCACCGACACGAACTGCTGCCGCACCGCCTGCCCCACGGCCAGCTCCTCGCCCGGCTCCAGGACCTGCGCGGCCGCACCCTGCCAGACCGGCGGCGTACGCGGATCGAGCGTGCCCTGCGACACACCGAGCGCCCAGGCGGCCTGCCGGGCCGCGCCGATCGCCGCGTAGTCCGCGGGCTGCGGTACGACGACCTGCGCGCCGAAGAGCATCGGCGCAGCCGCCTGCACGGCGGGCAGCTCGGCCGCCGCCCCCAGCAGGAAGATCCGCCGCACCTCGACGCCCCGGCCGCGCAGCACGTCCAACGCGTCCGCCAACCCGCACAGCATGCCCTCGAACGCGGCCCGCGCCAGATGCTCCGGCTTCATCGACTCCCGCCGCAGCCCCGCCAGCGTGCCCGCGGTGTGCGGCAGACTCGGCGTCCGCTCACCCTCCAGATACGGCAGCAGGACCAGCCCGTGCGCCCCCGGCGTCGACTTCATCGCCAGATCGGACAGCCCCTCCAGATCGGGCACCCCGAGCAGTTCCGCCGCGCCGCGCAGGGTCCGTACGGCATTGAGGGTGGTGACGACCGGGAGATGCATGCCGGTCGCGTCGGCCAGGGAGGTGATCATCCCGGAGCTGTCGACGAGCGCCTCGGGATGCACGGCCATGACAGAACCCGACGCCCCGAGCGACACGACCGCGTCCCCCAGCCCGATGCCGAGCCCGAACGCGGCGGCCATGGTCTCGCCGGTCCCGGCGGAGATGAGAAGCCCTTCCGGGGTCGTACCGGCCGCCTCCGCCGGCCCGATCACCTCGGGCAGCATCGCCTGATGGCCGAGCGCCAGCTCGACGAGATCACCGCGGTAGGCGCCGGTGGCCGCGGACCAGTACCCCGTCCCGGAGGCCCCGCCCCGATCTGTGGTCCTTCTCACGGGCCGCCCGAGCAGCTGCCACACCAGCCAGTCGTGCGCCTGCATGAGGACGGCGGCGCGTACGGCGTTCTCCGGCTCGGTCTTCGCCATCCACCGCAGCTTGGTCACCGGCTGCGCGGCCTGCGGCACACACCCCACGGCCTGCGCCCACGCCTCCCGGCCGCCCAGCGCGTCGACCAGATCGGCTGCCGCCACCTGCGCCCGCTTGTCGCCGCCGACCATCGCCGGACGCACGGTGTTGCCCTGCGCGTCGAGCGGGACCACCGCGTTCTGCTGCGCCGACACCCCGATGGCCTGCACACCTTCGAGCAGCCCGCCGCCGGCCGCCTCCCCGAGGGACAGCAGCCAGGCCTGCGGATCGACGTCGGAAGGCCGGGCGCCGCCGCCCTCCGGCGCGTCCACCGGATGCGGGGCGTACCCCTGCCTGAGCACGGCCCCTGAGTCCGTGTCGCATACGACGATGCGCGTGAAATCGGGCGAACTGTCCAGCCCGGCGACTATCCCCATGGCCCAAATTGTGCCGTAGCGCTGCGCTGGCTTGGGCCGTGGGCGTGGTGGGGGTTCGGGGCGGCTTTCGGCTGCGGGTTCGGTGGGGGCTGGTCGCGCTCCGTGGCGGAGCCGCATATCGACACAGCCCCGCGCCCCTGGGGGCGTGCAGTCTCCGGAGCCCAGGAGGTGCTGCCGATCCATGCGCCCAAGACGTACCCCCTACGTGTTGCTGGTTCCCCAGTCGTCCTCGGCGCCTCCGTTGTGGGCGCTGCGTTCTCGTAGGGAGCGGACTCGGGCGGCCACCGTCTCCGGGACCCGGTCGCCGACCTTCTCGCTGACCGTGTGGTAGGCCTTGCCCGCGAAGTGGCGGCCCTGCTGGGCGGCCGACTCGGCGGTGTTGCGGACGGCGGGGTTCTGGGAGATCTCCCGGGCCGTCTTCTTGAGCTGCTCGTAGCGCTCGCGTCCGGCGCGTGTGCCGAGCACGTAACCGACGGCGAGTCCGATGACGAACGTGAGCCGGTAGCGCATGGCTGCCACCCTTCCCTTGCGTAGGTCCCTGGTGCGGCGTCGGTGCCGGGGGGAACCGATTGGCGGAGCACCCCCCTGCTTGCGCTAATGTATGTGTCGCAGCGAGCGCCCGCCCTCTGGCGAATACCCAGGGAGGTACGTTCGATGCAACGAGGCATTCCTCCGTAGCTCAATTGGCAGAGCAGCCGGCTGTTAACCGGCAGGTTACTGGTTCGAGTCCAGTCGGGGGAGC
>CBFGZZ010000233.1:0-14025 GCA_965653385.1 uncultured Streptomyces sp. | reverse complement strand
GCCTGGCCGAGGACGTTGTTGATCTTGTGGGAGCCGGTGTGGTTGAGGTCTTCCCGCTTCAGGAAGATCCGGGCGCCGCCCGCTTCCGCGGCGAAACGGGGGACCTCGGTGAGGGAGCTGGGGCGGCCGGTGTAGTTGACCAGGAGGTCGTCGAGCTCGCGGGCGAACTCGGGGTCGTGCTTGGCCTTGTCGTACTCGACGGCCACCTCGTCGACGGCGGCGACGAGGGCCTCCGGGATGAACTTGCCGCCGAACGCGCCGAAGTAGCCTTCGGGGCTCGGGACCTGGCCCTCGGGGTCAGGGATGAAGAACTCGCTGGGCATGCGGAAACCTCACGGTGAGTGTGTGTGAATGCACTGATCGCCGTGGGGGCGGGGCTTCGTCAGTCGGCTGCCGGCCGACTGTGGCTCGTCGCGCAGTTCCCCGCGCCCCTAAGGGGCGCGCTGCCATCGGCGGCCGTTGACCTGCCCGGGTTCGTCACCGATGACGTACCTGACCCTGCGGCCGTGCACACGGCGTGCCGGAGCGCGGCAGCCTCGGGGACGGCAGCCGCGCGCGAGGCGGGCGTGCCGGTCCACGGTGGTCACGGTGAGAGTCATCGGGGTCAGCCTAGCGGGTGATCAGCCTCTGCCGTGGCGGAGCGCCGGGTGCTCGCCCGCCGCCACCAGGTCGGAGACCGCGGACTTCGGGTCCTTGCCCGTGACGAGGGACTCGCCGACCAGGACCGCGTCGGCGCCGGCGTTGGCGTAGGCGATGAGGTCGTGGGGGCCGCGGACGCCCGATTCGGCGACCTTGACGAGACCGGCCGGGATCTCGGGCGCGATGCGCTCGAAGGTGCCGCGGTCGACCTCCAGGGTCTTCAGATTGCGCGCGTTGACGCCGATGATCTTGGCACCCGCGTCCACGGCACGCTCGACCTCGTCCTCGTCGTGCACCTCGACCAGCGGGGTCAGGCCGATGGACACCGCGCGCTCGATCAGCGACTCCAGGGCCGACTGGTCGAGGGCCGCGACGATCAGCAGGGCGAGGTCGGCGCCGTACGCGCGGGCCTCCCACAGCTGGTACGACGTGACGATGAAGTCCTTGCGCAGGACCGGGATGTCCACGCGGGCGCGGACGGCCTCCAGGTCGGCGAGCGAGCCGCCGAAGCGGCGCTGTTCGGTGAGGACGGAGATGACGGCCGCGCCGCCCGCCTCGTAGTCCGCGGCGAGGCCGGCCGGGTCGGCGATGGCGGCCAGCGCGCCCTTGGAGGGGCTGGAGCGCTTGACCTCGCAGATGACCTTGACGCCGTCGCCCTTGAGCGCGGCGACCCCGTCCTTGGCCGCGGGAGCCTTGGCCGCGCGCTCCTTGAGCTCGTCGAGGCTGACGCGCGCCTGCCGCTCCGCGAGGTCGGCACGGACTCCGTCGATGATCTCGTCGAGCACACTCACGCGAGCGGCCCCCTTCCAGACGGTTGGACTATGAAAGCGGTACGAAACCTACGGTCACTCGATGGTATCCGGAGGAAGGCCAAGGCTTCGCATCCGGTTGCCGGCAATCCCACTACCTGGGCGTTCTCCAATTGATCAAGGATGTAGCCAGCCACCGAACGGCAGGTTCCGGACAACCGTGAAGACCAGCAGCAACGCCCCGGCGGCCCACAGCTGCACAGGCCCGGGATCGACCCTGAACGGGCGTCCGCGCACCGCCCGGACCACCCACACGGTCCACAGCACGGCGAAGAGCGCGTAGCCGGCGACGGCGAGCGCGTTGTCCTGGAGCGCCGCGGGGAAGTCCCCGTGGACCACGGCGTGCGCACTGCGCAGTCCGCCGCAGCCGGGGCAGTAGATGCCGGTGTACTGCAGGAGCGGACAGGCGGGGTAGTGGCCGGGCTCGTTCGGGTCCACCGCGCCGACGTAGGCGAAGGCGCCGGCGACGGCCGCGAGGACCCCGCCGGGGACGGCCAGCCGCCCGAGCGCGGCAGCGGCGCCCGTACGCGGTCCTGTCACCCTGCGGCTGTCGGCGTTCACACCTCGCATTGTGCCCCGCGCACGCGTGAGGGGCGCCCTGCGCGCCCTGTCGGCACCCGGTCGCCCCTCAGCGAAGTCGTACGTGTGTCAGCTCTTGACGCTCGCCGGCTCACGCTGCTGCTCGACGAGCGCGTTGTGGGCCTCCTTGGGCTGGCCGAGGCCCATGCCGCGCATGACCCAGCCGACGACGCCGCCGAGGATCACGACGCCCAGGCCGGCCCAGAAGCCCGCGGGCTGGGCCATCACCATGAAGGCGCCCGAGACGCAGAAACCGATGAAGGCGATCGTGACACCGGTCCAGGCGGCCGGGGTGTGACCGTGGCTGCTGCCCGCCATTGCTTGCTCCTCTTGCTGTGTACGTGTGTACGTGGGTGAGCCGGTCGCTCGCTGTCATTGTCCCGCACGCGCCCGCGCGCGGTGATCGGGGGTCACGGCGTGCCCGCCCCGGTCGGTGCCGGTCAGCTTCGGGTCGGGTCCTCGCCGCGGTCCAGGGCCTTCCAGAGTTCCTCGGGGCGGTCGGGGTCTGCGGCCGGGGACCTGCGGCGGGGCCGGGGGGCGCCGCCGCGCTCGTAGCGGCCGGACATGCCGGGCCACAGCCGGCCGTAGCGCAGGGCCAGCAGCCCGGCGAGCAGGATCAGGGCGCCGCCGACGGCCGCGACGTACGGCCAGGCGGTGTGGGTGAGGGCCTGGACGGTGGCCGAGGTGTCGCCGGAGGCCTGCGCGGCCTTCTCGTCCAGCGCGGAGCTGTCGGAGGCGCCGAGCAGGGCGGCGGCGACGGTGCCGGCGCCGGAGAGCGCGAGCAGGGCGGCGACCATGAAGCGGCCTGCGCGGCGGACGGCGAAGACGGCGACGAGCGCGGCGAGCCCCACTATGGCCAGGGCCGCGGGGACGCCGGTGACGTCGCTGCCCTTGGCGATCAGGGGGAACGGGCCGCCGGCCACCGTCACGGTGCCCTCCGACCAGCGCTGCCGGGTCGAGAGCAGCGCGACGGCCGCGCCGAGCGCGCCGCACAGCAGGGCTACGGCGAGGCTCATACGGCCGGCCCGGGCGGAACCGGGGGCTTCGGAACGGGGGTGCGGAACAGCAGTCACGTACTCCACTATCACCCGAACCCCGGGCGATCGGTCACCCGGGGTTCGGCTGAAGCGGCCGCGGGGTTCACCCGAGGCGGGCGCGAGGGCTCACTTGAGCCGGTTCGCGGTGTGGACGGCCCGCAGGACCGCCGCCGCCTTGTTCCGGCATTCGGTGTCCTCGGCGACCGGGTCCGAGTCGGCGACGATGCCCGCGCCCGCCTGGACGTAGGCCGTGCCGCCGCGCAGCAGGGCCGTACGGATGGCGATGGCGGTGTCGGAGTCGCCCGCGAAGTCGAGATAGCCGACGCAGCCGCCGTACAGCCCCCGGCGGGACGGTTCGAGTTCGTCGATGATCTGCATCGCCCGGGGCTTGGGCGCGCCGGAGAGGGTGCCGGCCGGGAAGCAGGCCGTCAGGACGTCGAAGGCGGTGCGGCCGGGTGCCACGCGTCCGGTGACCGTGGAGACGATGTGCATCACGTGCGAGTACCGCTCGATGGACATGAAGTCGACGACCTCGACCGAGCCGGGCTCGCAGACCCGCCCCAGGTCGTTGCGGCCCAGGTCGACCAGCATCAGGTGCTCGGCGCGCTCCTTGGGGTCGGCGAGGAGTTCGTCGGCGAGGGCCTGGTCCTCCTGCGGGGTGGCGCCGCGCCAACGGGTGCCGGCGATGGGGTGGACCATGGCCTGTCCGTCCTCGACCTTCACGAGGGCTTCGGGCGAGGACCCGACGACGTCGAAGCCGTCGAAGCGGAACAGGTACATGTACGGGGAGGGGTTGGTCGCCCGGAGCACCCGGTAGACGTCCAACGCGCTTGCCGTGCACGGTGTTTCGAAGCGCTGGGAGGGGACGACCTGGAAGGCCTCGCCGGCCCGGATGCGCTCCTTGATGTCCTCGACGGCCTCCTGGAAGTCCTCGCCACCCCACAGCGCGGTGTACTCGGGGAGCTCGGAGGGCGGGAGGACGGCGGGCGGCTGGGCGACCGCGCGGGAGAGGTCGGCCTCCATGGCGTCGAGGCGGGCGACCGCGTCGGCGTAGGCCTCGTCGACGCCCGTGTCGAGGTCGTTGTGGTTGATCGCGTTGGCGATCAGCAGGACCGAGCCCTCCCAGTGGTCCATGACGGCGAGGTCGCTGGTGAGCAGCATGGTCAGCTCGGGCAGCTTCAGGTCGTCCCGCTCGCCGGGGCCGATCTTCTCCAGGCGGCGCACGATGTCGTAGCCGAGGTAGCCGACCATGCCGCCGGTGAAGGGCGGCAGGCCCTCCTGATGGGGGGTGTGCAGGGCCTCGATGGTGGCGCGCAGGGCGGCCAGCGGGTCGCCGCCGACGGGGACGCCGACGGGCGGGACGCCGAGCCAGTGGGCCTGGCCGTCACGAGCCGTCAGCGTCGCCGCTGATCGCACGCCGACGAACGAGTAGCGGGACCAGGAGCGGCCGTTCTCCGCGGACTCCAGCAGGAACGTGCCCGAGCGCTCCGCGGCGAGCTTGCGGTAGAGGGCGACCGGGGTGTCGCCGTCGGCGAGGAGCTTGCGGGTGACCGGGATGACACGCCGGTCGGTGGCGAGCTTGCGGAAGGTCTCAAGGTCCATGGCGGCTGACCCTACTGATCCGAGGCCGGTGCGCCGGAATCGGCGCCGTCCTTGAGCAGCACGTCCTCGTCGAAGCAGGTCCGCGCGCCCGTGTGGCAGGCGGCGCCGACCTGGTCGACCCGGACGAGCACGGTGTCGGCGTCGCAGTCGAGGGCGACGGACTTCACCCACTGGAAGTGGCCTGAGGTGTCGCCCTTGACCCAGTACTCCTGGCGGCTGCGCGACCAGTAGGTGCAGCGGCCGGTGGTGAGCGTCCGATGCAGCGCCTCGTCGTCCATCCAGCCCAGCATCAGCACCTCTCCGGTGTCGTACTGCTGGGCGATGGCGGGCAGGAGCCCGTCCGCGCTGCGCTTGAGGCGTGCGGCGATCTCGGGGTCCAGCCCACTGGGGCGGCGGGGCGTGCTGGTGGTCATGCAAGCCATTGTGCCGCCTGCCACTGACAGTGACGGTCCGATGTCCACTTCGTGGATGCGGGTGACGGGTGGGCGTACCTGATACGTGGTCGTAGGCTGACTGCATGTCGACCTTCGCCAAGCGTGAACGACTTCTCATGGCCGACCTCTTGGAGGCCGAGGGCCCGGACGCCCCCACTCTCTGCGAGGGCTGGACGACCCGCGACCTGGCCGCGCACGTGGTGGTGCGCGAGCGCCGCCCGGACGCGGCCGCCGGCATTCTGATCAAGCAGCTCGGACCGCGGCTGGACAGGGCGATGGAGGAGTTCGCGGCGAAGCCGTACGAGGAGCTGATCCAGCTCATCCGCACCGGCCCGCCGCGCTTCTCGCCCTTCCAGCTCAAGCAGATCGACGAGGCGTCGAACACGATCGAGTTCTACGTCCACACGGAGGACGTGCGCCGCGCCCAGCCGGACTGGACGCCCCGCGAACTCGACCCGGTCTTCCAGGACGCCCTGTGGTCCCGGCTGGAGCGCTCGGCCCGCCTGGTGGGCCGCACCGCGCCCACCGGCCTGGTGCTGCGCCGCCCCGACGGCCAGACGGCGGTCGCCCACAAGGGCACGCCCGTCGTCACGGTGACCGGCGAGCCCTCGGAGCTTCTGCTGTTCGCCTACGGCCGGCAGAACGCCGCCAAGGTGGAACTGGACGGCGACAAGGACGCCATCGCGAAGCTGCACGAGGGCAAGCAGCTTGGGATCTAGGCCCTGTCGTCTGGATCAGGCCGGCCGCCGGGACCGCGGCGTCAGCGGACGGGGTGCCCCGCCCCTCGCAGCGCGTCCTTCACCTCGCCGATCCGCAGGTCGCCGAAGTGGAACACCGAGGCTGCGAGTACCGCGTCCGCGCCGGACTCGATGGCCGGTGCGAAGTCGGCGAGCTTGCCGGCGCCGCCGGAGGCGATCACCGGGACCGTGACGTGCTTGCGTACGGCCTGGATCATCTCCAGGTCGTAGCCGTCCTTGGTGCCGTCGGCGTCCATCGAGTTGAGCAGGATCTCGCCGGCGCCCAGGTCGGCCGCGCGGTGCGCCCACTCGACGGCGTCGATGCCGGTTCCCTTGCGGCCGCCGTGGGTGGTGACCTCGAAGGTGCCCTCGGGGGTGCGCCGCGCGTCCACCGAGAGGACCAGGACCTGCCGGCCGAAGCGCTCGGCGATCTCGCGGATGAGGTCAGGGCGCGCGATGGCCGCGGTGTTGACGCCCACCTTGTCGGCGCCGGCGCGCAGCAGCTTGTCCACGTCCTCGGCCGTGCGGACGCCGCCGCCGACAGTGAGCGGGATGAAGACCTGCTCGGCCGTGCGGCGCACGACGTCGTAGGTCGTCTCGCGGTTGCCGGACGACGCGGTGATGTCCAGGAACGTCAGCTCGTCTGCGCCCTCGGCGTCGTACACCTTGGCCATCTCGACGGGGTCGCCCGCGTCGCGCAGGTTCTGGAAGTTGACGCCCTTGACGACCCGGCCGTTGTCCACGTCCAGGCAGGGGATGACTCGGACCGCCAGGGTCATGAAACCGGCTCCTCTAACGTCCTCTGAATGCTTCTATTTCCACTTCGACCAGGATGCGCGAGTCCACGAAACCCTCCACGACGAGCAACGTCGTAACCGGGCGCACCGTGTCGAAGAACTCCTTGTGGGCGCGGCCCACGGCGTCCACGTCGCGCGCGTGGGTAAGGTACGTCCTGGTCCGGATCACGGACTCGACGCCGAGCCCGAACTCGCCGAGCGCCTCGAGCGCGCTGGTGAAGGCGACCTTGGCCTGCTCGTACGGGTCGCCCTCCCCGTACAGCACGTCGCCCTTGAAGGAGGTCGTGCCCCCGACCAGGACGCGGTCACCCGCCGCGACGGCGCGTGCGAAACCGAAGGACTCTTCCCAGGGACTTCCGCTCTGCACGCGCCGCACGGCATCGGACGTCATCGCGACACAGCCTCCAAGGCCTCTTCCAGGGTGAACGCCTTCGCGTACAGGGCCTTCCCGACGATGGAGCCCTCGACACCGAGCGGGACCAGCTCGGCGATGGCCCGCAGGTCGTCCAGGGAGGAGACGCCGCCGGAGGCGACGACCGGACGGTCCGTCGCCGCGCAGACGTTCTTCAGCAGCTCCAGGTTGGGGCCCTGGAGCGTGCCGTCCTTGGCGATGTCCGTGACGACGTAGCGCGCGCAGCCCTCGTTGTTGAGGCGCTCAAGCGTCTCGTAGAGGTCGCCGCCGTCGCGGGTCCAGCCGCGGCCGCGCAGCGTGGTGCCCCGTACGTCCAGGCCCACCGCGATCTTGTCGCCGTGCTCGGCGATGACCTTGGCGACCCACTCCGGGGTCTCCAGGGCGGCCGTACCGAGGTTCACGCGCGTGCAGCCCGTGGCGAGCGCGGCGGCCAGGGAGGCGTCGTCGCGGATGCCGCCGGACAGCTCGACCTTGATGTCCATCGCCTTCGCGACCTCGGCGATCAGCTCCCGGTTGTCGCCGGTGCCGAAGGCGGCGTCCAGGTCGACCAGGTGCAGCCACTCGGCGCCCGACCGCTGCCAGGCCAGGGCGGCCTCCAGCGGGGAGCCGTAGGAGGTCTCGGTGCCGGACTCGCCGTGCACGAGGCGGACGGCCTGGCCGTCGCGGACGTCGACGGCGGGGAGGAGTTCGAGCTTGGCCATGTCTCTACAGGGTTCCGATCCAGTTGGTGAGCAGCTGCGCTCCGGCGTCGCCGGACTTCTCGGGGTGGAACTGCGTGGCCCACAGGGCGCCGTTCTCCACGGCGGCCACGAAGGGCTTGCCGTGCGTCGACCAGGTGACCAGCGGTGCGGTCATCAGCGGGTTCCCGGTCTGAAGGGTCCAGTCGTGGACGGCGTAGGAGTGCACGAAGTAGAAGCGCGCGTCCGCGTCCAGGCCGGCGAACAGCTCGGAGCCGGCCGCCACGTCGACGGTGTTCCAGCCCATGTGGGGCACGATGTCGGCCTGGAGCGGCTCGACCGAGCCCGGCCACTCGCCCATGCCCTCGGTCTCCACGCCGTGCTCGATGCCGCGCGCGAAGAGGATCTGCATGCCGACGCAGATGCCCATCACGGGGCGCCCTCCGGCCAGTCGCCGCTCGACGATCCAGTCGCCGCGCGCCTCCTTCAGTCCCTGCATGCAGGCGGCGAAGGCACCGACGCCCGGCACCAGCAGGCCGTCGGCGTTCATGGCCCTGTCGAAGTCACGGGTGATCTCGACGTCGGCGCCCGCGCGCGCGAGGGCGCGTTCGGCGGAGCGGACGTTGCCGAAGCCGTAGTCGAAGACGACGACCTTCTTCACTCCGTTGCTCAATTCCACACCTCCAGCCTCACGACGCCGGCCACGAGACACATCGCGGCGCCTATGGAGAGCAGCACGATGAGGTTCTTCGGCATCTGCTGCTTGACGAAGGAGATGATCCCGCCGATCAGGAAGAGACCGACGACGATCAGGACCGTGGAGAGGCCGTTCACAGCGCACCCTTCGTGGAGGGAAGGATGCCCGCCGCGCGCGGGTCGCGCTCGGAGGCGTACCGCAGGGCCCGGGCCAGCGCCTTGAACTGGCACTCCACGATGTGGTGGGCGTTGCGCCCGTACGGCACGTGCACGTGCAGGGCGATCTGGGCCTGGGCGACGAAGGACTCCAGGATGTGCCGGGTCATCGTGGTGTCGTACTCGCCGATCATCGGCGCCATGTCCTCGGGCTCGGTGTGCACGAGGTACGGCCGGCCGGACAGGTCGACCGTCACCTGGGCGAGGGACTCGTCCAGCGGGACCGTGCAGTTGCCGAAGCGGTAGATGCCCACCTTGTCGCCGAGGGCCTGCTTGAAGGCGGCGCCGAGCGCGAGGGCGGTGTCCTCGATGGTGTGGTGGGAGTCGATGTGCAGGTCGCCCTCGGTCTTGACCGTGAGGTCGAACAGGCCGTGGCGGCCGAGCTGGTCGAGCATGTGGTCGTAGAAGCCGACGCCGGTCGACACATCGACCTTGCCGGATCCGTCGAGGTCGATCTCGACGAGGACGGAGGTCTCCTTCGTCACCCGCTCTATGCGTCCTACGCGGTTCATGCGCTCTGCTCCTTCTTCAGTTCACGGACCGCGTCGAGGAACGCGTCGTTCTCTTCGGGGGTTCCGGCGGTCACCCGCAGCCAGCCCGGTACGCCGTTGTCCCGGACCAGGACGCCCCGGTCGAGGATCCGCCGCCAGACGGCGTGGGCGTCGTCGAACCGCCCGAACTGCACGAAGTTGGCGTCCGACGCGGTGACGTCGTAGCCGATCGCCAGCAGTTCGGTGACCAGCCGGTCCCGCTCCGCCTTCAGCTGCTCGACGTACTTGAGCAGCGTGTCGGTGTGCTCCAGGGCGGCCAGGGCGGTCGCCTGGGTGACGGCCGACAGGTGGTACGGCAGCCGTACGAGCTGGACGGCGTCGACGACCGCCGGGTGCGCGGCGAGGTAGCCGAGGCGCAGGCCGGCGGCGCCGAAGGCCTTGGACATCGTCCGGGAGACGACGAGGTTCGGCCGGCCCTCGAGCAGCGGCAGCAGCGAGTCGCCGTGGCTGAACTCGATGTACGCCTCGTCGACCACGACCATCGACGGCTTCGCCGCCTGCGCGGCCTCGTACAGCGCGAGGACGGTCTCGGGCGGGACCGCGGTGCCCGTGGGGTTGTTGGGGGTGGTGACGAAGACGACGTCAGGCCGGTTCTCGGCGATGGCCTGCTCGGCGGCGGCGAGGTCGATCGTGAAGTCCTCGCCCCGCGGACCGGAGATCCAGCCGGTGCCGGTGCCGCGCGAGATGAGGCCGTGCATCGAGTACGACGGCTCGAAGCCGATCGCGGTGCGGCCCGGTCCGCCGAAGGTCTGCAGCAGCTGCTGGATGACCTCGTTGGAGCCGTTGGCCGCCCAGACGTTCGCGAGGCCCACCTCGTGGCCGGACGTGTTCGTCAGGTACTCGGCGAGCTTCGTGCGCAGCTCGACCGCGTCCCGGTCCGGGTAGCGGTTGAGGTTGCGGGCCGCCTCGCGGACGCGCTCGGTGATCCGCTCGACCAGGGCCTCGGGCAGCGGGTAGGGGTTCTCGTTGGTGTTCAGCCGTACGGGGACGTCCAACTGGGGTGCGCCGTAGGGGGACTTGCCGCGCAGCTCGTCCCGTACGGGGAGATCGTCGATACGTACGTCGTTCACTTGCTCGTCGGTACCTTCCAGCCGAACCTGGCCTTGATCGCCGCGCCGTGCGCCGGCAGGTCCTCCGCCTCCGCCAGCGTGACCACGTGATGCGCGACCTCGGCCAGCGCGTCCTTGGTGTAGTCGACGATGTGGATGCCGCGCAGGAAGGACTGGACGGACAGGCCGGAGGAGTGGCAGGCGCAGCCGCCGGTGGGCAGCACGTGGTTGGACCCGGCCGCGTAGTCGCCGAGCGAGACGGGCGCCCAGGGGCCGATGAAGATCGCTCCGGCGTTGCGCACCCGGTCGGCCACGGCGGCCGCGTCGGCGGTCTGGATCTCCAGGTGCTCGGCGCCGTACGCGTCGACCACCTTGAGGCCCTCCTCGACACCGTCGACCAGGACGATCGCGGACTGCCTGCCCTTGAGGGCCGGGACGATCCGGTCGTCGATGTGCTTGGTGGCGGCGACCTGCGGCTCCAGCTCCTTCTCCACCGCGTCCGCGAGGTCCACGGAGTCGGTGACCAGGACGGCGGCGGCCAGCGGGTCGTGCTCGGCCTGGCTGATCAGGTCGGAGGCGACGTGCACCGGGTCGGCGGTGGCGTCGGCGAGGACCGCGATCTCGGTCGGGCCGGCCTCGGCGTCGATGCCGATCTTGCCGGTGAAGTAGCGCTTGGCGGCGGCGACCCAGATGTTGCCGGGGCCGGTGACCATGTCGGCGGGCGGGCAGGACTCGGTGCCGTACGCGAACATCGCGACGGCCGTCGCGCCCCCGGCGGCGTACACCTCGTCGACGCCGAGCAGCGCGCACGCGGCGAGGATCGTCGGGTGCGGGAGGCCGCCGAACTCGGCCTGGGCGGGCGAAGCGAGCGCGATCGACTCGACGCCGGCCTCCTGGGCCGGGACGACGTTCATGACCACGGAGGACGGGTAGACCGAGCGGCCGCCGGGCGCGTACAGCCCGACCCGGTCGACGGGCACCCACTTCTCGGTGACGGAGCCGCCGGGCACGACCTGGGTGGTGTGCGTCGTACGGCGCTGCTCGCGGTGGACGAGGCGGGCGCGGCGGATGGACTCCTCCAGGGCCGCGCGCACGGCCGGGTCGAGCTCCGCCAACGCGCGCGTGAGCGCCTGTGCGGGCACCCGCACCTGGTCGAGCTTCACCCCGTCGAACTTCTCCGCGAAGTCGATCAGCGCCGCGTCGCCCCGATGATGCACGGCTTCGCAGATCGGACGCACCTTCTCCAGGGCGGCCGATACGTCGAAGTCGGCTCGGGGCAGCAGGTCGCGCAGGGCGGGACCCTCGGGGAGGGCGTCGCCGCGCAGATCGATTCGGGAGATCACGGGCTCAATTCTCTCAGACCGCGCTCCGGCGTCGTTCGCGCGTATCAATGGCTGATACGAATCCCTCCGAAGATCCACTCGGAACCCGGAAGATCGCCTTCACGTCTTGCGTTCGGAGCGTCACCCAGCGGGCATGAACAGTTGTACGAACCCATAAGTAGATGAGGGGGATGGGCGAAACGTGACCGAAGGTGCCGGCCTCCGTGACGGAGACCTGCCGGACGACCTGCCGAACGACCTGACCGCCGCCGAACTCGGCATGTGGCAGGCCTTCCGCAACGGCAGCGTGTACGACCTGAGCAGCGGCGACACGATCGTCGACGATCCGCACGGCGGCCATCCCTGGGGAGACGAGCGCACGGTACGCGCGCGGATCGTCTGCTGGCTGCTGCTGGACGGGCCGCCCGCCCTCGCGGGCCGGGTGTCCTCGCTGAAGCTCGTGGGCGTGCGGATCAGCGACACGATGGACCTGGCGGGCGGCACGGTGGTGCCGTACGTCGAGATGCGCGGCTGCCGCTTCGACCGGGAGATCCGGCTGCCGGAGGCCCACTTCACGACCGTACGGCTGGTGAACTGCGCGGTGCCGCGCCTGGAGGCCGCCCGGGTACACACCGAGGGCGACCTGCATCTGCCGCGCTGCCGCTTCCACAACGGCATCCGGCTCACCGACGCCCAGATCGGCACGGACCTGCTGCTCAACCAGGCCATCGTCTACCGCGACCGCAGCGGCCGCTCCATGGCCGCGGACGGCATCAGCGTCGGCCAGGACCTCCAGGCCGAGATGCTGGAGTCCCACGGTGAGCTGAGTCTGCGCGGCGCCAGCATCGGCGTGTCGCTGAGCCTGCGGGGCGCACGGCTGGTGAACCCGTACACACGGCTCGCGCTGAACGCCCCCCAGCTGACCGTCGGGCGCACGCTGTATCTGACCCCGGCGGGCGTCGGCAGCCCGCTGCTGAGCGGCCGTACGCCCGCGCGCGGGACACGGATCCAGCGGTTCGCGTGCCAGGGCGGGGTGCGGTTGGACGACGGGCGGTTCGGGGACGCGGTGGACCTGGAACGGGCCCGGTTCACCTTCACCGACGAGCAGGAACTGTCGCTGCGCCGCATCCAGACGCCCGAGCTGCGCTTCCTCGGCGAGCGGCCGGAGCGCGGCGGGGTGGTGCTGTCGGGGGCGCGGGTCGTCAACCTGATGGACCGGGCGGACGCCTGGCCCGGCCCCGGTCTGCTGCACATGGGCGGCTTCACCTACGAGAACCTCGTGCCGCGCGGCCCGTTCCCGCTGGAGCGGCGGCTGGAGTGGGTGACCGCGGCGACCGCCGAGTACAACCCGGAGCCGTACGAGCGGCTGGCCGCCGTGCTGCGGGCCGGCGGCGAGGACGAGGACGCGCGCGAGGTGCTGCTCGCCAAGCAGCGCCGCCGCCGCGAGACGCTGCCGCCCGCGGCCAAGCTGTGGGGGTACGCGCAGGACTGGATGGTCGCCTACGGCTATCGGCCGGGCCGCGCGGCCGTGTGGATGGCGGTGCTGTGGGCCGCGAGTTCGGTGGCCTTCACCTATGCCGACCATCCGCCGATCAAGGGCGGCGAGCACCCGACGTGGAACCCTCCCCTGTTCGCCCTCGACCTGCTGCTGCCGGTCATCGACCTGGGCCAGGTCGGGTTCTGGCAGCTGAGCGGCGCCTGGCAGTGGCTGGCCGCGGCGATGATCCTGCTGGGCTGGATCCTGGCGACGACGGTGGCGACGGGGGCGACGCGCATGTTGCGCCGCAACTGACATCGCTGAAACTGGTGAGATCGGTGAGGCTGGCGAGGTCGCTGAGGCCTCTGAGGTCAATGAGGCTGGTGAGGCCGACGAGACCGAGTGGGACTGCTGAGCCGAACAGATGAATGTCGGACAGTTGTTGAACAGTTGACCTTTACCCGTTCTTGACCTGCGCGCGTACAACTTTCCACGTGTTGTCCGTTCCCTATGGCGCGGGCGTGACCAGCCGACTTTCAATGGTCGACACCATGGCTCTGCTGCCCCCGTTCGGCCGTGCGTCCCGGACGCCAAGGACCGTAGAACACCGCGCCGTCGGACTCCCCACCGACGACGAGGTGCTCCTCGACGCGCCCGACGACCTGCTCGGACCGGCGCTGGTCGGGGCCGGGCGGGGCGCCTACGAGGCCGCCGCCGAACTGCTCGCCACCACCCGCCACAGAGCGCTGTGGGAGAGCCGCGACGGTTACGCGCTGCGCCTCGCGGCCTTCGCGCGCTCCCGGCCGGAGTGGCTGGAGGCCTGGCACGCGGCCGCCCCGCAGGACCCGGACATGCTCCTGGTCCGCGCCCAGCTCGCGGTGGACCACGCCTGGCGGTCACCGGCCCGGGCCGAGCTGCTGCGCGGGGTGAGCCCGCTGATCACCGCCGCCGCGCGCGCCGATGACCGCGACCCGGTGCCGTGGCGGATCGC
>CBFGZZ010000232.1:0-14075 GCA_965653385.1 uncultured Streptomyces sp. | reverse complement strand
GGCCCCGCCTGCTCGCCAGAGGGGCCGCCCCCGCGGTGGGAGCCGCCGCGGGGGCGGTGGCCGGGGCGGCCCGGTCCGGGGTACGGGGCGCCGACACCGCGGCACGTGTCGTACGGGTCGCCCGCGACACCTGGCCCGGGCGACCGCACCCCTGGCGGTCCGGCACCCGGACCCACGTGGCGTTGCGGCCCGAGGAACCGGAGCGGGTACGGCGGGAGGGCGGGATCGAGCGGGCCGCGCGCAAGGTCGCCGCGGCACTGGCGGAGCGGCCCGATGTGGCCCTCGCGTACTGGGACGGCGGACTGCGCCGGCTGGTGATCACCGCCGTCGAGGAGTCGGCCGGCGACCGGGTGCTGGAGAGGGCGAGCGAGCTCGCGGCCCGGCACGGGCTGGCCCGTACGGACGAGGAGGTCGAGGAGATCCCCCACCCGGCCAACCGGGCCGGAGTACGGGACGCCGCCCTGACGCTCGCCGCCGACGGGCTCGGCATCGCCGCCGCGTTCATCGGGTACGGCCTGCGGCTGCCGGCCTCGCCCCGCTCGGTGACGGCACTGGTGACGCTGCTGCGGGAGAACCCCCGCTTCCGAGGATGGCTGCGTGCGCGGGTCGGCCGCTCCCGCATGGACATGCTGCTGGCCATGGCGAACGCGGCCGCCCACGGCGCCGGCCGGACCCCGACCGCCCTCGTGCTCGACGGCGCGCTGCGCTCGCTCCAGCTCGCGGAGACGGTCGCGCGCGCGGCGGCGTTCGACCTGGTCCACGACGACGTCTGCGCGCCGGAGCGAGGCAGCGTCGCCGGAGACCGGCATCCGCGCCCGCCGCTGCGCACCTCGCCGGCCCAGGAGTACGCCGCACACGCCGAGACCGGCAGCCTCGTCGGCGCGGTCGCCACGCTGCTCGTCAAGCACGACGGCACCGAGGCGGCGGAGGCCGTGCTCGCCGGCTCTCCCAAGGCCGCCCGCTACGGTCCGGCCGCCTTCCACGCCGTGCTGAGTTCCGCGCTGTCCCGCGCGGGCGTCCTGGTGCGTGACACCGAGCGGCTGAGGCAACTGGAGATGGCCGACACGGTCGTCCTGCACCCGAGCGCGCTCAGGACTCCGGGTGCCGACGCGGACCCGTGGGCGGAGACGCTGTTGGACGCGGCGCGACGCGCGGGCCTGCGGGTCGTCATGGTGGACGACCCCGCCCTGGCCGACTTCACGAATCTCGCCGACCAAGTGGTGCGCGACGAACGGTCGTTGAGCGAGGTCGTGAACGCGTTGCGCGCCGAGAACGACGGCGCCGTCGTCACGGTCGCCCGGCCGGGGGAGGACGACGAGGACATCCTCGCCGGGCTGCTCGCCGGTGATGTGGCCGTCGCCCTCACCGACCGGGACGGAGCGGTGGTCTGGGGCGCGGACGTGCTGGCCCTGCACGGGCTGGCCGATGTGTGGCGGCTGCTGCGGGCGGTCCCGGCCGCGCGCAAGGTCGGCCACAGGTCACAGACCCTGGCCCGGTCCGGTGCCGCTCTGTCCGGGCTCCTGGTCGCCATCGGCAAGTCCCGGCGCGGCCGCCCCACACCGTGGCCCGGGCTGCGGCACACACCCGTCGACGCGAGCGCCACCTGGGCCCTGTTCACCGGCACACGCGCCGCCCTCGGCGTGGCAGTGGCCCGCGCACCGCACCCCCGGCCGCGCGTCGCCTGGCACGAACTGGAGCACACCGAGGTCCGCGAACGGCTGGAGCAGGAACCGGGCCCGGAGCAGACTCTGCCCGAGCAGGCGACGGGCCGTGCCCGCAAGGCAGTTCAGGCGATGGGCCGGCAACGCGTGTTCGCCCCGCTGACCGCGCCGCTGCAACTCGCCCGCGCCGTGCGTGGCGAACTCGACGACCCGCTCACCCCGGTGCTCGCCGTCGGTTCGGCCGCCGAGGCGATCCTCGGCTCGGTCGTCGACGCCCTGCTGGTCGTCGGCGCGCTCGATCTGAACGCGCTGGTCGGCGGCATCCAGCGGATGCGGGCCGAGCGGGCGCTGTCCGGACTGCTGGCGAAGCAGACGCAGAAGGCACGCGTCACGGCCGAGGAGCCGAAGGCCCGCCCGCGTCTCGTGGACGCCGCCAAGCTCAGCCCCGGCGACCTGATCGAACTCCGGGCGGACGACGTGGTGCCCGCCGACGCCCGACTGGTGTGGGAGGACGGCTTGGAGGTCGACGAGTCCGCGCTGACCGGGGAGTCCCTGGCGGCCGACAAGGGAGTCGACCCGACGCCCGACGCCGCCGTGCCGGACCGCAGCTGCATGGTCTTCGAGGGCACGACCGTGGTGGCCGGGGAGGCCAGGGCCGTCGTCGTCGACACCGGGGAGCGGACGGAGGCCGCACGGGCCGTGGCCCTCGCCGCCCGTACGCCCCCGTCCGCAGGAGTCCAGGCCAGGCTCCGGGAACTCACCGACAAGGCACTGCCCTGGACCCTGGCGGGCGGCGCCGGGGTGACCGCACTGTCACTGCTGCGCGGCACCCCGATCCGCCGGGCGGTCAGCGGCGGCGTCGCGGTGGCCGTCGCCGCCGTCCCCGAAGGGCTGCCGCTGGTGGCGACCGTGGCCCAACTGGCCGCCGCCCGCAGGCTGAGCCGCCACGGAGTCCTCGTCCGGGCCCCGCGCACCCTCGAAGCGCTCGGCCGGATGGACACCGTCTGCTTCGACAAGACCGGCACGCTCACCGAGAACCGGCTCCGCCTCGTCCGCCTCACGGACGCCGACGGCACGGTCCGCAAACCGGACGCGGACGACCCCACGCTGCGCACCGCGGCACGCGCCTGCCCCCAGCTGAACGGCGGCTCGGACCGGCCCGTGCACGCCACCGACGAGGCCGTCCTGGACGCGGCGGGACCCGACCCCGAGTGGTCCCAGACCGAGGGACTGCCCTTCGAGGCCGGCCGTGGCTACGCCGCCGCCGTCGGCGAGGAGCAGGACGGCACCGCCGTACTCGTGGTGAAGGGCGCCCCCGAGACGGTGCTGCCCGCCTGCGCCGACCTGCCCTCCTCGGCGTCCGAGGCCGCGCACGACCTGGCCGCCGACGGACTGCGCGTCCTCGCCGTGGCCCGGCGCCGACTCGGCGCGGCGGACGACGCGGCGGACGTCCTCGAACAGCCGCTGGGCGAGCTGGAGTTCACGGGCCTGCTCGCACTCGCCGACGTACCCCGCGACACCTCGACCGCCCTCGTCGAGGGCCTGCGCAAGGCGGGCGTACGGCCCGTCATGCTGACCGGCGACCATCCGCAGACCGCTCGCGCGATCGCCGCCGAACTGGGCTGGCCCGAGGACACCGGCGTCGTCACCGGCGACGAACTCGCCTCCGCGGACCGGGAGGAGCGCGCCCGCATGCTGCGCGACATGGGAGTGGTGGCCCGGGTGGCACCCGAGCAGAAACTCCAGGTCGTCGAGGCGCTGCGGGACGCCGGGCGAGTGGTCGGCATGGTCGGCGACGGAGCCAACGACGCGGCGGCCATCCGCGCCGCCGACATCGGCGTCGGCATCAGCGCCCGCGGCTCGGCCGCCGCCCGCAACGCCGCCGACCTCGTCCTCACCGACGGCGACCTGACGGTCCTCATCGAGGCGGTCGCCGAGGGCCGGGCCCTGTGGCACAGCGTCGCCGACGCCATCGCCATCCTGATCGGCGGCAACGCCGGCGAGGTGGGCTTCGGCCTCCTCGGCACCCTCCTGTCCGGCGCGGCGCCCCTGTCCACCCGTCAGATGCTGCTGGTGAACCTGTTCACGGACCTGTTCCCGGCGATGGCGGTGGCGGTGACGCCGAAGGAGCCGGAGGCAACGGAGGGAACCGACACGGAATCTGCGGCGGCCGGGACCGAAGGCACCGAACCCCTGGGTACCTCACTCCTCGGCGCACCCCTGACCAGCAAGATCCGGCACCGTGCCCTGACGACCACGCTGGGCGCCACGTCCGCCTGGCTGATCGGCCGCTTCACCCCGGGCACCGCCCGCCGTTCCACCACCATGGCCCTGTGCGCCGTGGTCGGCACCCAGCTCGCCCAGACCCTGGCCGACCGCCGAGGCAGCCCCCTGGTCCAGGTCACCGCCCTCGGCTCCGCGGCCGTGCTCTTCGTCCTGGTCGAGACCCCCGGCCTCAGCAACCTCTTCGGCTGCACCCCGCTCGGGCCGCTCGCCTGGACGGGCGTAGCCGCGTCGATCGCGCTGGCGGTGTCGGGGCAGCGGGCCCTGCCATACCTGGAGCGGGCCGTCCGCCGGCAACTGCCAACGGGATGATCTCGGCCGAGCTGAGTCTGTCAACCCAGGGGCGGGGGGAACTGCGCGAGCCCCCCCACGAACCGGCAGGCGCGAGACGGGACAAGCCATCCCGACGAGTAGGCGATCAAACGGACCGGTGGTACTGGTCCGGCACATGCACGTCCCCACCCAACTCCCGCGCGGCCTCCCGAGCCCACGACGGCCGGCGCAGCAACTCCCGGCCGAGCAGCACCGCGTCCGCCTCCCCGTTCGCGACGATCTTCTCGGCCTGCTCGGCCTCGGTGATCAACCCCACCGCGGCGACCGGCAACGAGGTCTCGGCCTTCACCCGTGCCGCGAACGGCACCTGGTAGCCCGGCCCGACGGGGATCCGGGCGCCCGCGGCGTTGCCGCCGGTGGAGACGTCCAGCAGATCGATGCCGTGAGCCTGGAGGTCGGCCGCGAAGCGCACCGTGTCGTCAGCGGTCCAGCCCTGCTCCTCCAGCCAGTCCGTCGCCGAGATCCGGAAGAACAGCGGCTTGTCGTCCGGCCACACCGCCCGTACCGCGTCCACGACCTGGAGGGCGAAACGGGTGCGGTTCTCGTACGAGCCGCCGTACTCGTCGGTGCGGTGGTTGGAGTACGGGGACAGGAACTCGTTGATCAGATAGCCGTGGGCGCCGTGGATCTCGGCGATCTCGAAGCCGGCCGCGAGAGCACGGCGCGCGGCGTCCGCGAACTGCCCCACGGTCTCCTGGATCTCGGCGACCGTCAGCTCATTCGGCACCGGGTGCCCGTCGGCGAACGCGACCGGGCTGGGTGCCACCGGCTGCCACCCGTGCGCGTCCGCGCCCACCGGGGCGCCGCCCCGCCAGGGCTGGTCCGTCGACGCCTTGCGCCCGGCGTGGGCCAGCTGGATCGCCGGCACGGTGCCCTGCGACACCAGGAAGCGCGTGATCCGACGGAACGCCTCGACCTGTGTGTCGTTCCAGATGCCCAGGTCGTACGGTGAGATCCGGCCCTCGGGGCTGACCCCGGTGGCCTCGACGATGATCAGCCCCGTGCCGCCTGCCGCGCGGGCGGCGTAGTGCGCGAAGTGCCAGTCGTTGGGGACGCCCGTCTCGGGGCCCTCGGGCGCGGCCGAGTACTGGCACATCGGCGGCATCCACACCCGGTTCGGGATCGTCACATCGCGCAGGGTGTAGGTCTCGAAGAGCGCACTCACGGCGGACTCCATTCGTCACGGGGACCAGCGGTCGACTCGTACGATAGGCATCGTAGTACGGGAAGTGTCAAACTACGAGAGGTCTCGTACAATGAGGGAATCCGAGCAGGGGGACTCCCGAGTGAGGGAACCCGACGAAGTGGAGCCGCCGTGACCAGCCCCGCTGTCAGCAGCCGTGACCTCCCGCACCCGACGCGCGAGGAGATCCGGCTGGAAGGCGTGCTGCACGCACTGTCCGACCCGATGCGGATGCGGATCGTACGGGAGCTCGCCGCCGTCGGTGACGAGCTCTCCTGTTCGCACTTCGACCTGCCCGTGACCAAGTCCACCACCACGCACCACTTCCGGGTGCTGCGCGAGAGCGGTGTCCTTCAGCAGGTCTACCGGGGCACGGCCAAGATGAACGGCCTGCGCAAGGACGACCTGGACGGCCTCTTCCCGGGACTCCTCGACTGCCTCCTCGACGCCGCAGACCGTCAGGCCGCCCGCCTCGACGGCGCCTGAACCGCGGTGCCGCCCAGCACCCCCATTACGGGGCGCTCTCGTGCGCGGCAGCCATCAGCGACTGCCAGTCCGGGAGCTTGACCACCCCGCGCCCCAGTGACGCCCCCAGCTCCGCCTCCGCCCGCTCGATGGCGCACCAGCCCGTCCACTCGACCGGTTCGACGCCCTCGGCGCGCAGGGCCGCGAGGGGGTCTTCGGGCCTGTCCTGGCGTACGAGTACGGAGGTGTCCGCCAGGAGGGCCGTCACCGTCTCCTTGGCGTCCGAACGGTTCGTGCCGATGACGCCCGTCGGGCCCCGCTTGATCCAGCCGGCCACGTACTCGCCCGGCGCCACGCGGCCCTCACGCAGAACGCGTCCGGCGAGGTGCGGCACCGTGCCGGTGGCGGGGTCGAACGGCAGCCCTTTCAGCGGCACCCCGCGATAGCCCACCGAACGCAGCACCAACTGGGCCTCGACCTCCTCGTACCGGCCCGTCCCCGTCACGCCGCCCTCTCCGTCGGAGACGGTCCGCTCGAAACGCACCGCGCCCACGCGCCCGCCCTCGGCGAGGAGTTCTACGGGACGCAGGAAGAAGCGCAGCCGGATGTGGTGACCGGCCTCGTGCGGCGGGTTCTCGGCCCAGCCGCGCAGGACCTCCACGTTGCGGCGCTGCGGGGCGGGCAGCCCGGAGGGGTCGGCGTAGGCCGGGTCCAGTGCCAGTTCCTCCGCGTCCACGGCCACGGCGGTGTCGGGCAGCGTCCCCAGTTCCCGTAGCTCCTTGGTGGTGAAACGCGCCTGGGACGGGCCGCGCCGCCCGACCATGGTGACGTCGGTGACCCGGCTCGCGGCGAGCGCGGTGAGCGCGGCCTGCGGCATGTCGGTGGGGGTCAGCTCGTCCGGGCCCCGCGCCAGCATCCGCGTGACGTCCACGGCGACGTTGCCGACGCCGATGACGACCGCCGACCGCGCGCCGAGTACGAACCCGTCTTCCACGGTGTCCGGATGGGCGCTGTACCAGGACACGAACTCGGTCGCCGACCAACTGCCCGGCAGGTCCTCGCCGGGAATCCCGAGGTGCCGGTCGGTGGCGGCGCCCACGCAGTACACGACGGCGTGGTACAGCTCCCGCAGCCGGTCGGCAGGCACCCCGCCCGGGCCGATCTGGACCCCGCCGAGGAACCGCACCCGCTCGTGTTCCAGGACGGCTCGCAGGTTGTTCTGGAGGGACTTGATCTTCTCGTGGTCCGGCGCCACCCCGTACCGCACCAGGCCGTACGGGCACGGCAGCCGGTCCAGGACGTCGACGAGTACGTCGGGGGCCTGCTGCACCAGGTTCTGGGCGGTGTAGCACCCGCCCGGTCCGGAGCCGACGACGGCGACACGCAGCACGGGGAACTCCTCGTCCGGGGGCCTTCAGGGGCCTTCAGGGGCCTTCGGGGATCTTGAGGATCTTCGGGAGTCGCTCTCGAGTCCAGCATCGCACCGCCGCCGCTGCGCTGACAGGGTGCTGTGCGTCGTACGGGACGCGTGTTCGTTCGTATGGAATGTGATCATGCGGTTACGTTGCGTGTGTGCTGGAAGCATCCTTTCTTAATCTTTCCGATCGCCTTGCGACGGATGGTGCCGTGTCCGTGTGGCCCGCGTGGGAAGTACGGGACGGCACCGGGGCCACGGCGTGGTTCGGGCTCCGGCTGGAGTTCGGCGACGGCGCCCATGTCGACGCGGTCGCCGTGGTGTCCGAGGGGTGCGTCTCCATCGAGGACGTCCGGGCCGAGCCGGCGCTCTCCCTGGACGACCTGGCGGCCCTCGCCGACTGGATCGAGGAGCCGCTCTCGGAGGCCTGCGGCATCGGGGCCGCACCGGACGCGGATCCCGGACCGGACGGCATCGGCGCGGACGGTGACGAACCGGACGGTGAGCAGGCCGACGGCCCGTGCCTGGCCGGGTCGGGCTGGCCGCGCGGTATCGAGGGGCAGTGGCTGGTGGCGCAGAAGTACCGCGCGGCTCAGGACCAGGGGACCGACCCCGTTCTCGCCGTCATGACGGCCACGGGGTTCGGCCGCCGCAAGTCACTCCGGCTGATCGGCCAGGCCCGTGACGCCGGTTTCCTGACGAGGCGTCGAGCCCGCCACTGACCCGGAGGCCGCGCTCGCGCCGACGCCCGCGCTGTGGCGGTGGAACGAGGCCCACTTGGTCACCGCCTGGAGCAGGTTCGCGCCGGCCAGCGCCGCCCACAGGGCGGTGAGCCCGCCGGCCTCGGCGACGGGGACGGCGACCGCCGCGAGGGCCCCGAACCACACGGCGGTGGACACGAGGCTCGGCACGGTCCGCCGGAGCCCGATGAGCGCGAAGCCCGCGACCGCCTGAAGGGCGTCGGTGACCACCACCAGCACTACCAGGGGCAGTTGGCGCACCACCTGGGGCAGCAGCGCGTCGTCCGAGGTGAACAGCGCTACGACCGAGTGCCGGCCGAGCAGCAGGGCGGCGCCGAGCACGGTGATCGCGCCGAGGGTCACGCAGACGCCCGCCCACAGACTTCGGCGTATGCCCGCGACATCGCCCTCGTTCGCGGCGCCGGCGGTCAGCGGGATCATGGCCTGGCCGACTGCCACCGCCACGGTGAACATCACGTTCACCAGCGACTCGGACACGCCGTGGACGGCCGCGCTGTCGGTGCCGATCCGGGCGGCGGCGAACGTCAGCACACCGAGGACCGCGAACTTGATCAGCACTGTCCCGGCGAGCGGGATCCCCACCGTGGCCAGCCGCAGCACCCGGCGCGGATCGGGCCGTCCGGGGTGCAGCGGGCGGCCGGCCAGGACGGTACGGCGGCGCAGGGTGTGCTGGTTGGCCCACGCGCCGACCAGGGCGGCGGCGAGCATGGCGACGCCGGCCCCGGTGAGGCCGTACCCGGGAAGGGGGCCGGGCGCGCCGACCAGCAGGACCGACAGCGTGACGGACGTGGCGGTGCTCAGCAGCCCGGCGCGCATCACCTGGGCGCTGTGGCCGAGGGCCACCAGGACCGAGGTCGCCGACTGGCCGACGGCGACGAGCAGCACGCTGCCCGCCAACAGGCACGGAAATACGCCCAGTTGGTCCAGTACGGCGGCGGGCACTCCTGCCGCACCGCCGATCAGCGGCACCGAGGCGACGGCCGCCGCGCACACCCCGCCCACGGCCAACGCCAGCCACATCGCGTTCCGGACGATCGGCAGCAGCGCGTCCGGCTCGCTCTTGCAGGGCACGACGAACGGCATGACGCCGCGCAACGCGCCCGCGACGGTCGCGGTGGCCGGAGCGAACACGGCGACGGCGACCGCGAAGGCCGCCAGGGAGACGGTCGCGTGGCGTCCGAGCAGGGCCGTGTCGACGAGCGCGCCCGCCGAGGCGGCCAGGGTGCTGAGGTACAGCGGCAGTGCCGCCCTGGCGATGTCCCGGACAGCGGTCAGAGCATGTCCCGCATCCGCGAGATCTCGCTCGTCTGCTGGGCGACCACCTCGTCGGCCATCTCCTCGATCCGGATGTTGTTGCCCTGCCCCTTCACGTCCGTGGCCATGGTGATCGCGCCGTTGTGATGGGTGATCATCAGCGTGAGGAAGAGCTCGTCGAACGCCTTCCCTTGCGCGGCACGCAGTTTGGCCAGCTGTGCATCGGTCGCCATGCCGGGCATCGAGCCGTGGTCATGGCCCTCGCCCTTCTCGGACTTGCCGTGGCTCTTCAGCCAGCCCTTCATGGCGGTGATCTCCGGCCCCTGCGCGGCGGAGATCCGCTCGGCGAGCTTCTTGACCTTCGTCGACTCGGCGTGGGCCGGGGCGAGTTCGGTCATCGTCAGAGCCTGCTCGTGGTGTTCGATCATCATCCGCGCGTAGGCGACGTCCGCCGAGTTGGGGGAGTCGTCCTCGGCGCGCTGCCGTGCGGCCTCCTCGGCGGACAGCACCTGGTTCGACTCGCCCGGCTTGCCCGGCACGATCACCGAAGGCCCGTCCTGCGCGGCCGAGTCGGAGCCGGATCCGGAGTCGCAGCCTCCGAGCGCGAGCACGGCCAAGGCGGCCAGTGAGGCCGTAACAGGACGCGCCCGACGGAACTGCGTCTTCGTTACATGTTCATGGCACGCTCTTGAAATGTGCATGGTAGAGACCATACTCGGGCGTGCGTGAACCGTTCCAGTGTGAACGGCACAAGGGAGGAAAACAGTGATCCTGTTCAGCAATCCTCGAACGCGGCGCAGACGTCTGGGAGTTGGCGCCGCCGCCGCCGGGCTCCTCGCCGCGCTGCTGACCGCGCAGCCGGCCGCAGCGATCCCCGACCCCGGGGACGGCCCCGTCGCGGAGAAGGAGGTCTCCGACAGCACTCGGGCCGAGGTGCGGAAGGCCCTCAAGGAGGGTGAGATACCGGGCAAGGACGAGATCGTCCACTCCGACAACATCAAGCACCTGGCCAACATCCCCAAGGACGCCCTCCAGGGCACCAACTCGGACCTCGCCTTCCAGGGCAGATACGCCTTCGCGGGCAACTACGACGGCTTCCGCATCTTCGACATCAGCAAGCCCACGGCGCCGAAGACCATCGCCCAGGTCCTGTGCCCGGGCTCGCAGAACGACATCTCCGTCTCCGGCGACCTGCTGTTCCTGTCGACCGACTCCTCGCGCAGCGACAGCAGTTGCAACAGCACCACCCAGCCCGCGACCGAGAAGTCCTCGTGGGAGGGCATGAAGGTCTTCGACATCAGCGACAAGCGCAACCCCCGCTACGTCGCCGCCGTCGAGACCGCCTGCGGCTCGCACACCCACACGCTGGTGCCCGAGCGCAGGAACGTCTACGTCTACGTCTCCTCGTACTCACCGAGCGCCACCTACCCCGACTGCCAGCCCCCGCACGACGGCATCTCCGTCATCAAGGTGCCGCGCAAGGCCCCCGAGAAGGCGGCGGTCGTGGGCTTCCCGGTGCTCTTCCCCGGCGAGGGCCCGGACGGCGGAGGCAACCCCGGCTCGCCCACCAACCCGGGCGTCTCCAAGACCACCGGCTGCCACGACATCACGGTCCTCGCGGACAAGGACCTGGCCGCCGGTGCCTGCATGGGTGACGGCATCCTGTTCTCCATCAAGGACCCGGAGCACCCGAAGGTCATCGACCGGGTCCAGGACAACGTGAACTTCGCGTTCTGGCACTCGGCGACCTTCAACCAGAAGGCCAACAAGGTCGTCTTCACCGACGAGTTGGGCGGCGGCGGAGCGGCCACCTGCAACGCGGAGATCGGCCCGGACCGCGGTGCCGACGGCATCTACGACATCGTCGGCAAGGGCGACAAGCGCAAGCTGGTCTTCCGCAGCTACTTCAAGATCCCCCGCCACCAGGCGGACACCGAGAACTGTGTCGCCCACAACGGCTCGCTGATCCCGGTCAAGGGCAAGGACCTCATGGTCCAGGCCTGGTACCAGGGCGGCGTCTCCGTCTGGGACTTCACCGACTCGGCCCACCCGAAGGAGATCGCCTACTTCGACCGCGGCCCGCTGACCACGGACACGATCAGCTCGGCCGGCACGTGGTCGGCGTACTACTACAACGGCTACATCTACTCGAACGAGATGGCCAGGGGCTTCGACGTCCTGAGGATCGACGACCGGCGCACGAACCCGGCCCGCTGGGTCCACATGCGCGAACTCAACGTCCAGACGCAGCCGGACTACTTCGACTGATCGTCCGGGCAGCCGGGTGAGGACCCGGTAGCGAAGAACCGCGACAGATCCGTGTCGCACGTCCCGCCGGGCACGGCCACCGAGTCCGGCGGGACTCCCATGTCCCAATCGAGCCGGTAGCGCGTGAACAACTCGGCCCGCAGCACCGGCAACGGCATCGGCACCCCGGGCACGAGTGCCGCGTAGACGGCGCCCATGAGTAGCGAGCGCAACATCGGGTAGTCGGCGTCGACGTCGTGCGAGCCGGCCCCCGCGCAGACCTCGCGCAGCAGCTCGGCCAGGCGCTGCTGTTCCGGGCACTGCACGAAGCCCTCGGCCTGGAGGATCCCCGCCATGTGCTGGCGCATCAGCACGGGCCGGTCCCGGGCGAGCCCGAGGATCGCGTCGATGGCCCTGGCCATCCGCTCCCGGCCGTCCTCGGTGCGGGGCTCGCGCTCCAGTGCCTCCTGGAGCGTGCGGTGCATCAGCCGGTGCACGGCGGACTGCACGAGCCGTCGTTTGCCCGGGAAGTAGTACGACACCAGTCCGCGAGCCGAGCCCGCCCGGTCCGCGATGTCCCCCAGCGTGGTCGCCTCGTAGCCCCGCTCGCCGACCAGCTCCACCGCTGCCTGCAGAAGCCGCTCCCGAGAACGCCGCCGCAACTCTTCATTGACCGAGGCGCTGCGCGGGGACATCCTGTAACTCCTGCGTTGACTGGCTGCCAGCCAACTATACTCAGCGCTTCCGGCCCGGCCGTGATTCGGCCTGGTCGGGGTTGCCGTCTGCCCTGGGCGACGCGGGGGATCGTCCAGGGTGGACCCGACCCCCCTCGCGTGGTCGCCGGAGGCTACTTGTTCTCCGGTGTCTCCTGTCGCAGGTCGACCCCGTTCGCCCGAGGCACGGCCCTCACCAGGTCCAGCACCGGCCGCAGCGCGTCGGGCCGCTGTTCGGCCGGCAGATGGTCCACGAAGTGCACCGCACAGCCCAGGGCCGCCGCACCGCCGTCGGCCCGCCGGTTGTCGCCGACCATGACCACATCGCGCGGATCGGCCTCGAGTGCCGCGCAGGCGACCGCGAACAGCCGCGGATCGGGCTTCTGGATGCCGTGCTCGTACGACAGCACATAGGTGTCCACGTACGGGTCGAGGCCGTGCTCCCGGAACACCGGGCGCAGATCCCAGCCGATGTTGCTGACGACCCCCACCCCGATGCCGTGCTCGCGCAGCGTCCGCAGCACCTCGGCGGTGTCGGGGTACGGCGTCCACGCGGCCGGCGCCATGTGGCGGTCGTAGAGCATGTCGTGCAACCGGTCGTCGGGGAGCCGCACATGCCGTGAGAGCCCGGTGTAGGCGGCCCGGTGCAGCTCGGCGCTCTTGTCCCGGACTCCCCAGACGCTCGCGACGTCCTCGGGCAGCCAGGACGGATCGACCCCGCCCGGCAGTGCCCCCATGGTCTCCAGCGCCTGCGCCGCCTCGATCAACTCGGTCTCGTCGAAGTCCATTTGGGCCTCGGCGAGTGTGCCGCGCAACCAGGACTCGGTGGACTCGACACGGAAGAGGGTTCCGGAGAAATCGAACAGGATGGCGGTCATGGTCGGATCCTACGGGGCCTCGTGCCACCGCGCGGGAAGATCGCGCGGCCCGCGTACCGAACCGGCCGCGCGCTCAGCGCCGTTGCCGCGCGTGCACCTCCACCGCCAGCACCACGACCAGGGCGCCTAGCAGCCAGCCGCCGACGACGTCCGTGGCCCAGTGGACGCCGAGCCACACCCGGGTCAGCCCGACGCCGGCCACCGAGATCGCGGCCACGGCGACGGCCGTACGCCACAGGACGCGGCCGGCGCCGTAGTGGTGCAGGAGCCACAGCAGGAGGCCGCAGACCACCGTGGCCGTCATGGCGTGGCCCGAGGGGAAGGCCGCGTAGTGGGCGGAGTCGACGGGGTCGGGCCAGACCGGACGCGGGCGGTCGACCAAGGCCTTGAGGGTCTGCTGGACCAGTGTGGCGAGCAGACAGGTGGCCACCAGCCATACGGCCGTCCAGCGCGCCGCTCTGCGCCACACGAGCCAGATCGCGACCGCGAACGTCAGGATGCGCATCGTCCACGGATCCCAGACCCAGTCCGTCAGGATGCGGAACGTGTGCGTGACGCCGCTCTCCTCGACCGCCCAGCGGTGCGTGGTCTCGGCGACGTCACCGTCGAGGGTCATCAGCGGGTGCCACCGGACCGCGACCAGGGCGAGCAGCAGCACGGCGCCCACCGTCAGGGCGCCGGCCCAGAGGGTGGGCCTGCGCTCGGCCGGCGGGTGGGGCGGGGAATCGACGGACTGGGTGTGCATACTGCGATCCTCGCCGACGGATGGGGCGAGAGGCCAATGCGGGGGTGCCTTTGCGACGCCTGGCAGGTTTTCAGAGGGCCAACAACATCGCCACCATCGCGATCCCCATCGACAGCCGGCAGGCCCGCGCCAGCTCCG
>CBFGZZ010000231.1:0-14075 GCA_965653385.1 uncultured Streptomyces sp. | reverse complement strand
TCCCCACGCCCCTGAAAGCGGGGCCGGCGCCGTGCCGTGTCTATATGGGTGCGGGTAACTGCGCGACCAGCCCCAACGAACCGCCGGCCGCGCTACGACAGCACTCCCCAGGGCGAAGGCGATGCCCCGGCCCAAGCCACGCAGTGAACGTCAGCCGACGCCGGTCAACTCCTGCGGCTCGGCCTGCGCAGCAGCTTGCGCAGCGGCATGCGCGTCCATGCGCTCCGCGGCCAGAATCGCCACCGCCGTATCCGCACGGGACGCGGCGACAACCAGTGCCCGCCCGGCAAGGGCATGCGCACGCCGATGCAGTGCCGCGAGCCTCGCCTGACCGCCGGAGGCACCCGCGCGGGCCGGCGCGGGACCGCCCCGCAGTCGGGCCACCTGCTCGGCGAGCCGCTCGGCCGCCGTGTCGAGGTCGGCCGTGGGGGCCGCCGCGCGCAGCTCGTCGGTGACGGCGAGCAGTGCGGCGAGATGGCCGGCGAGCTGGATGTCCAACTCCTCCTCGCGCGAGCGGTGAGGGAAGTCGGTGGTGTTGCCGGCCATCGTGCTGTGGACCGACTTGGTTCGGATCGGTTCGTACATGGGGATGGCCTCCTGTGCGCTGACAGGAAGCCATCCTAGCTTAGATTTCGTCTAAAGTTGAGCCGTTCACAAGACAGGGCCGTCCGTTGTACACAGCGTGAGCGTCAGGGCTGGCTGTACCCGTCCAGGAACCGTCCGATCCGGGTCACCGCGTCCCGCAGGTCCGTGACCGTCGGCAGCGTGACCACGCGGAAGTGGTCCGACTCGGGCCAGTTGAAGCCGCTGCCCTGGACCACCATGATCTTCTCGCTGCGCAGCAGGTCCAGGACCATCCGCCGGTCGTCCTTGATCTTGAAGACCTTGGGGTCGAGGCGCGGGAAGAGGTACAGCGCCCCCTTCGGCCGTACGCAGCTCACGCCGGGGATCTGGGTCAGCAGCTCGTAGGCGACATCCATCTGCTCCTTCAGCCGCCCCCCGGGCAGCACCAGGTCATTGATGGACTGCCGCCCGCTGAGCGCGGCGACGACCCCGTGCTGGCCGGGCATGTTCGCGCACAGTCGCATGTTCGCGAGGATGGTGAGGCCCTCGATGTAGGAGTCGGCGTGGGCGCGCGGACCCGAGATCGACATCCAGCCCACCCGGTACCCGGCGACCCGGTATGCCTTCGACATGCCGTTGAAGGTGAGGGTGAGCAGGTCGGGGGCGACGGCTGCGGTCGGGGTGTGCGTGGCACCGTCGTAGAGGATCTTGTCGTAGATCTCGTCCGAGCAGACGAGCAGGTTGTGCCGGCGGGCGATGTCCGTCAGCCCCCTGAGCATCGCCTCGTCGTACACGGCCCCCGTCGGGTTGTTGGGGTTGATGATGACGATGGCCTTGGTGCGGTCGGTGACCTTGCGCTCGACGTCGGCGAGGTCGGGCATCCAGTCGGACTGCTCGTCGCACCGGTAGTGGACGGCGGTGCCGCCGGAGAGGGACACGGCGGCGGTCCACAGGGGATAGTCGGGCGCGGGCACGAGAACCTCGTCCCCGTCGTCGAGCAGCCCCTGCATCGCCATCACGATCAGCTCGGAGACGCCGTTGCCGATGAAGACGTGCTCGACGTCGGTCTCGATGCCGAGGGTCTGGTTGTGCATGACGACGGCCCGGCGCGCGGCAAGCAGCCCCTTGGCGTCGCCGTATCCGTGCGCCGTGGACACGTTCCGGAGGATGTCCTCCAGGATCTCGGGCGGGCACTCGAAGCCGAACGCGGCCGGGTTGCCGGTGTTCAGCTTGAGGATCCGATGCCCCGCCGATTCAAGCCGCATCGCCTCCTCGAGCACCGGGCCCCGGATCTCGTAACAGACGTTGGCGAGCTTGGTCGACTGGATCACCTGCATGTCAAGGAGCTTACGGCTGCGTAACGTCCGGTGGGTCGTGTTTTCCGCCACGTGAGACGTGCCGATTTGGGTTGTTATCGCCGGTAGCTGTCCCGGGACCGTCGCCGTCCCTAGAATGCGCGCCCATGTCCAGGCCGCCTGAGCGCGAGAACGAGACGCCCCAGGGGCAGCCGAACGTGTACCACCCACGGCCGGCGGCGCCCCCGGCCTACGAGGCGTACACGGACCCGGCGGCCGCGCACGGCTGGCAGAACGCGTACGACGAGACGGCGCAGCTGCCTCGGGTGGGCAACGCCGGGACTGCCGAGGGAGTGGGCGCCGGAGTGGCCGGGGGCGTGGGTCGACGAGCGCGCCGCAGGGCGCGGGCTCGGGCGTCGCGCCGTCTGGTGATCGCGGCCGGCGCGGTGGGCGCGCTGTCGGCGGCGGCGCTGATCGCGGGGCTCTCCCCGTCCGGCTCCTCGCCGGAGGGCGCCCCGCGAGGCAAGCAGAGCGGCGACGGTACGAGCTCGACGGCGGCGCCCTCGGTGGACCCGACCGGAGCCCCGGACACCGACCCGGACACGCCCCGCACGTCCGACGCCACCGCCACGCCCCGTGCCGACGCCCCGGGCACCTCGCCGAGCCCCACCGCCTCCGACGTGGACGACAGCACCCCCTCGTCGACGCCCTCCGTCACGAGCGCGGCGCCCTCGACCCCGACCGCCACGGCGAGCACGGCCACACCGGGCGACGAGGGACGGGACGACCATCCGGGCCGAGGGCTGGGAAAGACGAAGGGCCCCCGATAGCAGGGGCACGGTGAGGGCGCCCTCCGGGTGGTCGGCGAGAGCGCGGCGGCCGGTGAACTCCATCGGTCTCCGGCTGGTCGCGCCGGAACGTCGAGGCCGGTGCCCGCGCTCGCCCTCGCCGACCAGGATCTCCAACTGGTCATGGCCGATGGGCTGTTCCGCGACAGGAGTGATGCAACGCGTCAGACGCGGCTTTGCGTTGTACGCGGCGACCATCACCGAAACGGCACGGCCTGTCGTGGCCGACAGTGCTGTGTAGATGTCATGACGTCCCGGTGTCCATGAGGCGGCTCCGTCAACTTCTCGTGGGTGTCCTGTGCCGCCGCCCCGGCCCTCCTCGCTCCCCGTGATAGGGAAAGCCCTACGGACTGAACTCGCCGGTAAGCAACTCCTTGTCCCCACCCCCCTCCTGCGTGAGAATGCGCATGACAAAAGTGCGGGTGGCCGGAGATTCTTCGGTCACCCTCCTCGTATGAGGGGACCCCCACATGAGAAAACCTCTCGGCGCCGCCCTCCTCGCCCTGGCGATAGCCGGGGCCGGCGCCGCACCCGCGGTCGCGGCTCCCGTGGAATCGGCCGCTGCCTTCGGCAAGGGCGTGGACACGGGCTCGGTCACGTCGGTGGTCAATGACACCGTCGCCTCCACCGCCGACACCCTCGGCCAGGTCCTGAACGGTCCCAAGGTCCGGGCCGTGAACTTCGCCGGCACCGTCGCGCTCAGCAACTGTTCGGGCTCCGTCGTCCGCTTCCCGGACTCGGAGGACAACGACCCGGCGCTGGTCATGACCAACGGCCACTGTCTGGAGACCGGCATGCCGGGCCCCGGCGAAGTCGTGGTCGACCGGGCCTCCAGCCGTACGTTCAGTCTGCTCAACGCTTCGGGCAGCCGGGTCGGCACACTGCGGGCCAGCAAGATCGCTTACGGGACGATGACCGACACGGACGTCGCCTTCTACCAACTCACCACCACGTACGCGCAGATCAAGAGCTCGTACAGCATCAACCCGCTGACGGTGGCCGACACCCACCCGGTCAAGGGCACCGCTATCACCGTCGCCTCCGGCTACTGGAAGCGGCTGTACAACTGCAACATCGACGGGTTCGCCTACCGGCTCAAGGAAGGCGACTGGACCTTCAAGGACTCGGTCCGCTACACGTCCGCCTGCAACACCATCGGCGGCACGTCCGGCTCCCCCGTCATCGACCAGGCCACCAACCAGGTCGTCGCCGTCAACAACACCGGCAACGAGGACGGCGAGCGCTGCACGGTCAACAACCCGTGCGAGGTCGACGAGAGCGGCAACGTCACCGTCCGCCAGGGCATCAACTACGCCCAGCAGACCTACCAGATCCCCGCCTGCTTCGGCGTCGACAACAAGCTCGACCTGAGCGCGAGCGGCTGCGTACTGCCCAAGCCGTAACCGGCCAAGGGCTATCGGGTGCCACGGATCGCCCGTCCCGCCAGTACGTCCGTGCGGCGGCCGTCGTCGATCACGAAACGGCCGTCGATCAGGACGTACGGGATGCCCGTCGGTAGCGTGCGCGGCTCCTCGAAGGTGGAGCCCGCCGCTACCGTCGCCGGGTCGAACAGCACCAGGTCCGCCCGATACCCCTCGCGGACCAGCCCCCGGTCCGCCAGCCGCAGCCGCGCCGCCGGACGCCCGGTCAGATGGGCCACGCACTCCTCCAGGGACAGCACCCCCAACTCCCGTACGTACCGGCCGAGATAGTGCGGGAAGGTGCCGTACGCCCGGGGATGCGGCTTCGTGCCCCGCAGGATGCCGTCCGAGCCGCCCGTGTGGACACGGTGCCGCATGATCGTCCGTACGTTCTCCTCGTGGCCGACGTGCTGCAGGATCGTCGAGCCCAGCCGGTCGTCGAGCAGCAGCCGACGGGCCGTCACCCAGGGGGCCTCGCCCCGGGCGTCCGCCGACTGCCGGATCGTCCGGCCGACGAAGTCCCCGAGCGCCGGGTCGCTCACGCCCGAGATCTCGATCGTGTCCCACTCGATGGGCACACCGTGGCAGCCGTCGGCACCGACGACCTCCATGTGGTGCCGGATGCGCTCGGCGGCGTCGTCGTCCGACAGCCGGGCCAGGATCGCCTCCGGGCCGCCCTCGCTCGCCCAGCTCGGCAGCATCGCGACGAGGGTCGTGCAGCCGGGGGTGTAGGGGTAGGTGTCCAGGCTGATGTCGGCCCCCTCGTCGAGCGCCTTGTCCAGCAGGGACAGCAGCTCCGGCGCACGGCCCTTGTTCACGCCGAAGTTCATGGTGGCGTGGGCGAGATGGAGCGCGCAGCCCGCCTCCCGCGTCAGGGCCACCATCTCCTCGTACGCCTGAAGGGCCCCGGCCCCGTAGGAGCGGTGGTGCGGGCAGTAGTAGCCGCCGTACGACGCCACCACCCGGCACAGCTCCGTCAGCTCGGCCTCCTTGGCGTACATGCCGGGCGTGTACGTCAGCCCGGACGACATGCCGACCGCGCCCTGCGCCATGCCCTGCGCGACCAACTGCCGCATCCGGTCCAGCTCGTCCGGCGTCGCCGCCCGGTCCTCCCAGCCGACGGCGAGCGCGCGGACCGTGCCCTGCGGGACGAGGTACGCCGCGTTCACGGCGATGCCCTGCCCGTCGAACCCGGCGTCGAGGCGGTCCAGGTACTCGCCCACCGTCCGCCAGTCGAAGTCGATGTCGTCGCCCGAGCCGTTCCAGCCGGTGATCGCGCGGCGGACCTCGGCGAGCGTGCGGTCGTCGACGGGGGCGTACGACAGCCCGTCCTGGCCGATCACCTCAAGGGTGACCCCCTGCGCGGCCTTCGCACTGTGGTCGGGGTCCCGCAGCAGCTCCAGGTCGCTGTGGGCGTGCATGTCGATGAAGCCGGGGGAGAGGACGAGGCCCTCCGCGTCCAGCTCCCGGCGGGCCTTCGGCCGCTGACAGCCCGCCGCGGCCGCCTCCTGGACGATCGACACGATCCTGCCGCCGTCCACGACGACGTCGGCGCGGTAGGAGGGACCGCCGCCGCCGTCCACCACCTCCGCGTCCCGGATCACCAGCTCTTCCATGGCCTTGCCTCCCCTGTCTCCCGCATCCCCTAGAAGAACGTGCGGATGTACTCGACGACCGTCCCGTCCGCCTCCGCGACCGGAATCAGCTGCCACTTGTCGAACGACGTGCACGGGTGCGACAGCCCCATGCCGAGCCAGTCCCCTACCTCCAGGTCCGCCTCCCCGGTCGTCCGCAGCCACGCGTGCTGATCGGACAGCGCGGTCACCGAGACGCCGGTGGCCGGGCGCTCGACGCCGTCGCGGCGGACCACCTGGGCGAAGGGCAGATCGAGGTCGTACGCCGCGTCGCGCTTGCCCGCGTTGACGAAGGCCTGGTCGGGGGAGGGGCGGGAGACGACCTGGGCCCAGAGGCGGAAAGCGGGTTCGAGGGCGCCCTCGGCGGGGACCCGGTTGAACGGGGTCAGCCTGCGGTAGTGGCCGTCGTCGTGCGAGACGTACGCGCCGGAGCGCAGCAACTTCAGCACGGGGGCGGACAGTTCGGGGATCTCCGCGAACACCTCCGCCACCGCGTCGAACCAGGCGCTGCCGCCCGCGCTGACGACGATCTCGTCCAGCCCCGCGAAACGCCCCGCCTTGTCGAACTCGGCGGCCAGTGCGACCAGCCGGCGCAGCCAAGCCGTCACCCGCTCGGGGTCCGCCCGCGGGACCTCGCCCTCGTATCCGGCGACGCCGACCAACCGCAGCGTGGCCACGGCGGCGACCGCCTCCGCGACGGCGGCGCACTCCGCCTCGGTACGGACACCGGTACGGGCGCCGTCGCCCGCCGCCAGCTCGACGACGACGTCCACGGGGCGGGTGGCCCCGGCGTCGCGCAGGGCCGCGTCCATCAGCTCCACGCCGCGCACGGAGTCGACGTAGGTGACGAAGCGGAAGTCGTCGTCCGCCGCCAGCTCGGCGGCGACCCAGCGCAGGGCGGCCGCGTCGACCAGTTCGTTCGCGAGGAAGATCCGCCGGACGCCGTAGGCGCGCGCCACCCGCACCTGGTGCGGCACCGCGAGCGTGATGCCCCACGCCCCGTGCTCGATCTGACGCCGGAACAGCTGCGGCGCCATGGACGTCTTGCCGTGCGGGGCGAAGGTGAGGCCGTGGCGGACGGCGTATGTCTCCATGAGGTCGAGGTTGTGCTCCAGGCGCTCGGCGGAGAGGGCGAGCAGGGGGGTGGCGAAGCCGTCGGTGAAGAGGTTGCGGCGCTGGGCCGTCAGTTCGGCGACGGTCAGGCCGTCGGCGTCCGGGGGGAGGCCCTTGAAGCGGTGGTCGACGCGTTCCTCGGCCAGACGGGCGAGCGCCTCGCTGCTCATGGAACCTCCCTGATCTGCGGTGTTGCATCGTCTGCAACCCTCATTGCGTATATCGCTTACCGCTGTCTAACATCTCGGCCAACCGCGGGTCAACGGAGCCGCCGATCCCCCGCACCAGCCCTGGAGCTACGACCATCGTGACCCTCATCGGACCCTGCAATGCCCCCGACGGCGTGGACGTCGTCGCGCTCGGCGAGTCCATGGTCACGTTCCTGCCCACACGGCCGGGGCGCCTCGCCGACGTGCCGTCGTTCGAGCGGGGGATCGGGGGCGCGGAGTCGAACGTGGCGTGCGCACTGGCCGCCGCCGGCCACCGCACGAGGTGGGTCAGCCGAGTCGGTGCCGACGGGTTCGGCGACCATCTCGTCGAGGCGATCGGGACGCACGGCGTCGATGTCGCGTCCGTGCGGCGGGATCCCGGGCGCCCCACGGGCGTGTACTTCCGCACGGCGGGGGACAGGGGCACGGACGCGCACGAGGTGGCGTACTACCGGGTGGGTTCGGCGGCGTCGGCGATGTCCGTCGAGAACGTGGACCTGGACGCGGTGCGTTCGGGGCGGGTGCTGCATCTGTCGGGGATCACGGCCGCGCTGTCGGAGGGGTGCCTGGGGTTGCTCCGGGAGCTGACGGCTGCCGGCAGTGACGACCGCCCGCTGATCTCGTTCGACGTCAACTACCGGGCGGGGTTGTGGCGGGACGGGGACGGGCCTGGTGTGCTGCTGGAGTTGGCGCGGCGGGCTGATGTGGTGTTCGTGGGGGAGGACGAGGCGGAGGAGGCGTGGGGGATCTCCGGCGGACCGGAGGCCGTGCGGGCCGCGTTGCCCGAGCCGGGGGTGTTGGTGGTCAAGCAGGGGGCGGTGGGGGCTACGGCGTTCGTGTCCGCCGCGGGTGATCGTGAGTTGGTCGCGCCCACGCGGCGAAGCCGCACATGTCACAGCCCCGCGCCCCTTGGGCGGACTGACGGCCCGGCGTCGCAAGACGTGGCCAGCCGCCCCAACGGGCCCCAGCCTGCGGGCAGCGGCGCCGCGCCACTTGGGTCGGCGGGCGAGTCGGCGTTGCAGGGCACGGGCGGCTGTTCCAATCGGTCGCAGCCTGCGGGCAGCGGCGCGGTGCCCGTCGGGTCGGCGGGCGAGTCGGCGTTGCAGGGCACGGGCGGCCGTTCCAACCCGTCCCAGCCTGCGGGCAGTCGTGCCGCGCAGCGTGCGGACGGTGGTCCGAGGCGGTCTTCGGACGGTCGTCCCACCGCGGACGAAGGTCCGGCTCAGCCGCAGCCATCGGGCAGCCGCCCCGCGCCGTGTGCGGACGGTGGTCCCGCTCCGTCCGCGGACGGCGGTTCCGCCCAGCCTCAGCCGCAGCCTGCGGGCAGTCGTGCCGTTGGGGCGGCTCCCGACCCAAAGAGAGGCGGCACCGTGCAAGCGCCGGTGAGCGGCAGCTCCCCCCGCCCGGCCGAAACGCCGAGCACCTTCGTGCCGGCCCTGACCGTGGACGTCGTGGCAACCATCGGAGCCGGTGACGCCTTCGCCGCCGGTTTCCTCTCCGCCACCCTCCGCGGGCTCCCCACCCGAGACCGCCTCCGGCACGGGCATCTCTGGGCCGCCGCCGCTCTCACCGCCCCCGGTGACCTCGCCGCACCCCCGTCCCGCGCCCACGCCGACCGCCTGGTGGCCCTCGACGCCGCCGCGTGGGAGAAACTTCGACTCGGCCCCGGCTGGACGCAAGCCGCAGAACGGGCCGACGAGGAGGTACGTACGCCATGAGTCAGACCGTCGACCGCGCGCTCAGCATCCTGCCGCTGCTCGCCGAGGGCCCCGCCGACCTGGGCCAGGTCGCCGAGCGGCTGGGGGTGCACAAGTCCACCGCCCTGCGGCTGCTGCGTACGCTGCACGAACACGGGCTCGTCTACCGCCAGTCCGACCAGCGCTACCGCCTCGGCGCCCGGCTCATCGCCCTCGCCCAGGAGGCGATGGAGAACCTCGACATCCGCGAGATCGCCCACCCCCACCTCGTACGCCTCAACGAGCAGTGCGGCCACACCGTCCACCTCGCCGTGTACGAGGAGGACGAGGTGCTGTACATCGACAAGGTGGAGAGCCGGTACCCGGTACGGATGTACTCGCGGATCGGGAAACCGGTCGCCATCACCGTCGCGGCCGTCGCGAAGCTCCTCCTCGCCGACCTGCCCGAGCACGAGCGCCGCGCCCTCGCCGACAAGCTCGACTACCCCATGTACACGGCTCGTTCGACGCCGAACCCGGACGCCTTCCTCAAGGAACTGGCCAAGGTGCGCGAACAGGGCTGGGCCACCGACCTCGGTGGCCACGAGGAGTCCATCAACTGCGTCGCCGCGCCGATCCGCGGCGCCGACGGCCGGGTCGTCGCCGCGATGTCGGTCTCCGCGCCGAACGTCGTCGTCACCGCCGACGAACTCCTCACCCTGCTCCCGCTGGTGCGCCGTACCGCGGACGGCATCAGCGGCGAGTACTCCGGCAGAGACACAGCGAAAGGCACCGCATGACGGAGAAGATCGCACTCACCCCGAAGACCCACACCACCCCGCCCGCGAAGTTCTCCCACGGAGTGAAGAAGGGCAACATCCTTCAGGTCGCGGGCCAGGTCGGCTTCCTGCCGGCCGAGGCGGGGAAGCCCCCGACGCCCGCCGGTCCCACCCTGCGCGAGCAGACCCTCCAGACCCTCGCCAACGTCAAGGCGATCCTGGAAGAGGGCGGTGCCTGCTGGGACGACGTGATGATGATCCGCGTCTATCTGACGGACGTCGCCCACTTCGCCGAGATGAACGACATCTACAACACCTACTTCGAGGAGCAGGGGCTGACCCAGCCGCCCGCCGCGCGCACGACCGTGTACGTCGGTCTGCCGGCGGGGCTCCTCATCGAGATCGACGCGCTCGCCGTACTCGGCTGAGCCCTCCTCGATCCCCGCACACCGTACGTCTCCCGGCGCGGTGCCCCCTCCGGGCGCCGTGCCGCGGTCCCCCCTGCCCGAAAGCTTCATGTACTTACCGCGAGGACCCCCGAATGTCCCCCTTGTCCCTCCCGCTCGCCGCAGCCGCCCCAGCCGGGACACCACCCCACACCGGCGGACTGCTCCTCCTGATCGACGGTACGGCCGGACTGCTCACGGTCGCCGCCATCGGCATCGCCCTGCTGCTCTTCCTGATCATCAAGACCCGGCTCCAGCCCTTCGTGGCCCTGCTCGCGGTCTCCATAGCCGTCGGCCTCATGGCCGGCCTCTCGGTCACCGAACTCTTCGGCACCGTCCAGCGATCCGACGCCGTGTCGACCATCGAGTCCGGCATGGGCGGCATCCTCGGCCATGTCGCGATCATCATCGGCCTGGGCACCATGCTCGGCGCGATCCTCGAAGTCAGCGGTGGCGCGGAGGTGTTGGCATCGCGGCTGCTGAACCTCTTCGGCGAGAAGAGAGCGCCGCTCGCGATGGGCCTCACCGGCCTGATCTTCGGTATCCCGGTCTTCTTCGACGTCGGCATCTTCGTCCTCGCGCCGCTCGTGTACGCCGCCGCCAAGCGCTCGGGCAAGTCCGTCCTGCTGTACTGCCTGCCGCTGCTGGCGGGTCTGTCGATGACGCACGCCTTCCTGCCCCCGCACCCCGGTCCGGTCGCGGCGGCCGGTCTGCTCCACGTCCAGCTGGGCTGGGTCATCCTCATGGGCGTCGTCTGCGGTATCCCGGCGGTGCTGGCCGCGTGGGCGTTCTCGGCCTGGATCGGCAAGCGGATCTTCGTCGCCGTGCCGCAGGACATGGTCGAGGCGGCGGACGAGGCGAAGCGGGCGGTCATCGACGAGCAGCGCAAGGCCGGTGTCGAGCCGCAGGAGACGCCTGTGCCGCTCGCCACGGTGCTCGGGATCATCGGTACGCCGTTGGTGCTGATCCTCGCCGCGACGTTCTCGTCGATCGCGCTCGACCCCTCCACGACCCGTTCGGTGATCGAGTTCTTCGGCAACCCGTTCGTGGCGCTCACGATCGCCCTGTTGCTGGCGTACTACCTGCTGGGTATCCGGCGCGGCTGGTCCCGCAAGTCCCTGGAGACGGTGTCGACCTCGTCCCTGAAGCCTGTCGGCAACATCCTGCTGGTGGTCGGGGCGGGCGGTGTCTTCGGTGCCGTCCTCAAGGCCAGCGGCGTCGCTCAGGCCCTGTCCGACACCTTCAACGACGTGGGTCTCCCGGTCATCGTCCTCTCCTACCTGATCTCGGTGGTCCTCCGGGTCGCCCAGGGCTCGGCGACGGTCGCCATCGTCACGACGGCCGGCATCGTCGCCCCGCTCCTCACCGAGGGCGACCACTCCCAGCCCTTCGTCGCCCTCGTCATCATGGCCATCTCGGCCGGCTCGATCTTCGCCTCCCATGTCAACGACGGTGGCTTCTGGATCGTGGCCAAGTACTTCGGCATCAGCGAGCGGGACACGTTGAAGACTTGGACGGTCCTGGAGAGTGTGCTGTCGGTCGCCGGGTTCGTGGTGGCGGCGGTGCTGAGCCTGTTCGTGTAACGGTGCACCTGCCGGGGCGGCCACCCCCAGTTCCTCGCCCCCGCCGCCCCGTCCCGTCCCTGGGCGCTGCGCCCCCAGACCCCCGCTGTCGGGCCTGCGGGCCTCGTCCGCAAACGCCGGACGGGCTGAAAGATCCGGCCCGGCGCCGAGAGACCGGCCCGCACCCGAAGGACGCCCCGGGGTGAATCTTCGTGTAACGATGCGGGGGCTGGTTGTGCGGGACACAGGGTTGTCGACCATACTGCTCGGCTGTGGAGCAGCGCATAGGTTCAGGCAGCCAGCCCCTGGAGGGCGCCGGATTCGATCCGGCCTTCATCCCCGGGCTCACCTCGCCCGCGTCCGCCGCGCCGAAGGGCGCCAAGAAGGAGGACGTGGCCGAGGACGGCGACCTCGAGGAGACGGTCCTAGAGGATGTCGAGGAGCCCGAGGCGGAGGTCGAGGGCGAGGTCGACCGCGGGGGTGACCGCGACGACAGACAAGACGATGACGAGCCGGACGCCGACGGGCCCGTCTTCGAGGCCTCCGATCGTCGTGCTCGGATCGTCGCGGATCGCGCCGGTGTACGGCTCTCCCTGGACGACCAGGAGTGCGAGTTCCGTTGGGACGAGATCGGTGCCGTGGAGACCGAGGCGCCGAGGTTCGGGAAGCGGTACACCGTCACCGTGCACACTCCTGACCGCCGTTGGTACCCGATCGAGATCGAGGCGACGGCCAGGAGCCGCTTCACGGAGTGGGACGAGCAGCTGGACGCGGTCCTCGACGCCTACTTCGAGGACGGTGCCGAGGGCGCCGAATCCGCCGAAGACGCCGAGGAATCCGACGCCTCGTAGCGGTCAGCTGCAGTACTGGGCTTCCTTGCCGATCGACCGGTACATACAGTCCGCGTTCTCCAGCAGCTGCAACACCGCATCCCGGTTCCGGGACGTCTCCCGCTCGATCACCTCGTCGGGCGGGTAGAAGCCCCCGCCCCCGGACCTCGGGTACATCTCGAAGGTGTACCCGAAGATCTTCTGGCTGCCCCACAGCCAGTCGTCGATCGACCCGTCGGTGATGTACAGGTCGCTGGACTGCTCCGGCGTGTAGCCGTTGCTGGCCGCCATCTTCTGCCCGACCGTGGCGAACGCGTTGCGGTCGTCGGCGGTCATGCCGGTCGTGGTGTCGGAGTAGGTGTATCCGAACGGCCACAGCACCAGCTCGCTGTAGGTGTGGAAGTCGATTCCGGCCTTGATCTGCTGCACGCCGCCGACGACCCGGCTGCGCACGAAGTTGGCGACGACCTTGACCTCGGGTGCCGACTCGGCCGAGGCGCCACGGTAGGTCTCGGAGGACGTCGACCCCGACGAACCGCCGCAGCAGCCCCACCGGTAGTTCCAGTTCCGGTTGAGGTCGGTCCCGACGGCCGAGGAACCGGAGTTGGGCTGCCGGTTCTTGCGCCACGACCGGTAGGAGCCGGTGGCGATGTCGTACTCGCCGCCGTCCGGGTTGAGGTCGGGGACGATCCAGATCTCGCGGTTGTTCACCATGCTGGTGACCCGGGAGTCGCTGCCGTAGTCGGAGGTCAGCTCGCGCAGGAGGTAGAGAGCCATCTCGACGGTCAGGTGCTCACGAGCGTGCTGGTGGTGGGTGAACAGGACCTCGGGTTCCGACTCGTCCGTGCCGACGTTGTCGCTGATCTTGATGGCGACGATGTTCCGGCCCTGGTACGACGTGCCTATGACACGCTGGCTCGCGATCGAGGAGTTGGCCGAGACCAGTGAGTTGATCTCGCTCGTCATCTCCGCGTAGTTGTGGTAGCGCGAGTCGCCGGAGGGGAAGTCGTAGAGGCGGACGTCGTCCTCGCCGGCGGACCGGTCCGGGACCGCGCCGAGCGGGGTGACCTCGTAGCCGAGCGTCCTCAGCTTCTTGACCTGGTCCGCCCGGCCCGAGATCACGACACCGTGACCGTGAGCCTCGTCCACGGTCACGCCGGTCCGCTGAAGTGCCGTGCGGTCCTTGGCGGTCGAGTGCATGTGGACCTCGTACTGCCGGATGTCGTCGGCCGACGGGGCAGCCTTGGCGGCGCTGTCGGCGTTGGCGGACATGTTCGCGGAGAGGGGGGCCGCCAGGGCGAGGGCGAGCAGTGCGGCGAGCGCGGCGGTACGTCTGCCGCTTCGGGTGCCGGAGCCGCGTATGCGAAGTCGCATGAAGTCTCCTTGTGGGAGTGGGGGGTGGGGTTCAGTGCGACGTACTGCGTGGTGCGGATGTGGCGCTCATGGTGGGCTGCTGGCATGAGCAGGTCAAGAGCGGGGTGGTCGGTCGCGGCGCGAACCATTCGAAAATCAGCCGCGCAGTGTACGCGCGCGGCCCCCGTGCGGAGCGTTCCCCAAAGAAGTCCACCCGGGGGTGTGATCCGGGCGTGCGGGCTGGCGCGGGGGCGGGAAGGGTGAGGAACCGCGCAAGGTCCTGTCGTGGGGTTTACCGGGTGCCCCCCCCCGGCCGGGCGCGCGGGGGGGAGGGGACCAGCCCAA
>CBFGZZ010000230.1:0-14165 GCA_965653385.1 uncultured Streptomyces sp. | reverse complement strand
ACAACGACCGCACCCCGGCCGGGCCCGGAGGTCCGGGGGGTGCCCCCCGGAAAGGCACAGTGTGCCGCCCCCGGTGGAAGACGGTCACCTCCCAGCCACGCCCGAGGGCCGCCTCCACGACGGCCCGTCCCGCGAACTCCGTACCACCCAGCACCAGAAGCCTCATACAGCCGACTCTGCACGCCGCGCGGCCCGGACGGAACAGGACTCTGCCGTCAGCAGAGGACGGGATCAGCGGCCGACCGGCGGGGTGTACTTGTAGCCGACCCGCCGCACGGTCCGGATCGTGTCCCGGTGCTCGGCGCCCAGCTTGCGGCGCAGCCGGGCGATGTGGACGTCGACGGTACGGCCGTCCCCCACATGCCCGTACCCCCACACCGTGGTGACCAGCTGGTCGCGGGTGTGCACGCGGTGCGGGTTGGCCACGAGGTGGGCGAGCAGCTCGAACTCCAGGTAGGTGAGGTCGAGTTCACGCCCGTCGACCGCCGCGGTGCGCCGCACGGTGTCGACGGTGACGAGCGGATCGCCCGCCGCGCCGACGGGCGCCGCGACCGGCGGGGGCTGCCGGTCGGCCGGAACGAGCACCAGGTAGCCGATCATCGGCGGCCGGCCGGGCAGCGCGGGCAGGGAGTGCTGGGGAGCGGGCAGCCAGGTGGCACCCGGGGGCAGGAGGTCCGCCAGGTCGATGAGCTCGTCCCGGTCGACGGCGCGCAGATGATGCCGGGCACCCGTCGGGGAGGTGAGCGTGGGGGCGGGGGAGAGGGAACGAGTGGTCGCCATGAGAGGTCAGCTCTTTTCGCGCGAGAGGTCCGTGGGGGACGTACGTCGTTGCGCGCTGGCCGAAGGCCGGGAGGTTACGGCTTTACAGGGCCCGCGCGTTCACGCGCGGCAACACACCCGGTCGAAGTCGTGGTGCTGACGGGAAGGCCAGAAGGGCTCAAGGTCATGGCGACCTGTCGCGGAGTACTTCTGGAAGCCGGTCATGCCCCCATTGAAGCAGACACCGACCATGGAAAGGAGCCTCCTCTCACTGCTCGGACGCCGACACGCCTCACATGGCGAAGGGGCGCCCACCACGACGGTGGACGCCCCTTCGGGGAAGCCGGGAGCCGGGCGGATCAGACCTGGCCGGCCTTCTCCAGCGCGGAGCAGCACGTGTCGACGAGCAGACGCGTCACCACGTACGGGTCGACGTTGGCGTTCGGGCGGCGGTCCTCGATGTAGCCCTTGCCGTCCTTCTCGACCTGCCACGGGATACGGACCGAGGCGCCGCGGTTGGAGACGCCGTAGGAGTACTCGTTCCACGGGGCGGTCTCGTGCAGACCGGTCAGGCGGTCGTCGATGCCGGCGCCGTAGTTCTTGACGTGGTCGAGCGGCTTGGAGCCCTCACCGAGCGACTCGCACGCGGTGATGATCGCGTCGTATCCCTCGCGCATCGCCTTCGTCGAGAAGTTGGTGTGCGCACCGGCGCCGTTCCAGTCGCCCTTCACCGGCTTCGGGTCCAGCGTCGCGGCGATGCCGAAGTCCTCGGCGGTGCGGTAGAGCAGCCAGCGGGCGACCCACAGGTGGTCGGAGACCTCCAGCGGGGAGACCGGGCCGACCTGGAACTCCCACTGACCGGGCATGACCTCGGCGTTGATGCCGGAGATCGCGAGACCGGCGGCCAGGCAGTTCTCCAGGTGGGCCTCGACGACCTCACGGCCGAAGATCTCGTCGGCGCCGACACCGCAGTAGTAGCCGCCCTGCGGGGCCGGGAAGCCGCCCTTGGGGAAGCCGAGCGGGTAACCGTCCTGGAAGAACGTGTACTCCTGCTCGATACCGAAGATCGGCTCCTGGGCGGCGAACTTCTCCGCCACCTCGGCGAGCGCTGCACGGGTGTTGCTGGCGTGCGGGGTGAGGTCGATGTTCAGGACCTCGCACAGCACCAGGATGTCGTCGCCGCCGCGGATCGGGTCGGGGCAGGAGAAGACCGGCTTGAGCACGCAGTCCGAGGCGTGGCCCTCGGCCTGGTTCGTGGAGGACCCGTCGAAGCCCCAGATCGGCAGCGAGTCGACACCGGCGGGAGAACCCGTCATGATCTTCGTCTTGGAACGAAGCTTGGCCGTCGGCTCGGTGCCGTCGATCCAGATGTACTCAGCCTTGAAGGTCACGGGCCACATCCTTCGGGGGTGGGTCTAGGCGCACTTGCGGGTGCTGCGGCGCAGCGGCACTGAGGCGCCGCACTTGATGCCCGCGAGCCTGTCAACAGGCGATTTCCCGATCATTGCCCGAATGTGAACCCCGTGTTACCGGCCGACGGTGTGGCGAGCTTCACGCCCGCCCGCACAAGCGGGGTCCCGCCACCCGTGGCCGCGAGCGGCGGGACCCCTGACACGTACGGCGTGGTTACCGGAGCCTCACCCCACCTTCTCGATCACCGCTCGCCGGATCAGGAACTTGCCGGCCTCTCGCACCTGCTCGAACGCCGCGTTGTTGAGCAGCACGCAGCTGCCGGAGACCGAGGTGACCTCCACCGTCGTGGACTTGTTGTTGTCCAGGTTGGTGACCTTCAGCTTCGTACCGGCCGGGAACTGGCTGCTGGAAGCGGCCGGGGCCCCGCCCTCACCGGAGAGCGTGACCGTCGACCCGTTGCAGACCTGCTGCCCCGAGGCCGCGGCACCGCCGCCGTTGCCCGCCGCGTCCCCCGCGTTCCCGGCGCCTCCCGCCTCCTCGGCACCCGCCGGAGCACTCGGCGCCGCCGGCTGTGCGGCCTGGGAGTCCTGAGCCGACTCCCCGGCGACACACCCCGACGCCTCCTGCTGGACCTTGATCTGCGCGATCACGGCCTCGCGGTTGGCGATCCGCGCTTCGGACTGGGCGTCGGGATCGGCCCGTTGCCCGTCGATGAACCGCTGGTTGTTGCCGAGTGCGGTGGCGAGCCCCTGGCAGACGGTCGAGTCCGCGGCGGACTTGACCGTCGGCGCCTGCGAGGCGTTCGAGGTGTTCGCCATGACGAAGGCGCCGCCTCCCGCCACCGTCGCCGCACTCACCAACAGCGCGAGCTTCTTCTTTGCACTGACAGTTCTCCTACGCGACATGCGCGCCTCCTGAAGAGGTCGGGGAGCGTACGCCGCTATGTACGAGATACCGAACGAAGTTACTCAGTGGTCATGCGAGCCGCTCAAGTAACCTGCGTCACACCCGCCTTGGGAGCCCCTCAGGCGCCCTCCCGTGACAGCGCGTCCCGCACGGCCTCCTCGCTGCGCCCCACCACTGCCGTACCGTCCTGCGCCGTGATGATCGGCCGCTGGATCAGCTTCGGATGCTCGGCCAGCGCCCGCACCCACCGCTCCCGCGAACCCGCGTCCCGGGCCCACTCCTTGACCCCGAGCTCCTTGGCCTCGGCCTCCTGGGTCCGGGTGATGTCCCACGGCTCCAGCCCCAGCCGGTCGAGCACCTCCCTGATCTCGTCCTCGCTCGGCACGTCCTCCAGATAACGGCGGACGGTGTAGTCGGCCCCTTCGGCGTCGAGCAGTGTCAGGGCGCTACGGCACTTGGAACAGGCCGGATTGATCCAGATCTCCATGTCGCTCACGGTATCCCGAGCCGCCCGAGCCGATCCCGGACCGGGCCGCCGCCACCCTCCCGAGCCAGCCGGTGTTCGAATTTTCCGCCACCTCAACCACATCTCGCGACCCCACCGTGACAGAGTCACAATTTCGTTGCTGACCAGGCCATTTCAGCGAACGCCCACACCCCCCGATTGTCAGTGCCGGGCAGTAAACTGTAAGCAGTGTTCGAGAGCGTCGCCGGGCAAGCCGGACGGCGCTCCACCGCGACAGGAGGATGCCTGTGCCCGCTGCCGCACTGAAGCAGAAGCCGGCCCGGAGGCCGCTGCCCACCCAGTCCACCGCGCAGCACCCGGTGCTGCTCGACCTGCCGTACGCGCCCGTGGAGAAGCGGCCGCTGCCGCCGGGCCGTCCGCGCGAGTGGTACATCACCCACAACCGCCGCCTCAAGGCCCTGCGCCTCGCGATAGCCCTCCTCGACACGGGCGTCTACATGCCCAACCAGGCCCGCAACGAGACGATCCGCAGCACAGCCGAGACGATCGGCGTCCACCCGCCGTCGGACACGACGTGCCACATGGTGCGGGCGCTCATGAGGTACTCCAGGTAAGCCGCGCCACGCCGGGTGCCCTCAGGACCACGGGCACCCGGCACCCGGTACCCGGCATCGGGCGACGGCCCACCGCTACGCCGACAACTCCCGCTCCAACGGCGTCCGGAACCGAGGCGTCACCCGAGCCGCCCCCACCCACCCCCGCAGCCGCTCCGCCTCCACCGCGACCGCCGCCTCCACGGCCCGCCGCTCCACGCTCCCCAGCTTCTCCAGCAACCGCCAGACGACCTCCCCGTCCCTGCGCTGGGCCCATCCGCCCACCACCCGTCCGTCCCACCACACCGTCGGCCCCACGTTGCCGCTCCGGTCGAACAGCTGCGGCCACAGCTCCGGCGCCAGATACCACTCGCGCCGCTGCCACCCCATCGCCGTGGGGTCGAGCCCCGGCAGCAGTGCCGCCCACGGCTCCTCGGGCCCGGCCACCGGATCGACGTCGCCGTCGACGACGTACCCCGTCCCCTCGTCGAGGGACACGGCCCGCGCCCCCGTCGCCGCCAGCGCCCGGCGCACCTCGGTGACCCGCCACCCCGTCCACCACTTGAGGTCGGCCTCGGTCGCCGGCCCGCACACCGCGAGCCAGTTCCGCAGCAGCTCCGCCTGCGCCCCGGCGACGTCCAGTTCGGGATGCGCGGGTGCCGGCGCCCACCGGAACTGCGAGGACGTCCAGGAGCCCAGCGGCCGACCCCGCACCACCTTCCCCTCGACGCCCAGCACCCGCAGCAGCCGCGTCGAGACGGTGTGCACCCCCTCGTAGCTCTTGCCGGCCGCGTACACGAACTGCTCGCGCAACCGCGGCTCGTCCTGGGCGAGTTCGGCCGCCGTGGCCTGTCCGCGCCGCGCGAGCGCGGCCAGCGTCGACGCCTCGACCTCCGTCAGCCAGGCAGCGTCCGGCGCCCCCGCCGTCGCCATGTGCTTGACCAGCGAGGCCCGCTCCCGGGCGGCGACCGCGAGGCCGGTCGAGGCGTGCACGACGGCCGTCAGCCGGGTGGGGAAGACGAACACGGTGTGCCGCATGGCGTGCATCCGGACCAGCGCCCGCTCCTCGTACAACGCCCGCTCGGTCTCCGCCACGGTCTTCGCGGGCTCGGCCAGCCGCGCCCCCACGGCCAGGTACACGGTCGCCGGGTCGGTGCCGTGCAGCGCGACGAGCGACTCCGCGACCTCCTCCGGGCTCCCGGCCCGCGCCGCCCCAGCAAGCCGATGCCGCAGCCCCAGCCGAGCACGCCGCTCCGCCGCCCCGATGTACCGCAGTCCGTCACGCCCCATCCCGACCTCCACCCGTCGCGTACCAGTGACCGCATCCTCCCCGACGCCACTGACAACGGCCCCCGCGCGCCCGACGGCCCGTCACCCGATTGCCGTACCCGGCATGCGTCCACCCCCGGCCCCGCCTTCACTGCGATCAGGAGGTGACGGACCTCGCCCCGAGCGGGCGTGGCGGCGGGAGGCGCGATGGGCAGGCACGGCATACGAAGGCCGGTCGACGGGTCGGCCGTACCCGTACCGGCGCTCAGGGCGGACGTACACAGAACCCTCTCCCCATGACGACCCCCGCCACCCCTGCCGACCGGGCGCTTCGCGGCAAGACCGCCCGCAAGCTGGTCCCCCGGTCCGCGCACGCCGCCTGGGTCCCCTCCGTGGACCGCCCCGACCCCGTCGCCGTACTGGAACGCCAGGGCCGCGACCGGCTGCCGGAGCTGCTGCCGATCAGATACGGCAGGATGGCGGCGTCCCCCTTCGCGTTCCTGCGCGGCGCCGCCGCCGTGATGGCCGCCGACCTCGCCGCCGCCCCGCACACCGGCCTCACCGTGCAGCTGTGCGGCGACGCCCATCTGCTCAACTTCGGCCTGTACGCCTCGCCGGAACGCTCCCTGCTCTTCGACCTGAACGACTTCGACGAAACGTTCGGCGGACCCTTCGAGTGGGACGTCAAACGGCTCGCCACCTCGGTCGCCGTGGCCGCCCGCGAGATCGGCCACCCCGACGCCAAGGCCGGCCGAGCGGCCCTCGCGGCGGTGACGGCGTACCGCACCACCATGCGGCGGCTGGCCCGGCGCGGCGAACTGGACGTCTGGTACACGAGCATCGAGGCCGACCAGCTTCTGCCCCTGGTCCGCTCCACCCGCGACCGCCGCCGCGTCGAGGCCGGCCTCGGCCGCGCCCGCCGCCGCACCAGTCTGCGGGCCTTCGGCCGGCTGACCGAGGTCGTCGACGGGCGCCGCCGCATCATCCACGACCCGCCGCTCCTCGAACCCGCGGGCATGTCCGACATGGCCTCGCTGCGCAAGATCTTCAGCGACTACCGCTCGACCCTCACCGAGGAACGCCGACTGCTCCTCGACCGCTACCGCTTCGTCGACGCCGCCCGCAAGGTCGTCGGCGTCGGCAGCGTGGGACTGCGCTGTTTCATCGTGCTGCTCGCCGGGCGGGACACCGACGACCCGCTGTTCCTCCAGATCAAGGAGGCGCGGCCGTCCGTACTGGAAGAGCATCTGCCGAGCGGTCCGTACGTCCACCCCGGCCATCGCGTCGTCGCGGGGCAGCGGCTGTTGCAGGCGGCCAGTGACATCTTCCTCGGCTGGATGTCCGGGCCGCAGGGCCGTGCCTTCTACTGGCGCCAACTGCGCGACATGAAGGGCTCCGCGGACGTCGCCGGGATGAGCCCGGACGACCTCCTCGCCTACGCCCGGCTGTGCGGCACCGCCCTCGCCCGGGCACACGCCCGCTCCGGCGACCGTATCGCCATCGCCGGCTACCTCGGCAGTGCCGACACCTTCGACCGGGCGGTCACCGACTTCGCCCTGGCCTACGCCGACCAGACCGTCACCGACCACACGAGCCTGGGCGCGGCCGTCGGGGCCGGGGTGATCACCGCCGCGCCCGGGGTCTGACCACCTCAGACCCGCCCGGCGCCCCCGCCACGGGAAAAGGGGGTGCACGCCCGGTGACCGGATCCCTACGCTGGACACGCGTAACGGAGCAGCTCACGCCGCTTCGCGCAGGGCAGGCGTCACCCTGCGGACTCGACGCTAGTCTCTACGCACCGACGGACGGTCGCCCTTCCCCTGGGTCGTGTCCCTCGTGTTCACCGCTCAAGATCCAGATTCGACCCACGCTCACGGAGGCCCGTGATGGGCACCATCGTCATGTCCGGGACAGTCGTCCTGGTGATCTTAGGATTCGACAACCACCTCTACTGGCTGGCCGCCGTCGCGGTGCTCTTCCTCTACTCGCAGTACGGCCGGAGCTCCTCCGCGCCGAGCGGCGGGGCCGGGGGAGGGGCCTCGGCGGGAGGCTCCATGCCCGCGGACTACCGGTCCTACCGCGACCGCCGTGACATGCAGGCCAAGTGGGAGCGCCGCTACCGCCGCGAGCGCCCCCTCGAAGCCCGTCGGCAGGAGCGTGGGAAGAGCAAGTGAGACCAGTTCCGCTGGTAGCGCGCCCGCAGCCCGAGGCGCCTTCCGGTCACAGACCGGGGGCGCCCCACAGCGGGAACCAGCGGCCCAGGTCCTGCTCGATCCGCAGATCGTTCGTGAGGGCCGCCTTGACCCGCAGTTCCAACGAGTTGTCGCGCCGCTCCGCGGTGCCGGACAGCGGCGCGAACGGGTAGAAGGTGCCCCGTTTGTAGAGGTAGACGAGGGCGAGCCGCCTGCCCGCGTCGTCCTCGAACCCGGCCAGCGAGCACAGCAGCTGCGGCCCGAACCCGTTGACCTCCATCGCGCTGTTCACCGCGTGCAGGTCGTTGACCAGCTCCGGCAGATCGTCGGGCTTGCGCGTGGAGACCAGCCACGAGTAGCCGTAGCCGTCCCGCGTCAGCCGCACCGGCCGCCCCTCGCGCTCGGCGTCCGCGTCCAGCAGCGCCTGCACCTCGCGGTGCGTCTGTTCGAAGACGGCGCCCTCGACCGTCGCGAAGCACACCGCCCCGCTGCCCGTAGGCCGGAACCCGGCCGCGACCTCCAGGGTCACCGCGGCCGACGGCAGCGCGAAGAGCTGGTCGAGATCGGGCGCGACCGGCTTCGTACGGCCGAACAGGATGTCCAGCAGCCCCATGCTCACACCCCTCCGGGAGCCGCGGCCTCGCCCAGCTCGGCGGAGATCCGCCCCAGCTGGTCGAGCCGCTGCTCCAGGCTCGGGTGAGTGGAGAAGATCCGCGCCACGCCGGGCTCGCGGCCCAGCGCGGGCGTGAAGTAGAAGGCGTTGAAGGCCTGCGCCGTCCGCAGGTCCTTCGTCGGGATCCGGGCGATGTCGCCGGAGACCTTGGTCAGCGCGGAGGCCAGCGCCGAGGGCCGCCCGGTGAGCAGCGCCGCGGCCCGGTCGGCGGCCAGCTCCCGGTACCGGGACAGGGCCCGGATCAGCAGGAAGCTGATCGCGTACACGGCCGCCGACACACCCATCACGGCGGCGAAGACCACGGCGGTGTTCTGATCCCGCCGCCCGCCACCGAAGAGCTGACTGTAGAACGCGAACCGCACGATCAGCCCGGCGATCACCCCGAGGAACGAGGCCACGGTGATCACGGCGACGTCCTTGTGCGCCACATGCGACAGCTCGTGCGCGAGCACACCCTCCAGCTCGTCCGGCTCCAGCCGCCGCAGCAGCCCCGTGGTCACACAGACCACGGCATGGTCGGGGTTGCGCCCGGTCGCGAACGCGTTCGGCATGTCCATCTCCGACACGGCGACCACGGGCTTCGGCATGTCGGCGATGGCGCACAGCCGGTCGACGACCCCGTGCAGCTCGGGATACTCCTCCCGCTCCACGACCCGCCCCCGCATCGCGAACAGCGCGACCCGGTCGGAGAAGAAGTACTGCGCCCCCAGCAGCCCCGCCGCCACGACCACGACGAGCACCCAGGACTTCAGCAGAAATATCAACGCGACCACGAACGCCACGTACAACAACCCGAGCAGAAACAGAGTGATCCCCATCCGGGCGGTCAACCGCCGATCACTCCGGAACCGGCTCTGCATCTCGCATCACCCCGCGCGCACACTCAGGCACTCGTCCCACTGCCCAGTGTGCACCCGGTGACCCCCATGAACGGGTCGTGATCGGCCCTAGGGCCAGCAAAGGCCGCAGGGAGCGGCCGCCTAGTAGGCCCCGCGGAAGTTGACGTAGCCCAGCAGCACGATCACCCCGGCGACGCAGCCGAGCACGATGGCCGTGGAGATCCAGCCCGACCGGCGCTGCCGTCGCGCCACATGATCGGGCTCGGCCCGGAACGGCACCGGCCCGGGCGGGTTCTCCTTCCAGCGGGCGGCGAGCATCCGGGCCCGGGCCGAGGGCTCCTTGTGCTCGGCGCTGTCCGCCCAGCGCAGATCGAACTCGCGCTCCTGGTCGTCCTGTTCGTGCCGCTCCGGCATCTCGTCCACCCCCGTGTCGTCCCAGCGACAGAAGAATAGAACATACGCCCGCGCCCCCGCCGTCGGTATGACAGCGGGGGCGCGGGCGCGATGCCTGGGTCAGGCGTCGACGGTGCCGATCACACGTCGAAGTAGAGCTCGAACTCGTGCGGGTGCGGACGCAGCTGCAGCGGCGCGATCTCGTTCGTGCGCTTGTAGTCGATCCACGTCTCGATCAGGTCCGGCGTGAAGACGTCGCCCTGGAGGAGGAACTCGTGGTCGGCCTCGAGCGAGTCGAGGACGGCCGGGAGGGAGGTCGGGACCTGCGCGACGTTCGCGTGCTCCTCGGGAGCCAGCTCGTAGAGGTCCTTGTCGATCGGCTCGGCCGGCTCGATCTTGTTCTTGATGCCGTCCAGGCCCGCGAGCAGCAGGGCCGAGAAGGCCAGGTACGGGTTGCCGGAGGAGTCGGGCGCGCGGAACTCGACGCGCTTGGCCTTCGGGTTGGAGCCCGTGATCGGGATACGCATCGCGGCGGAGCGGTTGCGCTGCGAGTAGACGAGGTTGACCGGGGCCTCGAAGCCGGGGACCAGGCGGTGGTAGGAGTTCACCGTCGGGTTGGTGAAGGCCAGCAGCGACGGGGCGTGCTTGAGGATGCCGCCGATGTAGTAGCGGGCGGTGTCCGACAGGCCCGCGTAGCCGGCCTCGTCGTAGAACAGCGGCTCGCCGTTGCTCCACAGCGACTGGTGCACGTGCATGCCCGAGCCGTTGTCGCCGAAGATCGGCTTCGGCATGAAGGTCGCGGTCTTGCCGTTGCGCCAGGCGACGTTCTTCACGATGTACTTGAAGAGCATCAGGTCGTCGGCCGCGGCGAGCAGCGTGTTGAACTTGTAGTTGATCTCGGCCTGGCCGGCGGTGCCCACCTCGTGGTGCTGGCGCTCGACCTTCAGGCCCTGCTTGTCCAGCTCCAGGGAGATCTCGGCACGCAGGTCGGCGAAGTGGTCGACCGGCGGGACCGGGAAGTAGCCGCCCTTGTAGCGGACCTTGTAACCACGGTTGTCCTCGAGGGCGCCGGTGTTCCAGGCACCCGCCTCGGAGTCGATGTGGTAGAAGGACTCGTTCGCGCCGGTGGCGAAACGCACGCTGTCGAAGACGTAGAACTCGGCCTCAGGACCGAAGTACGCGGTGTCCGCGATACCGGTGGAGGCGAGGTAGGCCTCGGCCTTCTTGGCCACGTTCCGCGGGTCACGGGAGTACTGCTCGCCCGTGATCGGGTCGTGGATGAAGAAGTTGACGTTGAGGGTCTTGTCCCGGCGGAACGGGTCGACCCGGGCGGTCGACAGGTCCGCGCGCAGCGCCATGTCGGACTCGTGAATGGCCTGGAAACCACGGATCGACGATCCGTCGAAGGCGAGCTCCTCGTCCGGGTCGAACGCCTCGACGGGCACCGTGAAGTGCTGCATGACGCCCGGCAGGTCGCAGAAGCGGACGTCGACGAACTTGACGTCCTCGTCCGCGATGAACTTCTTGGCCTCGTCGGCGTTCTGGAACATCCAGCTCCTCCTACTCCCGACCGTCCGACCGGGGTGGTAGTTCGTTCGTGCGGCCAGTGCGGTGGCACACGCTGTCCTCGACCCTAGGGACGGGTGATTTCTCGGGCGTGACCCATTTGTTTCGCACACGTTAACCGGACATCCCGCACCTCACCCCACCTGTCCACATCGCAAAACGTGCACAGTACGGTGGTCGGGTGAACAAGAGGCAAGCAATCGGATCCTGGCTCTCGGGCCCCCGCGCGGCCGCCGAGGAAGCGGGTGTCGACTTCGGATACCGGGGTCAGCAACTCGGCCTTCCGGAGGACGGGCCGGGCTCCATCGCCCGCCCGGGACGACGGCTCGGAGCACTGGCCGTCGACTGGGGCATCAGCCTGTTGATCGCATACGGTCTCATCACCGACGGCTACGGCCAGGCGACCAGCAACTGGGCGCTGCTCCTCTTCTTCCTGATGAGCGTCCTGACCGTCGGCACCGTCGGCTACACCCCGGGCAAACGCCTCTTCGGCCTCCGCGTGGTCACCCTGGAGACCGGCACGGTCAACCCGCTGCGCGCCCTGCTGCGCACGGCCCTGCTGTGCGTCGCGATCCCCGCCCTGATCTGGGACCGCGACGGGCGGGGGCTGCACGACCGGCTGGCGCGGACCGTGGAAGTACGCATCTAGCGGCCGTATTCCTCACGTACGACGAAGGGGGCGCCCGGAGTGATCCGGGCGCCCCCTTTCTCGTACGAGCTTTCTCGTGCGAGGGAGATCAACGGGCCTTCGGTCCGCCCTTCGGCAGCTTCATGCCCTTGGGCATCGGGCCCTTCGGCAGCGGCATGTTGCTCATCAGGTCGCCCATGGCCTTCAGCCGGTCGTTGGTGGCGGTCACCTGGGGGCCGGTCAGCACGCGGGGCAGCTTCAGCATGGTGGTGCGCAGCTTCTTCAGCGAGACCTGGCCCTCGCCGACACCGACGACCAGATCGTGCACGGGCACGTCCGCGACGATGCGGTTCATCTTCTTCTTCTCGGCGGCCAGCAGGCTCTTCACCCGGTTCGGGTTGCCCTCGGCGACCAGCACGATGCCGGCCTTGCCGACGGCCCGGTGCACCACGTCCTGGCTGCGGTTCATCGCCACCGCGGGCGTCGTCGTCCAGCCCCGGCCGATGTTGTCCAGGACGGCCGCTGCCGCGCCCGGCTGGCCCTCCATCTGCCCGAAGGCCGCCCGCTCGGCCCGGCGCCCGAACACGATCGCCGACGCGAGGAAGGCGAGCAGCAGGCCCAGGATGCCGAGATAGATGGGGTGCCCGATCAAGAAGCCGATCGCGAGGAAGACACCGAAGGTGACGATTCCGACAGCCGCGAGTACAAGACCGATCTTCTTGTCGGCCCTGCGGGTCATCTTGTAGGTCAGAGCGATCTGCTTGAGTCGCCCGGGGTTCGCAGCGTCCGCTGCCGTGTCCTTCCTCGCCATGCCACGAAGTCTACGTGGCCCGGGGAGCGTCGACGACGGCAGTGCCGTGACGGACGGGGCAGGGCTCAGGGGCGGACGACGGTGACCTGGTCCAGGACGCGCTGTGCCTCGACCCGGTCCTTGGCGCGACGGCGGTCCTCCAGCACGGACGTCCAGGCGTTGCGACGGGCGGTGCGCTGGCCGCTGCCCATCAGCAGCGACTCGACGGCACGCAGTGCAGTGGTGAACGACGGGATGGCGGTGGCGCGAACGGGCGCGGCCTGCATGGTGGAGGTCCCCCCTCGGGAATGGCGGCTTTGGTGAGTGGTGCACGGGGTGTACAACCAGGGTCACTGATTGGTGTTACCAGGGCGTGACCGACCGGTCAAACACCAATGAAGCCTTGATGTGTGGCCCGAAATGCTTGACGCGGCCCTGATGGGCCCCCTATCTGCGGGGACGTCCAGGACCGCGTCAATCGGCCACCGCCGAGGGGCGGTTGCTTGTGCGCAGGTTCACATGAACCGGGTGGCACTCCGTGCCATCAGACGGCCTGCGAGGCGACGTACGAACCACGCTTCTCGATGGCCATCTGGTACAGCCGGCCGGCACGGTAGGAGGACCGGACCAGCGGGCCGGACATCACACCGGAGAAGCCGATCTGCTCGGCCTCCTCCTTCAGCTCCACGAACTCCTGCGGCTTGACCCAGCGCTCCACGGGGTGGTGGCGGACGCTGGGGCGCAGGTACTGCGTGATGGTCACCAGTTCGCAGCCGGCGTCGTGCAGCTGCTGCAGCGCCTCGCTGATCTCCTCGCGGGTCTCGCCCATGCCGAGGATCAGGTTGGACTTGGTGACCAGGCCGTAGTCGCGGGCCTCGGTGATGACCTTCAGGGAGCGCTCGTAGCGGAACCCCGGGCGGATGCGCTTGAAGATGCGGGGGACCGTCTCGACGTTGTGCGCGAAGACCTCGGGGCGGGAGGCGAAGACCTCCTCCAGGAGCTCCGGTACGGCGTTGAAGTCGGGGGCGAGGAGCTCGACCTTGGTACGGCCGGCCTCGCGCTCGGCGGTCTGCTGGTGGATCTGGCGGACCGTCTCGGCGTACAGCCAGGCGCCGCCGTCCGGGAGGTCGTCGCGGGCGACGCCGGTGATGGTGGCGTAGTTCAGGTCCATGGTGACCACGGACTCGCCGACGCGGCGGGGTTCGTCGCGGTCGAGGGCCTCGGGCTTGCCGGTGTCGATCTGGCAGAAGTCACAGCGTCGGGTGCACTGGTCGCCGCCGATGAGGAAGGTCGCCTCGCGGTCCTCCCAGCACTCGTAGATGTTCGGGCAGCCGGCTTCCTGGCAGACCGTGTGCAGGCCCTCGCTCTTCACGAGGTTCTGCATCTTCGTGTACTCGGGACCCATTTTCGCCCGGGTCTTGATCCACTCGGGCTTGCGCTCGATGGGGGTCTGGCTGTTGCGGACCTCCAGGCGCAGCATCTTGCGTCCGTCGGGTGAGACTGCGGACACGTCGGCTCCCTGTAGCTTCGATTCTTCGGCGTACACCAGGGTACGCCCGTGCGTTTTGCCTCTCCGGGCTGGGCAACCTTGCGGAACGTCGGCGCATTCCTGTGGGCCCCACGTTTCCTCGCCCCCGCCGCCCCTACCCGTCCCATCCCTGGGGGCTGCGCCCCCAGA
>CBFGZZ010000229.1:0-14322 GCA_965653385.1 uncultured Streptomyces sp. | reverse complement strand
CCTGGGCGAGTCCTCGACCGCCAGGCAGGCGGCGGGGTCCACCCCCAGGGCCCGGGCGGCGGCGAGGTAGAGGTCGGCGGCCGGCTTGGTGCGGGGTGTCTCCCCCTCGGCGACCGTCGTGCGGAACCGGTCGGCGCCCAGGGTCTTCAGTACGGCGTCCAAGACCGGCCTCGACGACGCGGACACGAGCGCTGCCGGGATGCCCGACTCCCGGAGCAGGTCGAGGAGTTCGAGGGGCGCCGGGGAGCGGCACGGTCTCGCGCTGGACGGCCGCCAGGAAGCGGGCTTCCAGGTCGGTGGCCAGGGTGTGGGGGTCGCCGCCGGTCAGGGGCTGGAGGCGGGTGGCGGTCTCGGTGGCCGAGCGGCCGAGGACGTCGAAGAGGTCGTCGGTGCCGATCCGGGGCACGGCTTCGCGGACCGTGCGCAGCCACAGTGACTCGGTGTCGACGAGCGTGCCGTCCATGTCGAGGAGTACGGCGTGCGGGGCGGCGGCGAAGGGGCGGCCGTCCAGCGTCCAGTGCCGGTCGGGGTGGCGGCCGAGGGCGGCGAACACCTGGGCCGCGATGTCGGCGTGCCGCAGCGGACGCGGTGCCGGGCCGATTCCGGGGCCCGCCGCGGCCACCCACGCGGTGCGCTCCTCGGGCGTACGGCCGCCGTGGCCGCCCGCGTCGACATGGCCGTGGTCGGTCACGACGAGGAAGGTCCACTGCTCGTCGGCGTAGGAGGCCCGGGAGCGTACGGCGGCGAGCAGGCCTCCGAGGCGGGCGTCGGCGCGGCGGATCGCGGCCTCGTAGGTCGCGCCGCAGCCCAGGACGTGCGCTGTCTCGTCGGGTGCGCCGAGGTAGACGAACGACGCCACGGCGTCGTCGGCGGGGTCGTGGCCGGGGTCGGCCAGCGCGCGTACCGCCGCGTCGGTGATGCGGTCGTCGCAGTGTTCCCAGGCTTCGGGGCATCTTTTGTGTACAGACGATCAGAGTCAAGAGTGTTCGCGCGAAACAATCAAAACGATCGCCAATCGCTCATCCGGTGATCGGTTCAGCTCCGCAGGACGAGCGAACCCTCAAGTCCGGGAGCAGGTCCAGGTGTTGGCGCGGCCCGGGCTCCTTTCCCCCGCGGCGCTCCGTGAGGCGCTCCAGCAGCAGCTTGGCGGCCAGTTCTCCCACGGAGCGCGTGGGCGGCGCCACGGCGGTGAGCGGTACGTCGGAGAGACCGGCGACCTCGTCCTCGTACGCGATCAGCGCCAGGTCGTCCGGGACCCGGATGCCGCACGCCTGGAGCCGCGGCACCAGCACGATCGCGTCCTCGTCGCTGTGCACCAGCGCCGCGGTCACGCCACGCTTCTTCACCGCCTCGACGAGATAGTCGACGCCGGCCTCGTAGTCCCCGTGTTCCCGCACGGTCGGGGCGCCCTTGTCGACGTCGAGCCCGAGCGCCCGCACGGCCGTCTGGTAGCCGGCGGTGATCTGAGCCGCGTGCGGGCCTTCCTGCAGGACGGCGGTGATCTTGCGATGTCCGAGGCCCGCGAAATGACCGACGGCGACGGCGGCACCGTGGGCGCGGTCGGTGCGCACCCGGTCGAGCACCGCGGCCGGGTTGCCGGGCGGGGCGGAGCGTTCGACCAGGACCGCGGGGACGTCGTGCTCCAGCAGCCACTTCTCCTGGCCGTCCTCGGGGATCCCGCCGAACCAACTGGGGGCGACGAGCAGACCCTCGACGCCGCCCGAGAGGAGGTGTTCGGCCTGGACGGGGTCCTCGGTGTCGACGTATCCGGCGACGCCGAGGACGAGTCGGCCGCCCTGGGCCGCGACGGCCTCGCGGGCGCCGCGCACGATGTTCGCGAAGATGTAGTTGGTGGTCGGGACGATCATTCCGACCACCGCGCCCTCGGCGCTCTCCGGGCGCTCGCGCACCTCGCCGGCCGTGTCCCCCGGCCAGACCACGGCGCCGTGCAACCGCTGCACCCGGCCCTGCGCGGCGAGGGACTCCACGTCACGCCTCAGGGTGACCGCCGAGACGCCGAGTTCGGCGGCGAGCTCGGAGACCCGGAGGCTGCCCCGCTCCCGGACGAGTTCGAGCACCCGCTCATGACGCTGGTCGACGTGCAGTCGCATCGGTTCCCCCTGGGGCAAGGCCGGTCGAACGTTCCACGAGCTCACGCGAAGCGTGATCCCGAGCTGCACACTCTACGCCCACAATCGTATCGATCGTTTGCGATCGATACGATCATCAAGCTGCTCGCCGTGACCGCCGCCCCCGACCCACCGCACGAGACAGCACAGCACAGGACAGCACTCAGTACCCCCTGAGCAGCGCACTGAGTGCCATCGCCCTCGCTCTGGTGCTACGTTCCCGTTCATGAGCTCCAGCAGTGCGACGCCCGGTCGCGGCGAGAAGGCAGAGGCCGTGGCGGCGAAGCCCCCGATGCGGGAGGCGCTGGTCGCCGCGGCCTTCCAGTTGTTCCTGGAGCGGGGCTACGAGCAGACGACCGTCGACGACATCGTGACGCTCGCCGGTGTCGGACGGCGCTCCTTCTTCCGCTACTTCCCGTCCAAGGAGGACGTGGTCTTCCCGGACCACGAGCGGTGCCTGGCCGACATGACGGCGTTCCTCGCCGCGAGCGGCGAGGAGGGGCAGGAGCCGGGACGGGGACAGGGACGGGGACAGGGACAAGAGCCCGAGCCGGTGCGCCGGGTGTGCGACGCGGCCCGCCTGGTGCTGCGCATGTACGCGGAGAACCCGACCTTCTCGGTGCAGCGCTACCGCCTCACCAAGCAGGTGCCGGGACTGCGCGCCTACGAACTGTCGGTCGTGTGGCGGTACGAGCGCGCCCTCGCCGAGTACCTGCGCCGACGCTTCCGCGGCCGACGCGACGGGACGCTCCAGGCCGATGTGATCGCCGCCGCCGTGGTCGCGGCGCACAACAACGCGCTGCGTTCCTGGCTGCGCTCGGACGGCCAGGGCGATGCGAGCACCGAGGTGGACCACGCCCTCGGGTATGTGCAGTCCGCGTTCGGCGTCGCCCCTCCCCCGCGTCCCACCGAGGAACCCGCCGACGAACCTGCCGACGAGCGGGCCGAGGACGTGGTGGTCGTGGTGTCCCGGCGCGGCGCACCACTGTGGCGGGTGGTGCAGGAGATCGAGACGGCACTCGGACGCGACTGACTCTGCGCCCTACTCATATTCGGGGTACGCAGTGCCTTTACGAGTGGCACTGAGTGCCATACGCTGAGGCCGTGCGCGGTGGCACGGTGAACCGGGCACGTCCGTGCACGGGTGACCCGCGCACGTGGGATTCCGGCCCAGCGCAGGGAGTTGACCAGCGTGTACCACCACTCAGGAAGCGTTGCTCGTCAGATCGCCGGTTCCGCGGTCGGCGTCCTCGACCCCGCGGCGTCCACGGCCGCCGACCGGGAAGCCATCCATTTCCAGCGGTGCACCTGGTGCGGCACCGCCATGTACCACCGGCTGCTGTGTCCGGTCTGTCAGGGCAGCGATCTGCGGACGGAGCGCAGCGAGGGTCTGGGGACCGTCCGGCACTCCACGATCGTGCACCGCAACACCCCCGCCGCGCGCAATGTGTCCCTCGTCGAGATGGCAGAGGGATTCGTCGTGCGCGGCCGGGTCATGGGCCCGCCCATCGGCATCCACAGCGGGGACCGGGTCCGGCTGTCCACGGCCAAGGACCCGGTGCGCGGCGAGCCGGTGTTCCAGTTGGTGGACGAGCCCTACCGCGCCTGGACCTGAGTAAGCCCGGGAATCAGTTCCCGGACCTCCACGGGCCGCCCCGTCTCGAAGCACCGGTTGGCGGCCAGCCCGACCGCCAGGGCCAGCGCGCCGTCGCGTTCCGTGGCCGTGGGATGCGCCGCCGTACGGACTGCCGTCCCCGCGTCGGCCGCCCGCGTGGGATCGACGGGGCCGAACAAGGCGTCGAGCATGCGCGGGTCTCCCCCGCCGTGGGCCTCGTGGGCGGCCACGAGCGGAACGTCCACGGGAGGCCGCCACAGCGCGCGCAGCGTGAGCCGTGCGCCGCCCGCGTGTTCCGCGGCCGTGTCTCCGTGCAGCGCCCCGCTGCTCGACGCGATCCGGATCCGGGGCGGCTGCCAGCGGCTCTCCTCGACCTCGAGTTCCAGGCGTCCGGCGCTGCCGTTGAACATGACCCGGTAGCCCTCCCACGGTGAGTACGCGGTGAGGTGGTACGTCATGGTCGCGCCCCGCGCGTAGCGCACCAGGACGGCCATGTCGTCCTCGATGGTGACGGGCCCGTCGAAGACGTTGCGGTCGCGGACGTACCCGTTGTCCGGTTCGGCGTCGAGGTAGAGGGCGCGCAGGGTGTCGTCGGCGGCCAGGTCCAGGGCGAAGGGGTCGTCGGCGGCCTGGTCGGCGCCGTGGGCGCGGTCGTAGTCCCGGCGCAGCCCGTGGCGTTCGCCCGCCGCACGGCCGTAGAAGCCGAGCCGTCCGTAGCCGAAGACGTCCCTCGGCTCGTCGGCGAGCCACCAGTTGACCAGGTCGAAGTGGTGGCCCGACTTGTGCACCATGAGCCCGCCGCTGCGGTCCTTCTCGCGGTGCCAGCGGCGGAAGTAGTCGGCGCCGTGGCGTACGTCGAGCAGCCACTCGAAGTGGACGGAGAGGATCTCGCCGATCGCGCCGTCGGCGAGCAGCGCGCGGACCGTCTCGTGCACGGGGCTGAAGCGGTAGTTGAAGGCGACGGTGAGGGAGTTGCCGGTGTCGCGGACGGTGTCGAGGATGCGGGCGCAGCGGTCCGCGTCGACCGTCATCGGCTTCTCCGTGACCACCCGGCAGCCCGCCTTCAGGGCGGGGACGATGTAGCGGTCGTGCTCGGCGTCGACGGTGGTGACGACGACCTCGTCGATGTCCTCCTTGGCGAGCATCTCGGTGAAGCGGCCCGGCTCCCACTGGGTGGCGGTGGGTTCGCCGCGTTCGGCCAGCAGCCGGTTGTGGAAGGCCATGCGGGCGGGGCTCGGGTCGCACAGGGCGGCGACGCGGTGGCCGGGGCGTTCGGCGAGGGCCCGGGTGAAGGTCTGGGCGCGGTGGCCGGTGCCGACAACGGCGGTGCGGTGCTGGGGAGTTCGGCTCATTGGGGTGGCCTTTCCCGTCGTACGTTCGCCCAGTCCTCTGCGCGCAGAAGCGCCCTCGCTCTTCCCTCCCTGCACAGGCAACGCACAAGTCCCGCCTTCCGTCCTCTCCGGGTGAGGGGCCCGGGGCCGTCCCGGTGCGAACGGAAGGAGGGGCACGTGATCCGTGCCCGGAGAATATGGGTCACCGCGCTGGCGGTGCTCACGGTGGCGGGGGCGTCGCCAGGGTGGGCTCAGGCCCGACAGGCGTCCGACTTACCGCCGTTGGCGAAGTCTGCCGACGGCGGTGACTCTCTGCCGGCGGACTGGAGCATCACCGGCGAGGGGGCCGCGCGGAAGCTGGTGTGGCGCTCCGACGAACGCGTCCCGATGGGAGACGCCCGGGTCGAGTTCTACGCCGGTGACCGGCTGCTCGGCCGTCCGGCGCCGGCGAAGGACGGGCGGACGTTCCGGCTCGGTCTCGACGGTGTCCCGCTGGACTCCCCACAGGACCTGCAAGTACGGGCGGCGGGGCGCAGGTTGGACGTGCCCGAGCCGGCGTCCGGCGGCTCGCGCTCGCCGGTGACGGTGCCGCGGCGGCTACCCGCGAACCCGGTCGACCCCGGCAAGCCGGGCGCGTACGGGACCGTGACGGGCGAGTACGGCCTCGACCCGGTGCGGCTGCCCGGATTCGCCGAGCCGGTCGAGATGAAGGCCGTCGTGGTGGCGCCCAAAGGCGCTCAGGGTCGCCGTCCGCTCGCGCTGTTCCTCCACGGACGCCACTCCACCTGCTACACCCCGCAGGGCGAGACAGGCGGCGAGTGGCCCTGCGCCACCGGCGCCAGGCCCATCCCGAGCCATCGGGGCTATCTGCGCGACCAGCGGCTTTTGGCGTCCCAGGGCTATGTGACGGTGTCGATCTCCGCCAACGGCATCAACGGCCAGGACTGGAGGGCCGAGGACGGCGGCGCGCAGGCCCGCTCCTCGCTGGTACGGCAGCATCTCGCCCGCTGGGCCGGCTGGTCCGCCCGTCCGAGCACGGCACCGGCGGTCGTACGCAAGGCGCCCCGGGCCGATCTGTCCCGGGTGCTGCTGGTGGGGCATTCGCGGGGTGGCGAGGGCGTGAACCGGGCGGCGATGGACAGCCTCTACCCGCCGCCCGCGCCGCAGGACGGGTATCGCGGCCCGGTGCGCTGGCACATTCGCGGCACCGTGCTCATCGGCCCGACGATCTTCGGCCAGAACCCGGTGCCGGACGTGCCGTCGATGACGATCCTGCCGGGCTGTGACGGCGATGTCTCCGACCTCCAGGGCGAGGTGTACGTCGACGGAACCCGGCAGGTCAGCCGTGGTGCCGCGCTGCACAGTGCCGTGTACATGGTCGGCGCCAACCACAACTACTTCAACACCGAGTGGACGCCGGGGCAGGCCGTGGCGCCCGCCGACGACGACTTCTGGCACGACGACGAGGAGCCCGACCCGGTCTGCTCCCCCGGCACCCGTACCCGGCTTACCGCGGACCAGCAGCACCGGGCCGGCGCGACCTACATCGCGGCGGCGGCGCGGCTGTTCGTCGCCGGGGACGACCGGGTCCGCCCGCTGCTCGACGGCTCGGGCCGGCGCGCGCCCTCGGCCGATCCCGCGCGTGTCCTCACCCATGCGGTGGGCGCGCGGCGCGGCGCCGGTTTCCTGCCGGACGGCAAGGTCACCGTGAGCGGGGGCCGGCTGTGCTCGGCCGTGCATCCGTCGTCGGCCGCCGCCTGTCTGGCGTCGGAGACGGCCGGTATGTCACCGCACTTCGCACGCTGGGAGACCGACCGCGAGCCCGGCCGCCGCGCGGTCGCGCTGCGCTGGTCCGCGGCGGGCTCTCCCGTACGGGTACGTCCTGAGCGGTCACTGTCCCTGGCCGGCGCCAAGGCGCTGGCGCTGCGCGTCATCGTGCCCCCTAACAGCACCGGTACGCGCCTGGACGTCTCCGTCACCGACACCGCCGGACGGCGCCGGACGCTGGGCCGCGTCGAAGTCGACGGGCTGCCGGGGACGGACCGGACCGCGTCGTACTGGGCACGCGAGGTGCGGGTGCCGATCGGCGCCGACGACGCGGCCGCGGTCGACCTGGGGCACGTCAAGTCACTGGAGTTGACGCCGCGCACCAGGTCCGGGCGGGCCTGGCTGATGGACGCCTGGGCCTGGCGGCCGGGTACGCCGCCGGTGCGGGAGGCTCCGTTGGCCCGCGTCGACGTGGGCCGGCTGACGGTCAAGGAGGGGGACTCGGGCGAGCGGACGTACCGGGTTCCGGTCCAGGTCTCGGGCCGGGGCGGCGGCCAGGTACGGCTGTTCGTCACCGACCCGGCCACGGACCGGGTCACGGACCGGCTGGTGACGGTACGGCCGGGTGCGCACGGCATCGACGTACCGGTGAAGGTCCGGGGCAACACCCGCTACGGCGACGACCTCGCGCACCACGTCTTCGTCAAGGCGGTCCGCGGCAGCGTGGTCGGCTCGCACCTCGGCGGCGTGACCGCGGAGAACGACGACCCGGTCCCCACGATCGGTGTGAGCCCGGTCGCGGACCGGGTGACCGAGGGCATGCCGCTGAAGTGGCGGGTGACCCTGTCCGCCGCGGCCGACGTCGAAGTCGGCGGCATGCTCGCCGTGGTTGCGGTCACGGAGGGCCGGGAGCTGTCCAGCAAGGACGTCGACCCGGCCTGGCTCCAGGACGCCTCCGGTGCCTCGCCGGATCCGGAGCGGCCGCTGTCCGAGGTGGAGGGGCTGTCGCTGTGGGTGTCCGTCCCGGCGGGCCGGACGAGCGCGGAGGTGTTGGTGCCGACGCGCACGGACGCGGTGGCCGAGCCGGCCGAGTCGGTGCGTCTGCGGTTGGCCGACGACTCCGGTGAGCCGGTGCCGGGTGCACCGGTGGTGACGGGCACGGTGGTCGACGCGTCGTGAGACACGCCTCGCGGGCGGGTTCCCGGCTGTCGGCCGCCGGATGCCGGATGCCCGCTCGCGAGGGCACGTTCGCGTCAGCGCGGTTCGTGATCCGGGGAGATCGTGTCGTCGTCCTCCAACAGGTCCAGGTCCGGCGGAACGAGCGTCGTGGATTCCACCAGGCCCCGCAGCAGGTTGTGCAGCAGGCGGTTGTCGCCGGGGCGGCCCTGCGACTTGTCGTGCAGCAGGGGGTAGCGGAAGCCGGTGCGGTCCAGCCGACGGCGTACGTCCTCGACGCGGTACTCGATCCTGCGCTCGTTCCATCCCGCGTCGGGCCGCAGGTAGGCGAGTTGCCGGGCGGCCATGGCGTAGCTGAGGGGGCGGGGGTCCTCCTCGTAGAGCAGGTAGCGCTGGCCCAGGACGACCAGCAGCAGCCGTTCGTCGTCGTCGAGCGGCCACATCTCCGGTCGGACCGTCTCCGCCCTGCGCCGGGCGACCGGGCCCTGATCGTCATGACCGGCCACATACAACTCGACCAGGTGTTCCCGGTAGCCGGAGCCCTTCACGAACAACGGGGTGTAGCCGGTGGCGAGCGGCATCGGTTCGGTCGCCGTGTGCATCATCCGGCCACGGGGCAGCCGGACGAGTTGCTGTCCGGTGTTGCGCAGCCACCACTGCCCCTGCTGGTACGTCAGTTCGCCGTGCCGGCGGCTCACCCGCAGATCGTCCACGCCGACCCCCAGGTCCACGTCGGGCCGGTCACCCCGCCCGAAGCGCACCGTCAGGCCCGGCCGCGGCGGGGCCGTGAGATCGCCGGTCACCGTGCGGGCGTGCAGGGTTCCGGGTGTCGTGGGCGCGACACCGCGCGCGAGGCTGGCGGACAGGGGCATCGCTGGTCTCCCTCGGTTGTTCATGGTTGCCGCGGTCAGCAGGATCCCGCACCCGCCGCGGGACCCCTCCCCACCACAAGCCTGCGGTCAGTAGGCCGGCTTCATTCCTCCCGCCGGCAGCTTCTTGCCGTCCTCGCGGGCCACGCTGCACATCACGTGGCGGAAGCCGGCGTCCCACTCCTCGTCCGTGGAGGACCAGCCCCACATCTCGTGCCCCTTGCCACGAGCCCAGTCGACGCCGTACTTCTCCTCGCAGAGCCCTCCCGTGTCGACGCTGTCGGAGGAGCCCTCGCCCGAGGCCCAGGTCCAGCCGGCGACCTGCTCGTCGTGCGGTTCGTCGCAGGACACCAGGGTCTCGGTGGACGAACCGTCCTCGTCCTCCTCGGAGTTGATGCAGTCGCCCGGGCCGAGCTGGGTGATGTAGACCTCGTCGCCGAATCTGCGGAAGTCGCCGAGCGGGCCGCCGAGCGTGGCGTGCTTGAGGAAGAGCAGACAGGCCGAGGGGGGCGGCTCGCTCTGGCCGGACTCGGGGGTGAGGACGTACAGCACCGGGTCGGGCATGGTGGCCCGCAGTGCGGCGGTGCGCCGGGTGCACTCGGCCCGTACGGCGTCCGCGTCGGTCGCCGACGTGTGCCGCTCGGCCGGTACGGTCGCGATGACCTGCCCCTGGGGGTCGTCGTCGCGGCAGTCGACGAGCTTCAGGCCGGGCCGTCCCTGGAAGTCCTCGCCCTTCCAGTCGGCGTCGACGCACTGGCCGGCGCCGAGGCCGTCACGCAGGCCGACCTGCCTGCCGTACGGGTACGCGCCGCGGGTCACGGTCGGGGACGGGAGGGCGGACGGGGTGGCCACGGGTTTCGCCCTGACCTCCGGGTTCCGCGTGCCCTCGGCCGCGCCGTCGAAGGTGAGGGCGCCCAGCCCGAAGCCGCCGCCCCCGGCGAGCATTGCGGCGAGGGTGAGCAGCACGGGCAGTCGGCGGACCGGCGCGGGGAGGGCGTCGAGCGGGGTACGGCGGGTGGCGGTGGGGCTGCCGGGCCGGGCCGGGGCGGAGCGGGCGGGCGAAGGGGCGGGCGTGCTGTCCGCCGCGGCCTCGGCGAGCAGTTCGGCCGCCCGGGCCGCCTGCATCCGCTTCAGCGGATCCTTCGTCAGCAGTCCCATGATGGCGCGGGTGAGCGGGGCGGTGGCTCGTTCCGGTACGGAGGGTTCCGTGTTCAGCGCCGCCAGGAGGCTGGCGTCGAGCGTGTCCCGTTCGAAGGGGGCGGTGCCCTCGACCGCGAGGTAGAGGGTGACGCCGAGCGAGAACAGGTCGGAGGCGGCGGTCGCCTCGCCGCCGGCCAGTCGCTCCGGTGCCACATAGCCCGGGGTGCCGACGACCATGCCGCTCTGGGTGATCCGGGTCTCGCGGGGCCGCAGCGAGATGCCGTAGTCCGTGAGCAGGACCCGGCCGTCCGCGGTGCCCGAATGGTCGGGCGCGAGCAGGATGTTGGAGGGCTTCACATCGCGGTGGACGATGCCGAGCCGGTGCCCGGCGCGCAGTCCGTCGAGGGCGGCCGCTCCGATGCGGGCCGTCTCCTCGCTCGACAGCGGCCCGCGGTCCTTGATCACGGCGTGCAGGTCGCGGGTGCCCGGCAGGTACTCCATGACGATCCACGGGCGGTCGTCGTCCTCCACGACGTCGTACACCGTGATCACGTTCGGGTGCTCGCGCAGCTGCGCCGCCTTCAGCGCTTCGTTGCGCCCCCGGTCGGCGGCGTCGCCGAGTCCGCCGTCCGGCTCGTCCGGTACGTCGATCTCCTTGACGGCGACCTGGGCCCGGAGCCTGTCGTCCTCGGCCAGCCAGACGCTGCCGCCGCCCCCGGAGCCCAGCCGCTGCCGCAGCAGGTAACGCCCGGCGATGATCCGCTCCCCAGCCACCAGCTCTCGCCCCTTCTGTGCGCGATGGGCGTCTGTGACGCCTGGGGCGCGCCGTGCGCGGGACGCCCCGCCGGCCATGCTCACCCGACCCGGTCGGGAACCCTCCCGAAGCGCGGGCAGTCGGGGCCTGGCGCGGTCGCCCGCGGACACCGCATGCGTTGGGCGCCGAACATCGCCTGTGCGGCGAGGTGAAGGTCAGCCGGCCGGCGTCAGGGTCACGCGGATGCCGACCGTGCCGTTCGCGCCACGGCGCAGTCGGCTGCCGAGGAGGGTGAGGCGGCCGGTGAGGCCGTACTTGCGGGCGATGAGCCCGCGGTAGCGGGCACTGGTCGGCTCGTCGCAGATCTCGGCGGTGGCGGGGATCTGGTCGCCGGTCGGCCTGCCCCGCAGGTCGCAGGGGCCGACGAGGACGTCGCCGCGGGCGCGGATGCGCTTGACCTTCCATGAGTCGGCGACCGTCCACACGCCAAGCGCGTCTCCGTCGCGAACCACCCAGACCGGGGTGGGGACGCCGGTGCCGTTCTTGCGGTAGCTGGTGATGAGCAGGTACTTGCCCGCGCCGAGCGACTCCAGCGGCTCCTGCGTCTCCAGCGACGAATCGTCCATGGCCGGAAGTGTAGGCAGCGTGGGTGGGGGCGCCGAGGGGCGCCCCCACCGCGCGGCTCAGTCGAGTGCCGCCGCCATCCGCCGTACGCCCTCCGTGATCAGCTCGGGCGAGGTCGCGAGGTTCAGCCGTACGTGCCCCGCTCCCCCGGTGCCGAACGGGATCCCGGAGTTGAGCGCGACCCGCCCGCGCCGCAGGAAGACGTCCGCCGGGTCGTCGCCGAGGTCGAGGGCGCGGCAGTCGAGCCAGGCGAGGTACGTGGCGTCGCCGGGGCGGTAGGTGATCGCGGGGAGATGTTCGGCGAGGAGGTCGGCGAGGAGGCGCCGGTTGTCGTCGAGGCCGGCGAGCAGGGCGTCGAGCCAGGCGGTGCCGTCGCGCAGGGCGGCGCTGTGGGCGACGATGCCGAGGTGGCTGGGGCCGTGGCTGACCTCTTCGGGCAGCCGGGCCAGGTCGGCGGCGGCCGCGGGGCCCGCTATGGCCAGGGCCGCCTTGAGGCCGGCCAGGTTCCAGGCCTTCGACGCCGACATCAGCGACAGTCCGCTCTCGCCGCCCGGGACGGTCAGGTACGGCACGAACTCGGCGCCGGCCGCGGTGAGCGGGGCGTGGATCTCGTCGGCGACGACCCGCACGCCATGGCGGTCGGCGAGTGCGGCGACGGCGGCCAGTTCGTCGGCGGTGTGCACGGTGCCGGTCGGGTTGTGGGGGTTGCACAGCAGGAAGGCGGCGCGCCTGCCGCCCGCGGCCGCGTGCCGGAAGCTCTCGTCCAGCGTGTGGAGGTCGATGCGCAGGTCCGCGCCGAGCGGGGCCTCGATCACCTGTCGGTCCATGTGCTCGACGAACTGGTAGAACGGCGGATAGACGGGTGGGTTCACCACGACCGGATCGCCCGGTCCGGTGACCAGTTTGAGCATTTCGACCACACCGAGCATCACATCGGGCACGATCGCCGTCCGTTCCACGGCGAGCCCGTCCCAGCCCCAGCGCTTCGCGGCGAATCCGGCGAGCGCCTCGGCGTATCCGGTGCCCGCCGGGTATCCGGTGTCGCCGAGCGCGAGGGCCTCGTTGAGCGCGTGGACGACGGGTTCGGCCAGCGGGACGTCCATCTCGGCCACCCACATCGGCAGCACGTCGGCGGGGTAGGTGCGCCATTTCATGCTCGTGCGGCATCGCAGACGGTCGAGGGTGAGGGCGTGCAGGGGATTCGGTTCGCCGGACGTCGTGTGCGGGCTCGTGGTCATGGGCCACAAGATAGGCGGCCGCACGGTGGGCGGGAACTGCTGGTGAGGGCGGCGGCGTGGGAATGATCAGCTGTGCGGTGAACACGGGCGGGGCGGGCCACGTATGGAGTGAGGGTGCTCAACTACGGGAGGGCCCCGCGGCGTTGATGCCGCGCTGTACTGGTTCGGGAGCCCTGCATGAGGCACGCACGACGACGTCTCGTCCGGCGAGTGACACGGCTGGCGGCCGTCGGCGGACTCCTCCTCGGAGGAACGATGGTCACCCGCGCGGTGGCGAGCGAACCCCCCGACACCTCGTCCGTCCCCCGTACCTACGCCGCCTCGGCCGCCGGTACCGGCAGTGATCTCCTCGCCCGGCTGGGCGCTTCCCGTACGGCCGGCAGCTGGATCGGCGCCGACGGGAAGCCGGTCGTCGCGGTCACCGACGAGGAGGCGGCCGCCGAGGTGCGCAAGGCCGGTGCCGAGGCGAAGATGGTCGACCACAGCATGGACGAGCTGAAGTCGGCGACGTCGACGCTGCGTTCGGCGCCCCGGGTGACCGGTACGGCGTGGGTGATGGACTACCGGTCAAACCAGGTCGTCGTACGGGGTGACAGCACCGTGTCGGCGGCCGACTGGTCGCGGATGACGGAGGTCGCGGACGGCATCGGCGGCTTTGTGCGCATGGAGCGCACCGAGGGCACGTTCACGACGCGGCTCAACGGCGCGCTGCCGCTGCTGTCGACCGTCGGGCGCTGCTCGGCCGGTTTCAACGTCACCGACGGGCAGCGTGACTTCATCCTCACGGCGGGACACTGCGGGCCCGACGGTTCCGTGTGGTTCGCCGACAACCGCGGCACGCAGCAGATCGGACAGACGATCAAGCAGAACTTTCCGGGCGCCGACTACTCGCTGGTCCAGTACGCGAGCGGGGATGCCGGTGCCGGTGCGGACGTCGTGTCGATCGGTGAGGGCAAGGGCGTACGGATCACCGGTGCGGCCGATCCCGCGGTCGGGCAGCGGGTGTTCCGCAGCGGCAGCACGAGCGGGCTGCGCGACGGCGAGGTGACGGCGCTGGACGCCACGGTCAACTACCCGGAGGGCACGGTCACGGGGCTCATCGAGACGAACGTGTGCGCCGAACCCGGCGACAGCGGCGGCCCGATGTTCTCGGAGGGCGTCGCGCTGGGTGTGACCTCGGGCGGCAGCGGCGACTGCAACGCGGGGGGTACGACGTTCTTCCAGCCGGTGACCAAGGCGCTGGCCGCGCTGGACGTGAAGCTGCTCGTGGCGGCTCAGAACGGGTCCGGTCAGGGCGCCTCGCCGGCGCCGTCGGCGTCGGCACCGCAGGGCGCGGTCTCGCCCGGTGACGCGTCGCCCGGTTCGTCGGCCCCGGTGACCGGCGCGGACGCCGTGACGCTGCTGTCCCGGCTGGCGGACCCGAAGAACGTCGGGCCGGGCCTGCTGGTCATCGCGGGCAGCCTGGTCGCGCTGGCGGCGACCCGGTTCATCCGCGCGGAACAGGACCGCAAGGCGTATCGGCGGTATTACTCGGCGACCTGGGGGTGACGGGGCTGGGCGCCGGGCCGGCTGTGACCGCGCGAAGCGACCGGCCCCGGTGCCGGGCCGGTCACGAAGTGGTGGGTGGAGGAGGTGGATGCCCGGGGCTGCGCCGAGGCGAGTGTTGAGGCCGCCATAGC
>CBFGZZ010000228.1:0-14498 GCA_965653385.1 uncultured Streptomyces sp. | reverse complement strand
GCCGCCGCCCATGCCGCCGCCACCGATCTGGACGTAGTGAAGTTCGCCGTTCTTCACCAGCTCCTTCAGCTTGGCCGGCGTCATCGCCTTGTCGCTGCCGGACCAGCCCCACATGGAGATCACGGGCTCACCGCTGCTGAGGATCAGCTGGGCCGCGCTCTGTGAACTCGACACCGCCAGCAGCCACTTGGCGCCGTCCTGGTGCTTCTTGAGATACGTGATGAGCTCGCTGCTCGCGCCGCTCCCCATGCCGCCACCGCCGAAGCCTCCGCCGCCCATGCCGCCGGGGGCCTGGCCGTTCTGACCGTTCTGCCGTGTGCCGCCGCTCGGCATCTGACCGCCACCGAAGCCACCTCGGCCGCCGCCACCGCCCCCACCGGGACCGCCGCCGAAGCCGCTGCCCGTCGAGGGCCCGGCCGTCGGGTTCGTACCGCCCATGCCGCCGCCCGAACCGGACGGCACCGACCAGGCGTACGCGGCGGGACCCGCGACCGCCGCGACGATCGCCGCCACCACGGAGGCCGCCAGCAGCCGCAGCCGGTTCCCCGACGCGGACCGGAAGACGAGCAGGCCCACGATCGCCAGCGCCATGACGACGGCGAGCGCCGGCCACAGCCAGGTGTTCCAGCCGGAGGCCCGCCGCAGGAGTACGACCGCCCAGACGGCGGTGACCGCCAGCCCCGCCGGCAGCACCCATGCCCACCGCTTGTCGGCGCGGAACGCGCGCAGCAGCATCAGGCCGCCGCCTCCGCACAGGGCCGCGATGCCCGGGGCGAGCGCGGTCGTGTAGTACGGGTGCATCGTGCCCTCGGCCATGGCGAAGGTCAGGTAGTGCAGGGCCGTCCAGCCGCCCCACATCAGCAGCGCGGCACGGGTGAGGTCGGTGCGCGGGGCGCGGCCGCACAGCACGAGGCCGCCGACGCACGCGAGCGCCGCGAAGGGGATCAGCCAGGAGATCTGGCCGCCGAGGATGTCGTTGAAGAGCCGTCCGATGCCCGCCGTACCGGAGAAGCCGCCGCCGCCTCCACCGCCGCCTCCGCCGTTGCCCTCGCCGCCGAGGATCCGGCCGAGGCCGTTGTAGCCCATGATCAGGTCCCAGGCCGTGCCGTCCGTCGAACCGCCGATGTACGGGCGTTCGTCGGCGGGCACGAGCGAGACGGCGGCCGCCCACCAGAAGCTGGAGACGGCGAGGGCGACGCCCGCGATCAGCAGGTTCACGATCCGCTTCACGAGCTTCGGCTTAGCGGCGTACAGGTAGACCGCGAAGACGGCGGGCAGTGCGATGTAGCCCTGGAGCATCTTCGTGTTGAAGGCCAGTCCGAAGCAGACCGCGGAACCGACCAGCGGCAGCAACCTGCCGTTGTGGACGGCGCGCAGGGCGAGCGCCGCGCCGCCGGCCATCAGGAACACCAGCAGCGTGTCGGGGTTGTTGTCACGGTTGATGGCGACCGTGATCGGGGTCAGGGCCAGGACCAGCGCGGCCACCGTCGCCGCGCCGTGGCCCCACACCCGCTTCACCGAGGAGTGCACGATCCAGATCGTCGCCAGCGCGACCAGGATCATCGGCAGCATCATCTGCCAGGTGCCGTAACCGAAGATTCGGCACGACAGCCCCATCACCATCAGGGCGAACGGCGGCTTGTCGACGGTGAGGAAGTCCCCCGCGTCCAGCGAGCCGAAGAACCACGCCTTCCAGCTCTGCGTGCCGCTCAGGACGGCCGCGCTGTAGAAGCTGTTCAGGCTGGAGCCGGAGAGGTTCCAGGAGTACAGCGCCGCCGCCAGGATCAGGATCGCGATCAGCGCGGGGAGCGACCAGCGGGGTGCCTTGTCCAGGGGAGCCGGGGGTGGGACCTCCGGTGGGGCCAGCGGGGACACGTCGGTGGCGGGCACGGTCGTGTGGGGGCGGGGATCGGTGGCTGATGTCACCAGCGCATCGTGTGCGGCGGGGGTGGGTGCGGGCTGTGCCGGACCTGGATCTTTCCTGTGGATTCGCAAAGGGGTCGGCAAAGGAGGCCGTGGGCCCCCTCACCGGAGCCCTTCGAGACGCTCCATGTTCTCCTCCCCCCACTGCCCGAGCGGGACGAGAGCGGTGATGAGCGAGCGGCCGAAGTCGGTCAGTGAGTACTCGACCTTCGGCGGGACCTGGTGATGGACCTCGCGGTGCACCAGGCCGCTGGCCTCCAGTTCCCGTAGTTGCAGGATCAGCATCCGTTCACTGATGCCGGTCACGGTCCGGCGCAACTCGCCGAAGCGCAGTGGTCCTTCGCCGAGCCAGAACAGGATCAGTCCCTTCCACTTCCCTCCCATGACGTCGATGGCGGCGTCCAGCCCGCAGGTGTAGCTCCGCTTCGTCATCTGCCCTCCCTGACAAAAATGTGGGTACCCGACAAAATTGTAGGTACTTGCAGATGTGGTGGTACGCCCACAGCATGGAGCAGTCAGCGCACCGGGATGGCGGCAACTCCACGCCCATGACTCGTGTTTGACGTCACCTCAGGTGCTCAGAAAGATCCGTTCCAGGCAGGAGCAACATATGACCGGGCATCACCGCACTCCCGTGACCGTCGTCGGGCTGGGCTCGATGGGCAGCGCGCTGGCCGAGGCGTTCATCGCCGCCGGGCACCCGACCACCGTCTGGAACAGGACACCTGGCAAGGCCGCGCCCCTCGTGGCCAAGGGTGCTGTTCACGCGCGCACCGTGGACGAGGCGGTGGCGGTGAGTCCGCTGGTCGTCGCCTGTCTGACCACGTTCGAGAACACCGTCGAGGCCCTCGAACCGGCCGCCGCCGGGCTCAAGGGGCGGGCCCTGGTGACCCTGAACAGCGGCTCACCGGCCGGGGCCCGGCAGCTGGCCGAGTGGGCGCTCGGGCACGGAGCGCGCTACCTCGGGGGAGCGATCAAGAACGTGCCGTCGGCCGTGGGCGCCGAGGACACCCTCCTGTACTACGGCGGTGACATCGGCGTGTTCGAGGAGTTCGCCCCGACGCTGCGTGTCCTGGGCGGCGACACCGTCTATCTCGGTACGGACCCCGACCTCGCCGCCCTGTACGAGATGGCGGTGGGCGGCACCCTGTTACCCGCGCTCGTCGGCTTCTTCCAGGGCGCTGCGGCCCTGCAGGCCCGGGGCCTCACGGCGGCCTCGATGGTCCGGTTCAGCGTCAAGTGGTTCGAAATGATCAACTCGGTACTGCCGGTCTTCGCCGAGGAGATCGACCGCGGCGACTACACCAGGCCCGCCTCCTCCGTGAACCTCTTCCTGGCCGGAGCCGCCCACGACGAGGAACTCGGCAAGGAAGCGAACCTCGACATGGCCTGGCACAGGCCGTTCCACGATCTGCTCGAGCGTGCGGTCGAAGCCGGCCACGGCGACCACAGCGTCTCCGCCCTGACGGAGATCCTCAGGGCCCCTGTACGGACCGCATAGCCCCGTAGTCCGGAGGGGCCGCACAGCGCGGGACGGATCAGAAATGCGTGGCGACCCCGGACACCCGCCGAAGCTGAGCCATGTCATGCCAGTCGCGGTCCGCCGGCTCGTAGCCCTGGTGGAATTGGACCTGCTGTTCTGCCGACAGACACGGGACCGGCGTCCCGCGATGCTGCCCGTCACGAACGCCGACGCGGGGTGGTGGAAAGGGCGAGACGGGTCGAGGGCGCGGGCTCAGTGCGCCGTCAGCAGTCATCATGCGTACAACCTTTCATGCGTGCTCGTTGGTCAGAGGGACATGACCCACGGGAGAACGAGCAAGAGCGAGAAGTCAGGGCGCGTTTGCGGACGCGCGAGAGCGGGCGTCGCGGCTGGTGTGGGCGTCGGCGTCGCCATGGCGTCCATAGCCGTCGCCACCCCCGCCGTCGCCGCACCCGCCCCCACCGTCAGCTGTACGTCCGCCAAGGCCGGACTCGCCGCCAAGCTGAAGAAGGACATCACCGCCGCCCTGGCCAACCGCAAGGGGACCATCGCGGTCGGCCTGTACGACCGTTCCACCAACACGACCTGTGCGCTGCGGGCTTCCAGCGCCTACGACTCCGCCAGCGTCGTCAAGGTCACCGTGCTCGCCGCGCTGCTGTGGGACGCGAAGAAGCACAACCGGTACCTCACCGACCGGGAGGCGTCCCTCGCCAAGGCCATGATCACCAAGTCGGACAACGCCGCGACCAGCACGCTCTGGAAGCAGCTCGGCATGACGAAGATCAAGGGCTTCCTCAGCGCCGCCGGCATGACCCGGACCAAGCCCGGCGCGAACGGCTACTGGGGCCTGACCCAGATCACCGTCACCGACGAGCAGAAGCTGCTGAAGCTCATCACGGCCAAGAACGCCATACTCAGCGACAACTCCCGTGCCTACATCCTGAAGCTGATGGGGCAGGTCGTCTCCTCGCAGCGCTGGGGCACCCCGTACGGAGTGCCGTCCGGCGTCACCGTCGCCGTCAAGAACGGCTGGCTGCAACGCGCCACCCAGGGCTGGCGGGTGCACAGCGTCGGCGCCTTCAAGGGGCGTGGGCATGATTACGTGATCACCGTGCTGACCCATGGCAACAGCACCATGAACTACGGAATCACGACCATTCAGGGCGTCGCCAAGGTCATCCACAAGGACCTGGCCGCGAGCTGAGGCTTCACGAGGCGGCCCACCTCGCGTCACCCACCCGTCCTACGGTGACCCCATGCGCCTGAGAACCGTACTCGCCACCGCCACCGCGGGCCTGGCGGCGGCCACTTGCCTGACCGTCGCCGGCCCGGAGAACGCCGACGTCCACGCCGTCACCGCCAACACGCCGGACAGCCATGCCTGTTCGCCCGCCGTCTCCATCGACCGCTTCTCCGACGCGCTCGACAAGACGACGTACGACGGCACCTTCGTCGGGAACTTCTCCGCCCTCGCCGTGGACCGGGACGGCTCGCTCGCGGCCGTCTCCGACCGTTCGGCCCTGTTCGGCCTGGACGGGAAGACGCTCACGCCCCGGGCCGTCGTCCCGCTCGCCGACGAGAGCGGTGCCGCCCTCGACTCCGAGGGCCTGGTCGTCGACCGGGACGGCACCCGGCTGGTCTCCTCCGAGACCGAGCCCTCCGTACGCCGTCACTCCCGCGACGGCAGGATCCTCGACCGCCTCCCCGTGCCGGACGACCTGAAGGTCGCCCCGGCCGGCCGCGCCGTCTCCAACGGCACCTTCGAGGGTCTGACCCTGCTGCCCGGCGGCCGCACCCTGCTCGCCTCGATGGAGTACGCGCTCGCCGGGGACGGCACCGGCATCGTCCGCTTCCAGACCTGGCGGCGGACCGAGAGCGGTCACTTCCGGCTCTCCCGCCAGTACGCCTACCGCACCGACGCCGGCCTCGGCGTCCCCGAGGTCCAGGCGACCCCCGACGGCCGCCTCCTCGTCCTGGAACGCGGCTTCACCGCGGGCGTCGGCAACACGGTCCGCCTCTACCTCGCCGACCCGCGCCGGGCCACGGACACGAGCGGTGTCGAGCACCTCACCGGGCAGGACGGCGTACGGCTGATCAAGAAGACGCTGCTCGCCGACATCGTGAACTGCCCGTCACTGGGAGCGACCGCCGAGCAGCCCCAGCCGAACCCGCTCCTCGACAACATCGAGGGCATGGTGATCACGCGCCGTGCGGGCGACCGCCTGAAGGTGCTGCTGGTCAGCGACGACAACCAGAACGCCGTACAGACGACACGGTTCTACCACCTGCGCGTACGGATCTGAGCGCACCGCCCCCGTTTGTTGCTGCGGGATGAAATCGGCGCTCGTCGGCGTTGGTGACTTCCGGCAGATCAGGACGAACGGAGGGCACCCGCGTGGCAGCGCATCAGGGGGAGACCAGGGGCTGGGCGCGCAGGCTGGCCGGGTATGCGTGGCGTTACCCCGGGGACGTCGTCCTGGCCCTGGGCTCCTCCCTCGCCGGTATGGCCGTCATGGCAGTCGTCCCGCTGATCACCAAGGTGATCATCGACGACGTGATCGGCGACCACACCCGCGGCATGGCCCTCTGGGCCGGCCTGCTGATAGCCGCCGCCGTCGCCGTGTACGTCCTGACCTACATCCGCCGCTACTACGGCGGCCGCCTCGCCCTCGACGTCCAGCACGATCTGCGCACCGACATGTTCGGGACGATCACCCGGCTCGACGGGCGGCGGCAGGACGAGCTGTCCACCGGGCAGGTCGTCGGGCGGGCCACCAGCGACCTCCAGCTGATCCAGGGTCTGCTCTTCATGCTCCCGATGACCATCGGGAACTTCGCGCTCTTCCTGATATCCCTGGTCGTCATGGCGTGGCTGTCGCTGCCGCTCACGCTGGTCGCCCTCGCCGTCGCCCCCGCGCTGTGGTGGATCGCCAAGCGCAGCCGGACCAAGCTTCACCCCTCCACCTGGTACGCCCAGGCCCAGGCCGCCGCCGTCGCCGGAGTGGTCGACGGCGCCGTCAGCGGCGTACGCGTGGTGAAGGGGTTCGGGCAGGAGGAGCAGGAGACCGGGAAGCTCAGGGACGTCAGCCGGCGGCTCTTCGCCGGGCGGCTGCGCACCATCCGGTTCAACTCGAAGTACACCCCGGCGCTCCAGGCGGTCCCCGCGCTCGGCCAGGTCGCCATGCTCGCGGTCGGCGGCTGGCTGGCGGTGCGCGGGCACATCACGCTGGGTACGTTCGTCGCCTTCTCGACCTACCTCGCCCAGCTGGTCGGCCCGGTGCGCATGCTCGCCATGGTCCTCACCGTGGGGCAGCAGGCCCGGGCGGGCACCGAGCGCGTCCTGGAGCTGATCGACACCGAGCCGTCGATCAAGGAGGGCACCAGGACGCTGCCCGCCGACGCGCCCGCGACCGTCGAGTTCGACGACGTGTCCTTCGGCTACGACGGCTCCTCCGGCCCCGTCCTCGACGGGCTCAGCTTCGAGATCCGCTCCGGCGAGACCCTCGCGGTCGTCGGCTCCTCCGGCTCCGGAAAGTCCACCGTCTCCCTCCTCCTGCCGCGTTTCTACGACGTCACCCGCGGCGCCGTCCTCGTCGGCGGCCACGACGTCCGCGAGCTGACCTTCGACTCGCTGCGGGCCGCGATCGGACTGGTCCCCGAGGACTCCTTCCTCTTCTCGGACACGGTCCGCAACAACATCGCGTACGGCCGCCCCGACGCCACGGACGAGGAGATCCGCGCAGCCGCCCGCGCCGCCCAGGCGGACCGGTTCATCGCCGAGCTGCCCGACGGCTACGACACCACGGTCGGCGAGCACGGCCTGACCCTCTCCGGCGGCCAGCGCCAGCGCGTCGCGCTCGCCCGCGCGATCCTCACCGATCCCCGGCTGCTCGTTCTCGACGACGCGACCTCGGCGGTGGACGCCCGCGTCGAGCACGAGATCCACGAGGCGCTGAAGCAGGTGATGGAGGGCCGGACCACCCTCCTCATCGCCCACCGGCGCTCCACCCTCAACCTCGCCGACCGCATCGCCGTCCTCGACGCCGGCCGCCTCGCCGACATCGGCACCCATGAGGAACTCCAGCAGCGCTCCGCCCTCTACCGCCGCCTGCTCACCGACCCCGACGAGCTCGGCGGCGTCTCACCCGGCCACGCCCAGCCGGTCTGCCCCCAGGAGGACACCTCCGTACGGGACGAACTGGACGCCGAGTTCGACGCCGAACGCGGGGTGACGCCGAGGCTGTGGACCGGCGACCGCGAACCCAAGGACCTGGCGCTGACGGAGTCCCCGGCCACCCCCGAGCTCCTCGCCCAGGTGGCGGCGCTGCCACCGGCGGCCGACACTCCCGACATCGACGAGGCCAAGGCGGTCCGGCCGGAGGAGTCGTACGGCCTGAAACGGCTGCTGCGAGGCTTCGGGCTGCCGCTCCTGATCAGCCTCGGCCTGGTCGCCATGGACGCCGGGATGGGTCTCCTGCTGCCCGTCCTGATCCGGCACGGCATCGACTCCGGCGTCACGCAGGTCGCCCTCGGCGCGGTCTGGGCGGCCTCCCTGCTCGCACTGCTCGCGGTCACCGTCCAGTGGGTGGCGCAGATCGGCGAGACGCGGATGACCGGGCGCACCGGTGAGCGCGTCCTGTACTCCCTCCGGCTGAAGATCTTCGCCCAGCTCCAGCGGCTCGGACTCGACTACTACGAGCGGGAGTTGACCGGCCGGCTCATGACCCGGATGACGACGGACGTCGACGCGCTGTCGACGTTCCTCCAGACGGGCCTGGTCACCGCCTTCGTCTCCGTCGTCACCTTCTTCGGCATCATGGTCGCCCTGCTGGTCCTCGACCTCCAGCTCGCGCTCGTCGTCTTCGCGACGCTGCCGCCGCTGATCGTCGGGACCTACTTCTTCCGTCGGGCGAGCGTGAAGGCGTACGAACTCGCCCGTGAGCGCGTGTCGTTGGTCAACGCCGACCTCCAGGAGTCGGTGTCCGGGCTGCGGATCGTGCAGGCCTTCCGGCGCGAGCGGGACGGCGGCGCGCGGTTCGCCGAGCGCAGCGACAGCTACCGGCAGGCCCGCATCCGCGGTCAGTGGCTGATCTCGATCTACTTCCCGTTCGTGCAGTTCCTGTCGTCGGGGGCCGCGGCGGCGGTGCTGATCGTGGGCGGGGCCCGGATCGAGGCGGCGACGCTGACGACCGGCGCGCTGGTGGCGTACCTGCTCTACATCGACCTGTTCTTCGCCCCGGTCCAGCAGCTCTCCCAGGTCTTCGACGGCTACCAGCAGGCCACGGTCTCGCTCGGCCGCATCCAGGAACTCCTGCGGGAGCCGACCTCGACGAAGGCGGCCGAGGAGCCGCTGGAGGTGCCGTCGCTGCGCGGCGAGGTCGCGTTCGAGGACGTGCGCTTCGCGTACGGGGCGGACGAGGAGGCGCTGAGCGGCGTCGACCTGCGCATCCCGGCCGGACAGACGGTCGCGTTCGTCGGCGAGACGGGTGCGGGCAAGTCGACCCTGGTCAAGCTGGTGGCACGCTTCTACGACCCGACCGGCGGCCGGGTGACCGTCGACGGCACGGACCTGCGCGCCCTGGACCTCACGTCGTACCGCCACCGTCTCGGCGTCGTCCCGCAGGAGGCGTACCTCTTCCAGGGCACCGTCCGTGACGCCATCGCCTACGGCCGGCCGGACGCCACCGACGCCGACGTGGAGGCGGCGGCCCGCGCGGTCGGCGCCCACGACATGATCGCCACCCTCGACGGCGGCTACCTCCACGAGGTCGCCGAACGCGGCCGCAACCTCTCCGCCGGCCAACGCCAGCTGATCGCCCTCGCCCGCGCCGAACTGGTCGACCCCGACATCCTGCTCCTCGACGAGGCGACCGCCGCCCTCGACCTGGCCACGGAAGCCCAGGTCAACCAGGCCACGGACCGCGTCGCCGGCCGCCGCACCACGCTTGTCGTCGCCCACCGCCTCACCACCGCCGCCCGCGCGGACCGGGTGGTCGTCGTGGATCACGGCCGGGTCGCGGAGGACGGGACGCACGAGGAGTTGCTGACGCGGGGCGGGCGGTATGCGGAGTTGTGGCGGACCTTCGCCGGGGAGGCCGAGGCCGCCGCGGCGTGAGGGCACTGCCGTGCAACCATCCGGCGTACGCCGTGCGTCCGTACACCAGTACGCTCATTGCCGGTGTACGGGGAGGACAACCAAGTGGACAGTGGTGCGATACGCCGACGACTGGCCGTCGGGCTGGCGGTGCTGACGGCGTCCGGCCTTATCGCGGTCGCGGCCCCGACGCAGGCGCAGGCCGCGGCCCCCACGCGCTGCGAGGGCCGCAAGGTCAAGACGTACCCGTTCTCCACCGGCACCCTGTACGTCTACAAGAAGAGCGGCCACGTCTGCGCCATCGTCACCCCCAGGCGCCCCGGACGACAGCAGACGATGAAGGTCAGTGTGCAGGCGTACCGGGCCAAGCCGGTGACCGACGAGGGCCTGTACACCCGCCGGGCCGGCCCGGTCACCGTCCATGCCGGCCAGCGGTGCGTGTGGGTGAAGGGCCGGGTGGGGAGCGGGTCGGTGAGCAAGGGCTGGATCCTGTGCTGACCGGCTGATTCACGCCCCTGCCGAGCCACCGCCGCGCCTTGGCTTCCGGGAATTCTCCATCTCCCCTGGTGTGTCGGGGAGTTGCTCCGATAGCTTCCGCACGCACATCTGACTCACAAGGGAGGGTGCATGCGGAAGGCGCTCAGATGGCTGCTGGCGCTCGGCGTGCTGATCGGCACGTTGGGAACGGCGGGAACGGCGGGCACCGCGGGGGCGGCCACCACCGCCCGGGCGGCGGCCACCACCACCGACATCAAGGACCGGCTGCTCTCCATACCGGGGATGAGCCTGATCGAGGAGAAGCCGTACACCGGCTACCGCTTCTTCGTGCTCAACTACACCCAGCCGGTCGATCACCGGCACCCGTCCAAGGGGACGTTCCAGCAGCGCGTCACCGTGCTGCACAAGGACGTCAGCCGGCCGACGGTCTTCTACACCAGCGGCTACGACGTCTCCACGACACCCAGCCGCCGCGAGCCGACCCAGATCGTGGACGGCAACCAGATATCCATGGAGTACCGCTTCTTCACCCCGTCCCGTCCCGACCCGGCCGACTGGACCAAGCTGGACATCTGGCAGGCGGCCAGCGACCAGCACCGCATCTTCAAGGCGCTGAAGAAGGTCTACGACCGGAACTGGATCTCCACGGGCGGCTCGAAGGGCGGCATGACCGCCACGTACTACGAGCGCTTCTACCCGAGGGACATGGACGGTGTCGTCGCCTACGTCGCGCCCAACGACGTGGTGAACCACGAGGACTCCGCCTACGACCGCTTCTTCGCGGGCGTCGGCACCAAGGAGTGCCGCGACCGGCTGAACGCCGTCCAGCGCGAGGCGCTGGTGCGCCGGGAGCCGCTGGAGAAGAAGTACGCGGCGTACGCCGCCGAGAACGGTTACACCTTCCGCACGATCGGCAGCCTGGACAAGGCGTACGAGGCGGTCGTCCTGGACTACGTCTGGGGCTTCTGGCAGTACAACCTGCTCCAGAACTGCGTCAACGACACCCTGATCCCGCCGGACGCGAAGAACGCCACCGACGACCAGATCTGGACGTCCATCGACACGGTCTCCGGCTTCTCCTTCTACACCGACCAGGGCCTGGAGCCGTACACGCCGTACTACTACCAGGCGGCCACCCAGCTCGGCGCGCCGACGATCCACTTCCCGCACATCGAGAAGAAGTACCTCCGCTACGGCTACCAGCCCCCGCGGAACTTCGTCCCGAGCGACATCCCGACGAAGTTCCGGCCGTGGGCCATGCGCGACGTGGACACCTGGGTGAAGCACAACGCCCGCCACATGCTCTTCGTCTACGGGCAGAACGACCCGTGGGGCGCCGAGCCGTTCCGCCTCGGCAAGGGTGCGAAGGACTCGTACGTGTTCACCGCCCCCGGCGCCAACCACGGCGCCCGGGTGGACGGCCTGGTCGGTGAAGAGAAGGCCCTCGCCACGGCCCGCATCCTGCAGTGGGCGGGCGTCCCGGCCACCGCCGTGAACCGGGCGGAGCCGCTGGCGAAGTACGACGCGAAGCTGGATGTGCGCGACGTGGAGCGGGAGCCGACCCTGCGCCCGTAGCCCTGCGTTCCGTACGTCAGCCGCGGCGCTGACGTGCGTCTCACACGGGCCGCGCGCAACCCACCGGTTTCTCGCCGCCCAGTTGGACGTACAGGGCCGTCGACAAGGGGCATCCCGCTCGCTTGTCGACGGCCTTCGTCACCTTGTACTGCGGTTTCCGCTCGGCCGTGCCGTCGCAGGACGTCTCGCGGACCTGGCCGTCGCCCGAGCTGTACACGCAGTCGCCCACGATGGTGCGGGGGCCGCCTCCGCCGCCGGGGTCGCCGGGGTGGGGTGCGGCGAGGTTGCGCATGCAGGCGTAGCCCTGCGGGACCGTACCGTCGCCGTCCTCGTCGGAGCCGCGGCTCTGCTCGCTGATGTGCAGCACGAAGTCCGTGGTCCCGGGGCAGAGCGGCCCCACGCCCACCTTGCCCTCGTGCCGCGCCACGACCCGCGCCGCCGCCCGCTCGCTGGTGCAGGACACCTCGGTGAAGCTCGTCGTACCGAAGGAGCTGCACTCGTCCACGCCGAGGAACACCGTGCCGTAGCCCGCGGCCCGGGTCGGCGCCACCTGCTGCTGGCTCGCGGTCCTGTCGAGCCGCCCGTCGTCCTTCGCCGCCGAGGCATTCTGACACCCCGTCAACAACGCGCTGAGCAGCACCAGCAGCGCACAGGCCGGCCCCGCACCATTTCTCCCGCGCATCGCACTCCCCCCTGGTACCCCCGTCCAGCGTGACCCGCGACAACGGGCGCACGCCAGACGTGTGGGGTCCTTTGCGTCGGTTGGGGGTGAGTGCGCCCGCTGTGTGACGTACGGGCGCTACGTCCAAGTGCTACCCCGTGCTAACTGCTCCGGTAGGACAGCCCGTGCCCGACCGGATACAGCACCCGCGTCGGATCGTCCGCCCGCTGCACCGGTACCGGCAGCCTTCCGCGCGGTGCCACCCGGCCGGCGATCACCCGGGCGGCCGCGCGCAGTTCGACGTCGGTCCAGGAGTACGACGCCAAGCAGGCCCGGACGGTGGGCAGATGGGCCACGTCGTACGGGTTGCGGATCGCGACCGCCACGACCGGCCGGCCCGTCGCGAGCAGCTGTTCGACCAACGTCTTCTGTGTGCTGCTCGCGGTGACGTTGTACGTCCCGACCACCACGGCGTCCGCCGTCCGGGCCGCCTCGACGGCGCGGGCGATGGTGGCGGCGGAAGGCGAGGTGCCCGTCGACAGGGCGGTCGCCGTGAAGCCCAGTTCGGTGAGGGCGGCGGCGAGGACACCGGTCGGCGGGCCCGTCGTGCCGGACGGGGAGGCCGGGTCGGCGCCCACGACGAGGACCTTGGGGTGGCTGCGGCGGGACAGCGGCAGCAGCGGACCCTCGTTGACCAGCACCGTCGTCGTCCGCTCGGCGACACGGTCGGCGGTCGCGAGGTGGGACCGGGTGCCGACGTTGCGCTCGACGCCGCTCTGGCTGACGTACGGCTCCTCGAACAGCCGCAGCTTCGCCTTCAGCCGCAGGATGCGCAGGATGGACTCGTCGAGCCGGGACTCGGTGAGTTCCCCGTCCTGTACGGCCTTCAGGACCGCGTTCCAGGCGATGTCGAGGGACGGCGGGTTGAGGAGCTGGTCCACGCCGGCCTTGAGCGCGAGGACGGGGACGCGGTCGTCGCCGTACTTCGTGCGGACGCCCTCCATGCCGAGCGAGTCGGTCACCACCAGTCCGTCGTAGCCGAGTTCCTCGCGCAGGATGCCGGTGAGGATGGGGCGGGAGAGGGTGGCCGGGTCGCCGGAGTCGTCGAGGGCCGGGACCATGATGTGGGCGGTCATGATCGAGTCGATGCCGGCGCGGACGGCGGCCCGGAACGGCGGTGCGTCCAGGCTCTCCCACTGCGCACGGGTGTGGGTGATGACCGGGAAGCCGTAGTGACTGTCGACGGCCGTGTCTCCGTGCCCGGGGAAGTGCTTGGCGGTGGCCGCGACCTGCCGGTCGTGCGCGTAGCGCTGGTATCCGGCCACCTCGGCGGCGACCATGCCGGCGACGGCGTCCGGGTCGGCGCCGAAGGAGCGGACGCCGATGACCGGGTTGGCCGGGTTGACGTTCACGTCGGCCACGGGGGAGTAGTTCTGCCGGATGCCGAGCGCCCTGAGTTCCTGTCCGGCGATCCGGCCGAGGGTGCGGGCGTCGGAGCGCGAACCGCCCGCACCGATGGCCATGGCGCCCGGGAACAGGGTGGCTGGCTCGCCGACGCGGCAGACGATGCCGTGTTCCTGGTCGGTGGAGATGAGGACGGGCAGGCCGCGCGGCTGGGTGAGGGAGGCCCGCTGGATGCCGTTGGACAGGTCGGCGATCTGATGCGGGTCCCGGGTGTTGTGCGCCCACGTGAAGTAGATGACGCCGCCCACCCGGTACTTGGCGACCAGCTCGGCGGCCGTGCGGACACCGATCTCCTTGAGGTTGGCGTCGATGTCGGCCTGGTCGGGAGTGGTGGCGGAGTGGCCGTAGACCCGCATGACGAAGAGCTGGCCGACCTTCTCCGGCAGGGTCATCCGGGCGACGAGGGCGCGCAGCCTCTTGTCGTCGGGGGCGGAGGCGTGGGCGGTGCCGCCGAGGGCGAGGGCGGTGGTGAGGCCGGTGGTGGCGGCGAGGACCGTACGTCTGGAGGGCGTTGCGGTGTCTCCTGTGCTGGTGTCGGGCACGTGCGCTCCTTCCGGAGGTGGTGCGCTGAAGGAAACTTCCGAGAAGTCACCAATAACCGGGAAGTTTCTGCCAGTCAAGGGAGTGCACCGTAACCAAGGAGGGGCCGCCATCGGCGCAGTTGGAGGGGGGCGCGCCGATGACGGCGGGCTGCCGGCCGGGGTGCGGCGGAGAGGGTTGGTCAGCGATCGCAGCCAGCAGCGAGGGCCGACACCGCACCACGGTGACTCTCCGGCAGCTCACGGGTTGGACGGGCGGGG
>CBFGZZ010000227.1:0-14614 GCA_965653385.1 uncultured Streptomyces sp. | reverse complement strand
TGACGACAGCGATCACGGTCGACCAGCAGCGCATGGGGTCCGACCCGCGTTCCACCGTCGGCACCGCCACCGACGCCAACGCGATGCTGCGCATCCTCTTCAGCCGCCTCGGCAAACCGCACATCGGCCCGCCCGCCGCGTACTCCTTCAACGTCGCCTCGGTCTCGGCGAGCGGCGGCTTCACCGTCGACCGGGGTGCCGAGAAGACCAGGACCGAGAAGGTCTCCTTCAGCCGCACCGGCGGCATGTGCACCCACTGCGAGGGCCGCGGCACGGTCTCCGACATCGACCTCACGCAGCTCTTCGACGACTCCAAGTCGCTGTCCGAGGACCCGTTCACCATTCCCACCTACACCGGGGACGGCTGGGTGGTCCGGGTCATCGCCGAGTCCGGGTTCTTCGACAAGGAGAAGCCGATCCGGAAGTACACGAAGAAGGAGCGGCACGACTTCCTCTACCGCGAGCCCACCAAGGTCAAGATCAACGGTGTCAACCTCACCTACGAGGGCCTGATCCCGAAGCTCCAGAAGACCTTCCTGTCCAAGGACCGCGAGTCGATGCAGCCGCACATCCGGGCCTTCGTGGACCGTGCGGTCACCTTCGCCCGGTGCCCCGACTGCGACGGCACCCGGCTCAGCGAGCTCGCCCGCTCCTCCAGGATAGGCAGGATCAACATCGCCGACGCCTGTGCGATGGAGATCCGCGATCTGGCCGAGTGGGTCCGGAAGCTGAAGGAGCCCTCCGTGGCGCCGCTGCTCGCCAAGCTTCAGCACACCCTCGACTCGTTCGTGGAGATCGGCCTCGGCTATCTCTCGCTGGACCGGGCCTCCGGCACGCTCTCCGGCGGCGAGGCGCAGCGCACCAAGATGATCCGCCACCTCGGGTCCTCGCTCACCGACGTGACGTACGTCTTCGACGAGCCGACCATCGGACTGCACCCGCACGACATCCAGCGCATGAACAACCTGCTGCTGCGCCTGCGCGACAAGGGCAACACCGTGCTGGTCGTCGAGCACAAGCCGGAGACGATCGCCATCGCCGACCATGTCGTGGACCTCGGTCCCGGCGCCGGAACGGCGGGCGGCACCGTCTGCTTCGAGGGCACTCTGGAGGGACTGCGGAAGAGCGACACCGTCACCGGGCGTCATCTCGGTGACCGGGCCGCGGTGAAGGAGACCGTCCGCAAGGCCACCGGCACGCTCCCGATCCGCGGCGCGACGGCGAACAACCTCCGACACGTCGACGTCGACGTCCCGCTCGGCGTGCTCACCGTCGTCACCGGTGTCGCCGGCTCCGGGAAGAGCTCCCTCGTGCACGGCTCGATCCCCGCCGAGGAGGGCGTGGTCTCGGTCGACCAGACCCCGATCCGCGGCTCCCGGCGCAGCAACCCGGCCACGTACACCGGGCTGGCCGACCCGATCCGCAAGGCCTTCGCCAAGGCCAACGGCGTGAAGCCGGCCCTGTTCAGCGCCAACTCCGAGGGCGCCTGCCCCACCTGCAACGGCGCCGGTGTCATCTACACCGACCTGGCGATCATGCAGAGTGTCGCCACCACCTGCGAGGACTGCGAGGGCAAGCGGTTCGAGGCTTCGGTGCTGGAGTACCGTCTCGGCGGCCGGGACATCAGCGAGGTGCTCGCGATGCCGGTGACCGAGGCCGAGGAGTTCTTCCGCGCCGGCGAGGCCCGCACCCCGGCCGCCCACAAGATCCTGGAGCGGATGGCGGACGTCGGCCTCGGCTACCTCACCCTCGGCCAGCCGTTGACCACCCTGTCCGGCGGTGAGCGCCAGCGGCTGAAACTGGCCACGCACATGGCCGACAAGGGCGGCGGCCGACAGGTCTTCGTACTCGACGAGCCGACGACCGGCCTCCACCTCGCCGACGTCGAGCAGTTGCTCGGTCTCCTCGACCGGCTCGTCGACTCCGGCAAGTCGGTCATCGTCATCGAGCACCACCAGGCCGTCATGGCGCACGCCGACTGGATCATCGACCTCGGCCCCGGCGCCGGCCACGACGGCGGCAGGGTCGTCTTCGAGGGCACCCCCGCCGACCTCGTCGCCGAGCGCTCCACCCTCACCGGTGAGCACCTCGCGGCCTACGTCGGCGGCTGACCGCGATGTGTCTCACCACGACACCGGTGATGGCCCTCCTCTCCTCCCGCGCCCGCGAGAGCCGGACGCGGGAGTGGACGAGGTGGGAGGCGGCCCGGGAAGATACGGGTGTGCGATCCAGCCACCCGTCCTCGACCTCGACGTCGGAGGAACAGCGTCTGCGCACCCTCGTCGCGCTGCGCCGCGTCCGTGACCGGATGGACCGGGAGTACGCGCAGCCGCTGGACGTCGAGGCCCTCGCGCGGGGCGTGCACATGTCGGCCGGGCACCTCAGCCGCGAGTTCAAGGCCGCCTACGGCGAGTCCCCGTACGGCTACCTGATGACGCGGCGCATCGAGCGCGCGACGGCGCTGCTGCGCCGCGGCGACCTCAGCGTCACCGAGGTGTGCTTCGAGGTCGGCTGCTCGTCGCTGGGCACCTTCAGTACGCGGTTCACCGAGCTGGTCGGGATGTCGCCGAGTGCCTACCGGCGGCAGGCGGCCGACGCCACTGCGGACGCGACGGCCGGGATCCCGGCGTGCGTGGCGAAGCAGGTGACCAGGCCCTTGCGGAAGCGGGAGGCCCCGTTCAGCCTGGCGGCCGCGGTCAACGGAGCGATGCCGGTCGGCGAGCCGTAGACACGGTGACTCGTTCCTCTCCCCCGCCGCCCCTACCCGTCCCATCCTTCTGGGGCGCCGCCCCAGACCCCGCTCCTCGAACGCCGGAGGGGCTGAGTACTTCAGCCCGTCCGGCGTTCGAGGACGAGGACCGGGGGGCGAAGGAAGGCCGGTATGTGCGGTGGTGCCTCAGGTGAGGGTTTCCGCCAGGAGTTCGGCCGTCTCGACGATCAGGGCGTGGTCCGGTGCGGCGTCCTGCTCCGGCTTCGTCGTCTGGACGACCAGGACGAGCGGGGTGCCGTCGTCGGTCCAGGCGATCCCGGCGTCGTTGTTGGTGCCGTAGGAACCACCGCCCGTCTTGTCGGCGAGCGCCCAGGACTCGGGCAGGGCGGCGCGGAAGCGGTTGACGCTGGTGGTGTTGTTCAGCAGCCACTGGGTGAGGCGGTCGCGGTCGGGCCGGTTCAGGGCGTCGCCGAGGACCAGACGCGCGTACGTCCGCCCGATCGCACGCGGGGTCGTGGTGTCCGTGCGACGCCACGGCTCGGCCGAGTTGAGGTCCGGCTCCCAGCGGTCGAGGCGGGTCACCGGGTCGCCGAGGGAGCGGGCGAAACGGGTGATCGCGCGGGGGCCGCCGAGTTCGCGCAGAAGGAGGTTGCCGGCCGTGTTGTCGCTGAAGCGGATGGCCGCGTCGGCGAGTTCGGCGACGGTCATCCCGGTGGCGATGTGGTCCTCGGTGATGTCGGAGTTCTCCACCACGTCGTCCGCCGTGTAGTGGATCCGCTTGCCGAGCACCTCGCCGTCCTGGTCGAGGTCGCGCAGTACGGCAGCGGCGGCGAGGGTCTTGAACAGGGAGCAGACCGGGAAGCGCTCGTCGGCACGGTGCTGGACGGTCCGCCTGGTGGCGAGGTTGTGGGCGAACACGCCCAGACGGGCGCCGTGCCGGACCTCCAGCTCGCGGAGGCGGTCGGTGGTGGCGTGGGCCGGGGCGCCGGTGAGGAGCGCGGCGGCGGTGGCGGTACCTGCGGTCAGCAGGGTGCGGCGGCCTAAGATCTCGGTCTCCTTCGTTCGGATTTCGGCTGACGGGTGGTGACGATCTCTTCAGTGATCGACGCCGTATGTCATTCCTTGGTTGCGGCGCCGTAGACCATCGGCCGACGGCGGTCCGGGTCCGCGCTCGCGACAGTGGCCGTATGGACCGTATGGAGAACACCACGGGGATCAGCAGGGCGGGGTTTCTGGCGGGGGCGGCGGCCGCCGGACTGGCGGGGGCGGTGCTGCCCGCGGGGCAGGCAGCGGGGCAGTCCGCGGCGACGGCGCGCGAGCCGGAGCGCGGGGGCTAGGGGCTGAAGCGCAGGGGCGTCGTCTACACCGTCGGCGCGGGCGAGACGCCCGGCACCGCGTGGAGCGCCGCCCGGATGCGCGAGGACGTCCGGGCCATCCGCGACGACCTGCACGCCGACACCCTCGACGTCACCGGCGACGGCGTCGACCGCCTCGTCGCCACCGCATCCGAGGCCGCCGAGCGCGGGCTGCACGTCTGGCTCCAGCCGACCCTCGGGGACGTGCCCGAGCGGGAGATCCTGGAGAGCATCGCCGAGTGCGGGCGGTTCGCGGAACGGCTGCGGCGGCAGGGCGCGAGCGTCGACTTCAGTGTGGGCTGCGAGTTCTGGCTGTTCGTGCCGGGGATCATCCCCGGTGAGACGGTTCTGGAGCGTGTCGAGAACCTCCAGAAGGGCACGGTCGACATGGCGAGGATGCAGCGCCGTCTGGCCCGTTTCACCGCGAAGGCGGCGAAGGTCGGCCGCTCCGTCTTCCACGGCCGCCTCAGCTACGCAGCCGCCCAGGACGAGGAGTTCGAACCGGTCGACTGGCACCTCTTCGACGTCATCGGCATCGACTACTACTCCTACTTCCCCCAACACGCGGACTACGTACGGGAGTTGCGCCGCTACCTGCGCTGGGGCAAACCCCTGGCCATCACCGAGTTCGGCACGTGCGCGTACGTCGGAGCGCCGGAGGCGGGCGGCATGGGCTGGAACATCGTCGACTACACGAAGGAGCCGAACGAGATCAAGGGCCACGTCGTCCGCAGCGAGCGCACCCAGGCCGCCTACCTGGGCGATCTGCTGGACGTCTTCGAGTCGATGGGGCTGTACGCGGCGATGGCCTTCGAGTTCGTCACCCCGGACGCCCCGCACCGCCCCGACAGCCCGCGCCACGACCTGGACCTGGCGAGCTACGCCATCACCAAGCCGATCAAGGACCGCCCCGACGACCCGGCCTCCGGCTGGCACTGGGAGCCGAAGGAGGCCTTCCACGCGGTGGCCCGCCGCTACGGCCGACGGGCGTAGCCCCCCGCCCGGGAGGACCATGTCCCTGGGAGGCGCGCTCATGGACTGGACCCTGGAAGTGATCGTCGTGCCGGTCACGGACCTGGACCGCGCCAAGGCCTTCTACGTCGACCAGTGCGGTTTCCGCGCGGAGATCGACGCGCCCTTCTTCGAGGGCGTCGGCCGCTTCGTCCAGCTCACTCCGCCCGGCTCCCGCTGCTCCGTCGTGCTGGAGTCCGGCATGCCCCCATCGCCCGGACAGCCACGGATGGCCCCCGGCTCGATGAGGGGGCTCCAGCTCTGTGTCACCGACATCGAGGGCGCCAGGGCCGAGCTGACCGGACGCGGCGTCGAGGTGACCCCCGTGATGCATGTGAGCGCGTCCGGATGGGCGGAGGGCCGGGGCGAGGCCGGCTGGAACTGCTTCCTCTTCTTCCAGGACCCCGACGGCAACGGCTGGGCAGTCCAGGAGGCCCCGGCCCCACTGGCCGAACGCTGACCGGTCGCGGTGCGCCACCGCGTGAGGCCGGCGACGGCAGGCGGCCCCACGCCATGGCCGCCCCCCGGCGCCGGTCCGTGCCGGGGTCTCGTCGGGCGTGCCCGGCCCGGTGCCGCTACTTGCAGTAGTGGTCCTCGGCAGGTCGCTGGCCCGTCGCCAGGAAGCGGGAGACGGTCGCGTCGCCGCACGCGTTGCCGTTCTCCAGGTAGGCGCCATGGCCGGTGGAGTTCACGGTGACCATGACGGCCCGTCGGCCGAGGGCCTCGCGCATCTTCAGGGCGCCGCTCAGCGGAGTGGCCACGTCCCGCTCGTTCTGCACCATCAGGACGTTGGAGGGTCCGTGGTCGGTCACCCGGGGCGGCGCCTCGCTCGGCTGCCACTGCCAGGCGGCGCAGACCATGGCGTTCCTCGGCATGCCGGCGGTCAGCGGGTACTTCGCCCGGCTCTCGGCGACACCCTTCTCGTACACCGCGGCCGACCTCGGCCAGGCGGCGTCGTTGCAGATGGTCGCGGCGCCGACCGCCACGTAGTTCTGCAGCAGCGCCTCCGGCGGGTTCGCCGGTGCCGGTGGCAGCTCGCCGGCCTCGGCGGCCAGCATCTGCTTCGCCAGCACCGGGTAGTCCTCGGGGTCGTACAGGCTGTCCAGCATCGTCTGGCGCAGCCCGTTGCCGTCCAGCTGCGCCGGGTTGCCGCCGGGCCAGGGGAGGGGCTCGCGGTCCAGGCGGGCGGCGAGGGCGAGGAAGCGCGAGCGGACCCCGGCCGGGGTGCCGGCGACGCGGTCGGGGTTGCCGGGCCTGGAGGCCCACTTGGCGAACTCGGGGAAGTTGTCCTCGACGCCCGCCTCGAACGACTCCAGCCAGGCGCGCTCCGCCCGCACGGGGTCGGGGTTGTCGTTGCTGTCCAGCACGATCCGGTCGGTGCGGTGCGGGAACAGCGTGGCGAAGGTGGCGCCGATGTAGGTGCCGTACGAGTCCCCCCAGGCGGACAGCTTGCGCTCGCCGAGCGCGGCTCGGATGCTGTCGACGTCGCGGGCGTTGTTCTTGGTGCTGATGTGCTTCATCAGCTCACCGCCGTTGCGGGCGCAGGCGTCCGAGATGCGCCGGGCGGTGGCCATGTTCTCGGTGACGGAGCCGTCCGGGGCGGGCCAGGGGCGCAGGGCCGTGCGTGCGAGGTCACGCTGCTCGACGTCACAACTGACCGGCGTGGAGGGCGCGTTGCCGCGCGGGGCGAACCCGATCAGGTCGTAGGCCTCCCGCACATCCTTCGGCAACCGCTGCCCCTTGTCCGAGGGTTCCGCGAGGCTGTCCCCGCCGGGCCCACCGGGGATGATCAGCAGCGCGCCCCGACGGGCGGACGGCTTCTCGCTGGGGATGCGGGAGACGGCGATGTCGATCCGCTCGCCACCCGGATCGGAGTAGTCCATCGGTACGGACACGGTCGCGCACCGCTGGCGCGGATCGAGCCCCTCGCCCTCGCACTCGCCCCACTTCAGGGGCGCGGGCGCGCCGGTCGCGGACGCGGTGAGCGGGGTGACGAGCCCGAAGACGACTCCGGAGGCGGCGGCGATCAGGGCGGCACTCTTCGTGATCTGCTTCATGCACAGCAGCCTGGCCGAGATTGACGGAACGTCACATCCCGGTAACTCCCGTATGAGGGCGGGGGATTACCCCCGACTCTCTCCTGCCCCGGTCCTCACCTACCCCCGGCCCTGTCCCATCCCTGACCCCAACCCCAGTCTCATGATGAGCCGGTCCTCCCCGGGCCCCAGATAGTCCCTGCGCACCCCGCCCTCGGCGGCGAACCCCAGCGACCGGTACAGCATGATCGCCGCCGCGTTCGTCGGCTCCACCGTCAGCCGCACCTCGTGCACCCGCTCCCTGCGCAGCTGCCGCAGCACCTCCAGCATCAGCCGCTTGCCCAGCCCCCGCCCCCGCTGGTCCGCGCTGACGGCCAGGCTCAGCACCCATGTCACATAGCCGTCCGAGGTGGTGACGAAGAGGACGTACCCGTGCAGGCACTCCCCGTCGTCCAGGACGAGGACGCGGTCGCCGTGGACGTCCAGGTGCTGGCGCAGTACGAAGTAGGGGTACGGGTCTTCCGGAAAGACCTCCCTGTCCACGCGCAGGAGCTCGGGCAGATCCGCCTCGGTGACGCCCCTCATGGTCAACGGCCGATCACTGCTGTCGGCGAAGAACGCCTGGTCGGAGCGGCGACTCAGCGCAGGGAAACGTTCCTCCGGCATAGCCATCAACTGCCCCCTATGTGATGGATTGGAGTCACTCGTGCGGGTGAGCACCCGTTGCCTGCCGTTTCAGGCGCTCGGTTCGAGATCAGCCCATGGTTGAGCAGGGCGATTCCGCGGAACAAGAGCGCGAGGGTGTTATGCCTCGACGCGCTCCCAGTGCGCCTTCTTTTGGTACCGTGAGTGAATGACCCAGAGATCGTCGGGGGACGTCCAGTTGAAGAACAAAGATGTGCGCTGGGCGGCGTTCGACCCGATCGCCTACGTTGATCACAACTACCGCGACTTACAGGCAGAGGACGCGGAGATCCTGAACATGATCCGGGATCATTTCGGCGATCATTTCCGGAAGCAGGGCGTCGGCCCGGTTTCCGGTATCGACGTAGGCGCCGGTGCCAATCTCTATCCCGCACTCGCGATGCTGCCGTGGTGCGACGAGATCACCCTCTTCGAGCGCTCACCCGCGAACGTCGCCTACCTCACCCGCCAGGTCGACTCCTACGACCCGAACTGGGACCAGTTCTGGGACGTCCTGTGCGAGTCCGAGGCGTACAACTCCCTTGGTGTGGACCCGCGTGAGAGATTCCACAAGGTCGTCTCGGTCGAGCAGGGTGACCTCTTCCAGCTGGCGGGGTACAAGCGCCAGTGGTCCATGGGGACCATGTTCTTCGTCGCCGAGTCGATGACCACCTCCCACCAGGAGTTCTCACTCGGCGTCGAGCGCTTCATGCGCGCGCTGGCCCCCGGCGCCCCCTTCGCTGCCGCCTTCATGGAACATTCGAAGGGGTATCACACGGGTGACCATTTCTTCCCGGCGTGTGACGTGGGAGAATCCGAGGTGCGCGCGAGTCTTGAGGCATTCGCGGGTGACTTTAAGGTGCAACGACTGGAATCCGCGGCAGAGTTGCGCGACGGATATTCGGGAATGATCGTCGCCTGCGGTTGGCGGAATTCGGATGCGCTCATTCCGCTCGGCTGACGCGCTCGGCCGGGCGGTGAAACTTCACAACAGCACAGCGATATTCCTCAAATGATGGCAGTGCGGCCTGTGTGAGGGGCATGGGATGCAGATCAAGCCACGCCAGCATCTGCTGGACATCTGGCAGGCGGTGGCCCGCCACTCTTTCGACGGGGGAGAGTGGGCGTGGGGCGACTGGGGCGGACAGAGCAGTGTGGCCGACGCCGAGCGGCTGCTCTGCCTGCTGTACCCGGCCACCGAGATCCCCGCCTTCCGGCTGGACGACCCGGACACCACACAGGAGGACGTCCAGCAGGTCCTCAAGAGAGCCGGCGGACGGCTGGAGGTCCCGGCCAACCTCGTCACGGCCGCCGCCGACTTCATGCGGACGCACACCGGTGACGACAAGAGGCCGACGTTCGCCGGGGGTTACTACTTCGGATCCGCCGACAAGACCAAGGAAGTCACCGAGGAACAACGCCAGCTCGGCGTGACCGACTCGTTCTCCATGTCGATCACCCTGTGCCTGGCCACGCTCGGCTTCCTCAAGGTCTACGAGACCAGGACCCGGCGCAGCGACATCAAGGAGACCATCTCCGACCTGCGCCAGGCCACCAGCAACCGGCTCACCGCCGCCATGGTGAGCCTGCTGCGCTCCTTCACCGTCAATGTCTTCGACACCGACGCCCCCCAGGGCCGTACGCTCTGTGAACTCCTCGGCCAGGGACGGCTGTCGCAGCGGCAGGTGCTGAGCAAGTTCCAGAACCGTTTCCGCTGGCTGCGCGCGGCGCTCAACGAAAGTGTCTTCCTCGGGATCGACGTCCAGGAAGGACTCAAGGACGAGAGCCAGCTCTTCGAGTGCGGCTGGGCGTGGAGCATGGTCAAGGGCGCCCCCGAGATCGAGACCAGCGAACCCATCGGGCCGCAGCCCGAGGGCGTCGCGGGCGCCGTGCCGTACCTGTACTTCACCGTGGTCGCCCTCGACGGTATCCAGGACCTGTTCTCCGACCGCACCCTCACCCTCGGCCTGCTCAACACCGAGCAGCAGAAGCTCGCCGAGGCGCTCCGGCTGCGGTGGGAGCTGACCCAGCAGTACTGGTCCGGCATCGCCCGCTTCGAGGACGACCGCTGGCCCCTGGAGGACATTCCCTGGCGTACGACGGGACAGAAGCTGGAGTCCGCGTACTTCTCCCTCTCCGTCGCCGCCATCCTCGTGCACGACCTGATGCGGCGCCGCGCCACCGACGACGACCTGTCCCGGACCGTCGGCATCATGGAACGCCTCGCCGAGCGCGGCCGCATCACCAGCCGGATGACGCGCGACGACCCCATGGTCCACGAGCTGCACAACGTGGGCGTCGCCCTGCCGTTGCAGGGCAGCGAGCGGCTCGGCCCGCCGTTGACGTGGTCCATGACCGACTTCTCGGCGCAGCTGCTGAAGCGGACCGTCCAGCTGTGCACGCTGTCGCGCAACCTCTCCTCGCACGACCGGCTGCTCAGACTCGCCGAGGACATCTTCGACCACATGTGGCGGCGCCGCATCCGGGACGGCGAGGGCGTCGGCCTGTGGGACAACGTCCACGCCGCCTATCCCGAGGCGGAGATCCTCAAGCGGCGCGTGCCGGTGTCGTGGAGCATCACCGAGCGGGTGACCGAGGTGATGGTCCAGGCGCACGAGATGTACCGGCAGCCCCCGATCCGCAGCCTCGAACTCACCGAACTGGCAAGGGCGTTGCTCAGCGAGTCCGCCCACCTGCTGGGCAACGAACAGATGGAACCCGCGCCGACGGACTCCGGCCGGCACGGGATGGAGATCAGGAACATCGAGGTCAAGTTGCGCCGCGCCCGCAGCCTCGTGGACGAACAGCCGGGGACGGCCTACGCGTTGACGCTCGACGTGCTGGGACAGCTCGACTCGCTCGCCCGCGCCCGCGAGGCCGCGGACCGGGGAGTGTGAACCGTGCTGATCTTCGCCGCCTCCGACAAGGGAGGCACGGGCCGCTCCGTGACCAGTGCCAACCTCGCCTACCACCGGGCGCTGGCCGGGGACGACGTCTGCTACCTCGACTTCGACTTCGGCTCGCCCACCGCGGCGGCCGTCTTCGACGTGGCCGACGCCCGCCAGGCCACCGAGGACCGCGGCCTGCACGCCTATCTGACCGGCGAGGTCAGCGAACCGGCCCGGATCGACGTCTGGGCCGACACCGAGCACCAGGTGCTGCGCTTCCCGCCGCCCGGCTGCGGCCGGCTGGTGCTGATGCCCGGCGACGTCAGCGGCGGCGAGTTCGCCACCAGCGACGACAACCTGCGCCGCTGCGTCGACCTGCTGATGACGCTGTACTACGAGTTCGACCTGGTCGTCGTCGACCTCAGCGCCGGCCGCTCCTACGCCGTCGACATGGCCCTGGAAGCCACCGCACAGCCCGAGATGCGCGACGTCACGGCCCGCTGGCTGGTCTTCCACCGCTGGACCCGCCAGCATGTGGCGGCCGCCGCCAGCCTGGTCTTCGGCAAGCGCGGCATCGTCGCCGGCGGCGCCGACCGAGGCCACGACGAAGAGGCGCTGCGCAACTCCATCCGCTTCGTGCGGGCCGCCGTACCCGACCCCGAATCCCCCCTCTGGTCCCAGGTCTCGCCCACCCAGTCGGCGTGGATGCGCAAGGCCGACGGCGACCTCAAGCAGCTCGCCTCCACCCACGGCATCGGCTACAGCCAGGTCCTCGGCTCAGTCCCCCTCGAACCGGTCCTCCAGTGGCGGGAGCAGCTCATCACCGACGAGGACGTGCTCGACAGCCAGATCGCCAACGAGGCGACCTGGCAGGCGCTGAGCCGGCTCGCCGTACGGCTGACCGACGACAAGTACTGGGAGGAGGTATGACCGACACCGCCTTCCGGGAGACCACCGCCGAGCCCGTCACCAAGTCCGTGCCGCTCGCCCACCTCTCCCTGGAGCTCGGCCACCTCTACATGGAGGACTTCGAGGCGGGCCCCAAGCGGCTGGGCGAGCACTTCGCCGAGGTACGGGTCTGGGCGGACGCGGTACGCGCCTCGGCCGCCCGCCGCAGCAAGCGCCCACGCATCAGCACCTGCTTCTTGATCGACGACTACTTCACCCGCTTCTCCACCCCGGCCGAGCTGATCCCGATGATCCTCAAGGAGGCCGAGAAGGCCGGCCTGGTCATCGACTACCTGGCCCGCGAGTCGAGCTGCGCGGTCGCCGACCGCATAGAACTGGCGGAATCGGTCATGCACCGCCTCGTCGAGTCACCGCCCCCCGGCAGCTACGGCTCCCGCCCACCCGTCAGCCAGACCGGCTGGCTCCCCAACGGCCAGCGCACCCCCTCGACGTCCCGCAGCGCCCTCGGCGCGGTCAAGGGCTGGGAACCGCCCCAGGAGACCGCGGCCCGCAACCACTCGGTCTTCATGGACGTCGAGCTGTGGTCCGAGAAGGACGGACGCCGGCTGTGGTCCTGCCCTTTCCTGGCGGCCGTATGGCAACTGGCCCGGCTCGGCCTGTTACGGCACCTGGGCGAGCCCGTGCTGGTCCCGACGGACTGGGAGGGCGAGGACTTCCCGCACGACTGGGACCGGCTGCCCCCGCTGACCAGGCTCACCGACACCAAGGCGGCCTTCAGCGCCTACCGCACCTGCACCCTGATGCCGAACCGCTTCCTCGCCGTCGAGGACGCCGTACGGCTCATCCTCGACCAGACGGACGTCGACGCCGGGGCGCTCCGACAGGTCGCCGAGCGGTCGGCGGCCGAGGGGATGCCGGTCCCGGCCGCGGTCGCCCAGCGCGCCACGTACGTCTTCTACGAGGAGCCCGGCGACTCCTCCGAGGCCGAGGAGACCTGAGATGACGGCGGCCCCCGGCCAACCGGCGCGTTCGGTCCTCGCCTGCGGTGAGGTGCGCACCTGTCTGCTGCCGTCCGTCCAGGCCCTGGACGCCCGGGCCGCCGCCCAGCTGCTCAGGCTGCGCGCCGACGAACACGTCCGGGTCTCCGAACGGCCCAGCATGTACGCCCTTTCCCCCGAGATCCTCACCGGGGTGGACTGTCGACTGCCCGCCTCCAACGGCACGAAGGTGCGTGGCGTCGGTACGGTGGCGGCGCGCGCCGTCCTGACCGAGGGCCGGCTGCTCCAGTCGACGGCGTACTTCAGCCTTCCCGCGGCGGGCCCGGACATCCGACGCCCCTGGGGCCAGTACCTCGTCCGTCCCGGCCTGGTGGAACCCTTCGGCAAGCTGCCCCAACAGGCCACCGCCGAGGGCGTGTTGAAGGGTGCGGGACGCGGTGAGCTCGACCTCGGGATGATCTCCGAGGGCCTGCTCGCCCAGCTCCGGCGCCACGCGCTGCTCGACCGCAGGGTGCCGTTCAAGTCCAGTCCCACACGCCTGCGTTGGGTGGCACGCCGGGTGCCGGCGGGGGAGCGGGCGTCGCTCGCGAACTTCACAGTGGCCGAGGGCGGCCTGCGGACCATGGAGCTACGCCTGCCGGAGGACGTGGCGGCCGCCTCGGCAGCGGGCCTGTGCGAGGATCTCGCCCTGCACGACTGGCTTTTGACGACCGTTCAGCACATGCTGGACAACAGCCGGATCGGCGCCATAGACGGACCCTCGGTGGTCGAGGCGTTCCATCCGGTCGTGGTCCATCTGCTGCATCTGTGGATGCCGCGCGCACACGTGGACCCGGCGCTGTCCCACCTGTGGGACGTGTTGGAGGACAAACCCGGGTTCTCCCGCCAGTGGGAGAACCTGAGCCGGCGTATCAGAGACCGACTGGCCCTCCAGGCCGTGGCGATGCCGCAGCAGGCGCTCAGCACGAGTTGAGGGACGGGGCCCGAACCAGTTACCCGACGGGGGATGAGAAATGAGCGGAGCGTCATCGTTAGGAGCAGGTGGCAACGGGCAAGGGGCACCGGGTCAGGAGCCGCGCATGCCCAAGATGTTCTGGCGGATCGTGATCACCGCCGGCGCGGCGGGCGGCGCCTTCCTGCTGACCAGCATCCTTGACCAGGACGACGGCAACATCTGGCAGTGGGTCGCGTCCATCGTCATCGGCAGCGCGGCACTGATCGTGCAGTTCCTGATCGACTTCGGCGAGCGGTTCGAGAAGGTCGACACGCGCTTCAACGAGATCCTCGCCGCGACGACGCTGTTCAGCCAGGTCGACGGTTCGGTGCTGCGCTCCGACGAGGTGACCCGGCTGGTCCTCGGCTACACCAAGGTCCGGGAGCAGGGCGGCGACATCGTGCAGGCCTTCGCCGAGAAGGAGCTGGGCCGCCTGGCCAAGATGATGGAGGGCCTCGGCAGCGGCAGCGCGGACTGCCCCGGCGAGAACCACGAGTGGCTGATCGACATCACCGACTGCGTCAAGATGACCCTCGATGCCACGAGTACGTCGGTGGACCGGGAGTTCTGGAGCAGCGGGCCCGCCGACCGGTACCTCGCCGCACAGGAGAAGGCGATCAAGCGGCGGGGCGTGGAGATCCGGCGCCTGTTCATCGTGCGCACCGAGGACGAGGCCACGCCGGAACTCAGAGCGCTGTGCGACAACCAGCGCAGGCGGGGTATCGACGCGCGTATCGCGGTGCGGTCGCTGATGGAGTCCAACCCCAGGGTGAGCGACTTCATCGTCTTCGACGGCGAACTCTGCCACGAGATCAAGCCGGACCAGGAGAACAACCCGGACAGCACGTTGCTGACCGCCGAGCCGGACCATGTCGACGACCACGTCACCCTGTTCGCCGAGCTGTGGGCGGAGGCGGAGCGTCAGCAGACGGCCTCACACAGGGCTCCCCGGGTCACCGCAGAGACGTGACGAACCTGTCCCAGGCGGGGGCGGGGATGAGGAGTACGGGGCTGTCCGAGGCGAGTTTG
>CBFGZZ010000226.1:0-14677 GCA_965653385.1 uncultured Streptomyces sp. | reverse complement strand
ATGGTACTGCAGGGGGGACCCTGTGGGAGAGTAGGACGCCGCCGAACTCCTTTTAATAGGGTTGGGTCTGGAACTTCGGTTCCGGGCCCAACCCTTTTTTGTTGTGCGTCACCTGAAGTTCACGTTGCGCAACCAACATCCCCCGTATGGGTACTGCTGCAATGCTCAGGGCCGCCGGCGTCGGAGTCGGTGATGAGGTTGTCGTACCGGCCTTCGGGAACGTCGAAGTCGCCGAGGCTGTGGTCCTGGCCGGGGCGCTGCCGGTGTTCGCAGACATAGATCCGCTGTCGTACTGCCTGGAGGCCGCCGCTGTGGAGGCGGCCGTGACTCCGCGGACGGCGGCCGTCGTCGCCGTACATCGATTTGGTCGGTCGGCCGATATCGCGCCGTTGCACGAGATCGGCCAGCGGCACGGGCTGTTGGTGCTGGAACAGGGCGAGTCCGAAGTTCCGTACGACGAGGTCGCTCAGCGCAGGCAGCGGGCTTCGTATCTGGATGCGAAGTTGAAGGGTGTGCAGACGCCCGATGGTGGTGACGGGCACACTTATCAGCAATATGTCGTGCGGGTGCTGGGCAATGGGCGGCCGGATCGCGATGCGTTCGCTCGGGCCGTGCGGGCCAAGGGTGTTGAGTGTCGAGTGCCGGTGAAGACGCCTGTGCATCGGCTGCCTGAATATCGGCGATGCGTTTCGCTGCCGGAGACCGAGCGTGCCGCTGACGAAACGTTGGCTTTGCCCGTCGATGGCGCTCTGACCAAGCGGGACATGCAGCGGATCGTGGCCGCCTGCAACGCGCTCGGAGGGCTGCTCCAGCCGGCCTTCTGATGGGTTTGGGAGCACGGGTGTGTTCGGGGTATGATCTATTCCGTTGCCGCGAGGGGAACTTCGCAAAAGGCAGCAGGCCCCTATAGCTCAGTCGGTAGAGCGTCTCCATGGTAAGGAGAAGGTCAACGGTTCGATTCCGTTTGGGGGCTCCATGCAGAAGGCCCCGCCCATTCGGGCGGGGCCTTTCTCATGCTCTTCTTCCCGTCTTCCTCAGTCCTTGTGGATGCCCGGGACGCGCATCGCCAGGATGGCCATGTCGTCGGACGGGGCGTCCGAGGCGAAGCGTTCGACCGCGCGCATGATGCGGGCCGCCACCGCACCGGCAGTGAGGCCCGTGCAGGTGGTGAGGACGTCGGTGAGGCCGTCGTCGCCCAGCATGCGGCTGCCTTCGCGGCGTTCGGTGACGCCGTCCGTGACGCACAGCAGGACGTCGCCGGGGTCCAGGGTGACCGTCTGCTCGTAGAGCTCCAGGTCTTCCATGACGCCGAGGAGCGGCTGGGGTTCGGCGGCCGGCTCGACCGTGCCGTCCTGACGCAGGCGCAGGGGGAGCGGGTGGCCGGCGCAGACCACCTTCAGTTCGGCGCTGCCGTCCTCCTGCGGCCTCAACTCGCCGTAGAGGAGGGTCAGGAAGCGGCTGCGGGCGCCCTCGTCGAGGATCGCGGAGTTCAGGCGCTCCAGGACCGCCGGGCCGCTGAGGCCCTCGCGGGCGAGGAGCCGGAGTGCGTGCCGGGCCAGGCCGGTGACCGCCGCCGCGTTGGGGCCCGTACCGCAGACGTCGCCGATGGCGAAGCCGTAGGCGCCGTCGCTGATCGGGAAGAGGTCGTAGAAGTCGCCGCCGACCTCGTTGCCCTCGCCGGCCGCGCGGTAGATGACCTCGACCTCGACGCCGTTGATCTCGGGGAGCTCGGGCGGTAGGAGGCTGCGCTGGAGGGACTGGCTGATGGCCGTGCGCTCGGAGTAGAGGCGGGCGTTGTCGAGCGCCAGGGCGGCCCTTCGGGAGAGGTCCTCCGCCAACTCCAGGATTTCCTGACGGAAGTGTTCGTCCGTCGGTTTGCCGAGGGTCAGCATGCCGATGACGCGGTTGCGGGCCACCAGCGGCAGGACGACCGTCTCGCCGCCCACCGCGGACGCCGTGGCCAGTGTGGGGCCGATTCCCGCGCTGATGCGGCCGATGGGTTCGCCGAGGCCCAGGCTGCGCATGGAGGTGCGCAGGGCCGCCTGGTGGGCCGACTCGGCGGGAGCCGACCACACGCGGGCGCCAGGTGTGGGGACCGGGTCCGGTGGGGCGATCTTCGACAGCAGGGACTTAATGCCGTCGATGAGTTCCTCGTCTTCGTGCAGGACGTATGACAGGTACGGCTCCGAGGCCTGGTCGGCGATCGTGTAGACCGCGCACCAGGTTGCCAGGGTCGGGACCGTCATCTGAGCCATCAGGGCCAGGGTCTGGTCGCGGTCCAGGGTGCCGGCGAGGAGATCGGAGGCTTCGACGAGGAAACTGAGGGAGCCGCGGCGGAGGCGTTCCAGTTCACCGAGACGGGCGGACTCCACCGCGAGCGCGATGCGGTCGGCGGCGAACTGGAGGCGCAGTGCCTCCTCGTTGGAGTATCTGGCGGGGGCCTCGGCGGCGACGCCGAGGGAGCCGGTGAGGCGGCCCTCGACCTTGAGGGGGACCGTGACGACCGAACGCATGCCGGTGCCCCTCAGCAGGGGAACGGCGCCGGGGACCATCGTGAGGTCCTCGTGGACGGCCGGCATGCGGGCCGAGCCGTAGCGGCCGGGGCCCGCTTCGACAGGCACGCGCGCGAAGCGCTGACGGGCTGAGGGCAGGCCGGTGGAGGCGCGGACCTCCAGCTCTGTCTCGTCGTCGGTCGCGAGGAGCAGGAACGCGGAGTCGCCGTCGAGCATGTCGCGGGCGCGTTCGACCGTGCGCTGAAGGAGGCCGTCGAGGTCGTCCGGGGCCGGAGAGCCGATGAAGACCTCGAACGGGTCGGTGCTCTGAGCGTCGGACGAGGTGTCGGAGGCGGGGATGCGCAACGGGGTCTGCAGGACCGCGCGTTCGTGGTCGCGGACCAGGAGGCAGACCGTGGAAGGCTCGCCCCCCGTGTCTCGGACGCGGAGGTGGGAGGCGTAGACCGGTGTGACGCGGCCGTTGGCGCCCCTTATGCCGTAGCTGCCTTCCCAGCGGGAGAGTTGGAGTGCCTCGGCGATACCGGTACTGGTGCCCGGTGTGTGCGGCCAGGCCGCGAGGTCGGTCAGGGGCTTCCCGGTGACCTGCTCGGGGGCATAGCCGAAGAGATCCTCGGCGTCCTCGTTCCAGGCCGAGATGGCGCCCGTACGGTCGATCTGGACCACTGCCACGCGGACGCGGCCGTCGGCGAGCGGGAGGAGGTCGGAGGGCAGGGACGGGCCTGCGGCGCGCGTGCCCACGGGGCGGTCGGGGAGGTCGAGTTGGAACCAGACCTGTTTGTGGGTGGGCGTGTACTCGACGCCCCAGCGTCCGGCGAGGGCCGCGCACAGCTGGAGCCCGCGGCCGCCCTCGCGGTCGGGGCTGCCCATGTTGACGGGATGGCCCTGCAGGGGGATCTCGCGCTCCGGATACCGGTCGGCCACCTCGATCCGTACCCCGTCGTCACTGCGCAGACACAGAACGTCCGCGGAAGTGCCCGCGTGGACGACGGCGTTGGTCACCAGTTCGCTGGTGAGGACGACGGCGTCGTCGACGATGTCGGCGAAACCCCACCCCTGGAGGGTGTCGCGAACGAAGGAGCGGGCGCTCGCGACCGATCGCCCGACGGGATCGAAGCTGGCTGCCGCGCGCGCGGTGATCACAGAACTCCTCGGCCGGTTGTCGACGTGCAGGGCTCCGAGGCCGACCGGCTCGCGCCGCTGATGCGGCATCTGCGTGCCTGTCGGCCGGTCCGGGGGTTGTCCCCCCGGGATCAGTCCGGTGGTCATGTCCGGCTGTCCCTCCGATGCCCGCTCGTACTCCTCCTGTCACCGCCCAGGCCGGACGGGACCGGCGCGGCTGGACAGCCGCATGCAAGGTTACTTACCTTCGCCGTCCATGCGGATGCCGGTCTGCAGTGTTTCCGTCCGGAGGGTGTGCGGACGATGTGCGAAGCTGCCGAACTGTTATGGCCGGGTTCAGCCAGGGTGAAACACTGGGCAAGCTTCTTGTGAAGGTCCGGGCAGGCTGGGTGACATTCGCGTACCGCGGGCAGCAGCACGTGGAGCGGCCTGGTATATCCGGCAGGAATACCCAGCAGTAACGGGTACGCCGAGCGGCAGCACCCGAGCACAGCAGTAACGGTCGACCCCTGCGGGAGGGACACAGTGGAGTCTGGCGCAGCGACGCGGGGCACTAAGACGCGCGCGAAAGGCGGACAGTCCCTGAGGAACGAACGCAAGACACGAGGCGGTACCACCGCGGTGGACACGGCTTCCCTGAACCGGCTGCTGGCGGCCCTGGTGTCGATGCGGGACGGGAACTTCCGGAAGCGGCTCACGGTGTCCGGGGACGGCGTGATGTCGGAGATCGCCGCCGTTTTCAACGAGGTGGCTGACCGTAATCTCCACCTCACGGGTGAGCTGTCGCGGGTACGGCGCGTGGTGGGACGTGAGGGCAAGCTCACGGAACGGCTGGAGACGGGGGCCTGTGAGGGCTCCTGGGCTGCCGCCATCGACAACTCCAACGCCCTGGTCGACGATCTCGTACGGCCCGTCTCCGAGGTCGGCCGGGTGCTGTCCGCGGTGGCCGAGGGTGATCTGTCGCCGCGCATGGAGCTGCGGACGCAGGCGCCGGACGGGACCGGGCATCCGCTGCGGGGTGAGTTCCTCAAGGTCGGACGGACTGTAAACAACCTTGTCGATCAGCTCTCGACGTTCACCGACGAGGTCACGCGGGTGGCCAGCGAGGTGGGCACCGAGGGCAAGCTCGGCGGGCAGGCACGTGTGCGTGGGATGTCCGGTTCGTGGAAGGACCTCACGGACTCGGTCAACACGATGGCGTACCGGTTGACGGCCCAGGTGCGGGACATCGCGCTGGTGACCACGGCGGTCGCCAAGGGCGATCTGTCGCGGAAGGTCACGGTGCACGTGGCCGGCGAGATGCTGGAGCTGAAGAACACCGTCAACACGATGGTGGACCAGCTGTCGTCCTTCTCGTCCGAGGTGACGCGAGTCGCGCGCGAGGTCGGTACCGAGGGTGAGCTGGGTGGTCAGGCGCAGGTGCCGGGTGTGGCCGGCACGTGGAAGGACCTCACCGATTCGGTGAACCTCATGGCCGGCAACCTGACCGCGCAGGTGCGAGGAATCGCCCAGGTGACGACGGCGGTCGCCAACGGTGATCTGTCGCAGAAGGTCACGGTGTCGGCGCGCGGCGAGGTCGCCCAGCTCGCGGACACGATCAACCAGATGACCGAGACGCTGCGGATCTTCGCGGACGAGGTCACACGCGTGGCCAACGAGGTCGGCGCCGAGGGCCGACTCGGTGGCCAGGCGAATGTGCCGGGTGCGGCGGGGACGTGGAAGGACCTGACGGACTCCGTCAACACGGCGTTCCGGAATCTCACCGGACAGGTGAGGGACATCGCGGCCGTCACGACGGCTGTGGCCAACGGTGATCTGTCGCAGAAGGTCACGGTGGATGTGTCCGGCGAGATGCTGGAACTCAAGAACACCGTGAACACGATGGTGGACCAGCTGTCGTCCTTCGGTTCCGAGGTCACGCGTGTGGCGCGTGAGGTGGGTGTCGAGGGTGAGCTCGGCGGACAGGCCCAGGTGCCGGGTGCGGCGGGGACGTGGAAGGACCTGACGGACTCCGTCAACACGGCGTTCCGGAACCTCACCGGACAGGTGAGGAACATCGCCCAGGTGACCACGGCCGTGGCCAACGGTGACCTGTCGCAGAAGGTCACCGTGGACGTCTCCGGCGAGATGCTCCAGCTGAAGAACACCGTGAACACGATGGTGGACCAGCTGTCGTCCTTCGCCGACCAGGTGACGCGCATGGCCCGGGACGTGGGTACCGAGGGCCGACTGGGCGGTCAGGCGGTCGTACCCGGGGTGGCCGGCACCTGGAAGGAGCTCACCGACTCCGTCAACGGAATGGCAGGAAACCTCACCGCCCAGGTGCGCAACATCGCCCAGGTGACCACCGCCGTGGCGCGGGGTGACCTGTCGCAGAAGATCGACGTCGACGCGCGGGGCGAGATCCTGGAGCTGAAGAACACCATCAACACGATGGTCGACCAGCTCTCCGGCTTTGCCGACCAGGTGACCCGCGTGGCGCGCGAGGTGGGTACCGAGGGCCGTCTGGGCGGTCAGGCGCAGGTACCCGGCGTAGCCGGTGTGTGGCGGGACCTGACCGATTCCGTGAACGGAATGGCAGGAAACCTTACGGCTCAGGTGCGAAACATCGCGCAGGTCGCCACCGCGGTGGCAAGGGGTGACCTGTCGCAGAAGATCACCGTGGATGCGCGCGGTGAGATCCTGGAGCTCAAGAACACGCTGAACACGATGGTGGACCAGCTGTCGTCGTTCGCGGAGGAGGTCACCAGGGTCGCCCGCGAGGTGGGTACGGAGGGCCAGCTCGGTGGTCAGGCCGAGGTGCAGGGCGTCTCCGGCACCTGGAAGGACCTCACTCAGTCCGTGAACTTCATGGCGAACAACCTGACCATCCAGGTGCGTCAGATCGCCGAGGTCACGACCGCGGTCGCCAAGGGCGACCTGTCGAAGAAGATCACCGTCGACGCCAAGGGCGAGATCCTCGAGCTCGTCACGACCGTCAACACGATGGTGGACCAGCTGTCCAGCTTCGCCGAGCAGGTGACCCGGGTGGCCCGTGAGGTGGGCACCGAGGGCATCCTGGGCGGCCAGGCGCATGTGCCCGGTGTCACGGGCATCTGGAAGGACCTGAGCGGCAACGTCAACCTGATGGCCAAGAACCTGACCATGCAGGTGCGGAACATCTCCCAGGTAGCGGCGGCCGTCGCCAACGGTGACCTGACGCGGACGGTGACGATCGAGGCACGCGGTGAGGTCGCGCAGCTCGCCGACACGTTCAACACGATGGTGAAGACGCTGAGTTCGTTCGCCGACCAGGTCACCAAGGTGGCCCGCGAGGTGGGTACTGACGGCATCCTCGGTGGTCAGGCGCATGTGCCGGGTGTGGCCGGGACCTGGAAGGACCTCACCGAGTCCGTGAACCAGATGGCGTCCAACCTGACCGGTCAGGTGCGCAACATCGCCCTGGTCACGACCGCCATCGCCAAGGGTGACCTGTCCAAGAAGATCGACATCGACGCTCGCGGCGAGATCCTCGAGCTCAAGACGACGATCAACACGATGGTCGACCAGCTGTCGTCCTTCGCCGAGGAGGTCACCCGGGTCGCCCGCGAGGTGGGCACGGAAGGACAGCTCGGCGGCCAGGCACGCGTGCGTGACGTCGACGGCACCTGGCGCGACCTCACCGAGTCCGTGAACGAAATGGCAGGAAACCTTACTCGGCAGGTGCGAGCCATCGCGCGCGTGGCGACCGCGGTGACCCGAGGCGACCTGAACCTGAAGATCGACGTCGACGCGTCCGGCGAGATCCAGGAGCTCCAGGACTACATCAACAAGATGATCGCGAACCTGCGCGACACCACGATCGCCAACAAGGAGCAGGACTGGCTCAAGGGCAACCTCGCCCGAATCTCGGCCCTGATGCAGGGGCGGCGCGACCTGGAGGACGTGGCCTCGCTGATCATGAGCGAGCTGACGCCGGTGGTGACCGCGCAGCACGGGGCGTTCTTCGTCGCGATGCCGCTCCTCGACGGCAAGGACCTCGCGGCCGAGAGCGAAGACCAGTACGAGCTGCGGATGCTCGGGTCGTACGGCTACTCGATGGGTTCCATGCCGACGTCCTTCCGGCCGGGTGAGGCGCTGATCGGCACGGCCGCGGAGGAGAAGCGCACGATCCTGGTGGAGAACGCGCCCAGCGGCTACCTGAAGATCTCCTCCGGACTCGGCGAGGCCCCGCCCGCGCAGGTGATCGTCCTTCCGGTGCTGTTCGAGGGCAAGGTGCTCGGCGTGATCGAGCTGGCCTCCTTCACGCCGTTCACGCAGATCCAGAAGGACTTCCTCAACCAGATCGCCGAGATGATCGCGACCAGCGTCAACACCATCTCGGTGAACACCAAGACCGAGGTGCTGCTGAAGCAGTCGCAGGAGCTGACCGAGCAACTCCGGGAGCGTTCGGCCGAGTTGGAGAACCGGCAGAAGGCGCTTCAGGCGTCCAATGCCGAACTGGAGGAGAAGGCCGAGCTGCTGGCCCAGCAGAACCGCGACATCGAGGTGAAGAACACCGAGATCGAGGAGGCGCGGCAGGTCCTGGAGGAGCGCGCCGAGCAACTCGCGGTCTCCATGCGCTACAAGAGCGAGTTCCTCGCGAACATGTCGCACGAGCTGCGTACGCCGCTCAACTCGCTGCTGATCCTGGCGAAGCTGCTCGCCGACAACGCCGAGGGCAATCTCTCGCCGAAGCAGGTCGAGTTCGCCGAGACCATCCACGGCGCCGGGTCGGACCTGCTCCAGTTGATCAACGACATCCTCGACCTGTCGAAGGTCGAGGCGGGCAAGATGGACGTCTCGCCGACGCGTATCGCGCTCGTCCAGCTCGTGGACTACGTGGAGGCCACCTTCCGCCCGCTGACCGCGGAGAAGGGCCTGGACCTGTCCGTGCGGGTCTCCCCGGAGCTGCCGGCCACGCTGCACACCGACGAACAGCGGCTGCTTCAGGTGCTGCGCAACCTGTTGTCGAACGCGGTGAAGTTCACCGACTCCGGGTCGGTGGAGCTGGTCATCCGGCCCGCCGGGATGGACGTGCCGCAGAAGATCCGGGAGCAGCTGCTGGAGGCCGGTTCGCTGACCGAGGCGGACGCGCCGCTGATCGCGTTCTCCGTCACCGACACCGGTATCGGGATCGCGGCCAGCAAGATGCGGGTGATCTTCGAGGCGTTCAAGCAGGCGGACGGCACGACGAGCCGCAAGTACGGCGGTACGGGACTGGGGCTGTCGATCTCGCGGGAGATCGCCCAGTTGCTCGGCGGGGAGATCCACGCGCAGAGCGAACCGGGGCGCGGCTCGACGTTCACGCTGTATTTGCCGCTGCACCCGAGCGAACTGCCTCCGCACGGCTACCAGCAGCAGCTGCCGCCCCTCGACGCCGGCGCCCTGGTCGCCTCGGCGGCCGAGCTGGCCGAGCTCTCCGACGTGGAGGTCGAGACGCCGGCCGAGGTGCGGTCGTACCGGGAGACGCAGAACGGCGCCGCGGCACTCTTCAGGCGCCGCCGCAGGGCCGCGAGCGAGCTGGAGCAGCGGCCGGCCCAGCCGGAGCAGTGGTCGGCGGCGGAGCCGGACACGGCGCCGCAGTCCCGCCGGGGCATCCGGTTCGGCGGCGAGAAGGTACTGATCGTCGACGACGACATCCGTAACGTCTTCGCGCTGACCAGCGTCCTGGAGCAGCACGGCCTGTCCGTGCTGTACGCGGAGAACGGCCGGGAGGGCATCGAGGTCCTGGAGCAGCACGACGATGTCGCGGTTGTCCTGATGGACATCATGATGCCCGAGATGGACGGGTATGCCACGACTACGGCGATTCGTAGGATGCCGCAGTTCGCCGGACTCCCGATCATCGCGCTGACCGCCAAGGCGATGAAGGGCGACCGGGAGAAGGCGATCGAGTCGGGTGCATCTGATTATGTGACGAAGCCGGTCGATCCTGATCACCTGCTGGCGGTGATGGATCAGTGGATGAGGGAACAGTGACCGGAGCTGACAGTGTTCACGCGGAGTTGCTGACTCAGTGTGCTCGAAGCCGTGTAGAAGTGCGGGATTCGGGGAACCTTCTGGTCTCCTGCCGCGTTTCTGCTACGTGCACAGTGACATCGCGGTGACAGGGTGTGGCGACAGGCGGGGTGCGGCTACCATGACCGGCACGAGGGCGGGCGGCGTAAGGGAGTCGTCCCCTGGGGCGGAGCCCGGTGCACTGCCGGGGCGAGGAGGGCGGGCCATGGTGCAGAAGGCCAAGATCCTCCTGGTCGATGACCGGCCGGAGAATCTGCTGGCGCTGGAGGCGATCCTCTCTGCGCTCGATCAGACCCTGGTGCGGGCATCGTCCGGGGAGGAAGCGCTCAAGGCACTTCTGACGGACGACTTCGCGGTCATTCTGCTGGACGTTCAGATGCCGGGAATGGACGGTTTCGAAACCGCGGCGCACATCAAGCGGCGGGAACGGACCCGGGACATCCCGATCATCTTCCTCACCGCGATCAATCACGGCCCGCATCACACCTTCCGTGGTTACGCGGCGGGCGCGGTGGATTACATCTCCAAGCCGTTCGACCCGTGGGTGCTGCGGGCGAAGGTCTCGGTGTTCGTCGAGCTGTACATGAAGAACTGCCAGCTGCGTGAGCAGGCGGCGCTGCTGCGGCTCCAGTTGGAGGGCGGCGGCAAGGCCGCGGGCGGCGACGCGAAGGAGCCGGCGGGGCTGCTGGCCGAACTGTCGGCGCGGCTCGCCGCCGTCGAGGAGCAGGCCGAGGCATTGTCCAAGCAGCTCGACGAGGAGTCCGCGGACGCGGCCGCAGTGGCCACGGCGGCCCATCTCGAACGCAAACTCACGGGTTTGCGGCGGGCGCTGGACGCGCTGGAGCCGGGCACCGGAAGCACGTCCTCGGTCCCTTCGCAGAACTGACATCGAGGAGGCGCGTGTTGACGCGCGCCATCTGGGGGCCGTCCGGCGTGCGACCGGTCCGTGAACCGGCGTCAGTTCGCCGCCTCCGCAAGGGCGACACGAACGGGTGAAGCAGTGGGCACACGTGTCCGCTGTCGTCTCCACCGGTAACCTCACACCCATGGCCTCACGTCCCTCCGCAGCCAAGAAGCCGCCCGCGAAGAAGGCGGCCGCTTCCGCGAAGGCCCCGGCGAAGAAGGCCGCTGCCAAGAAAGCCCCCGCGAAAAAGGCGCCGGCCAAGAAGGCCGCGGCGAAGAAAGCCGCGCCCGCGCCCAAGCCGGCACCCAACCCCACCGGGGGCATCTACCGGCTCGTGCGCGCCGTCTGGCTCGGGCTGGCGCACGCGGTCGGCGCGGTGTTCCGCGGCATAGGGCAGGGCGCGAAGAACCTCGACCCGGCCCATCGCAAGGACGGCATCGCGCTGTTGCTCCTCGGGCTCGCGCTGATCGTCGCCGCCGGCACCTGGTCCAATCTGCGCGGCCCCGTCGGCGACCTCGTCGAGATCATCGTGACCGGCGCCTTCGGCCGGCTCGACCTGCTCGTGCCGATACTGCTCGCGGTCATCGGCGTACGCTTCATGCGGCATCCCGAGAAGCCCGAGGCCAACGGCCGCATCGTCATCGGCCTGTCCGCGCTCGTCATCGGTGTGCTCGGCCAGGTGCACATCGCCGTCGGCTCGCCCGCCCGCAGCGACGGCATGCAGGCCATAAGGGACGCGGGCGGCCTCATCGGCTGGGGCGCGGCCACCCCGCTGACGTACGCCATGGGCGAGGTCCTCGCCGTACCGCTGCTCGTGCTGCTCACGATCTTCGGGCTGCTCGTCGTCACGGCCACGCCGGTCAACGCCATTCCGCAGCGGCTGCGGCTGCTGGGCATCAAGCTCGGCATCCTGCCCGACCCGGACGAGGACGACGACGTCACCGAGGACGACCAGCGCTACGACGACCAATGGCGCGAGGCGCTGCCCGCGGCGCGCGGCCGTAAGCGCCGCCCGGCGCCCGAGGCGTACGACCCCGACAGCGCCGAGCAGGAGGCCCTCTCGCGGCGTCGCGGGCGCCCGAGGCGCTCCGCGGTGCCGCAGCCCGAGATGAACCGTCCCATGGACGCTGTGGACGTCGCCGCGGCCGCCGCTGCCGCACTCGACGGAGCCGTCCTGCACGGGATGCCGCCCTCGCCGATCGTCGCCGACCTCACCCAGGGCGTCAGCGTGGGCGACCGCGCGGAGACCACGCCGGTGCCGACGCCGGTTCCGGCCGCGCGGCCCAAGCAGGAGAAGCTCCCCAAGAGCGAGGTCCCGGACCTGACCAAGGCCGGGGTCCCGGATCTCACCAAGGCCGCTCCCGACGAGGTCCGCGACCTGCCCCCACGCGCCGAACAGCTCCAGCTGTCCGGTGACATCACCTACTCGCTCCCGTCGCTCGACCTCCTGGAGCGCGGCGGCCCCGGCAAGTCGCGCAGTGCCGCCAACGACGCCATCGTGGAGTCCCTCACCACCGTCTTCACCGAGTTCAAGGTCGACGCCAGGGTCACCGGCTTCACGCGCGGGCCGACGGTCACGCGCTACGAGGTCGAACTCGGGCCCGCCGTGAAGGTCGAGCGGATCACCGCGCTGACGAAGAACATCGCGTACGCGGTCGCCAGCCCGGACGTGCGGATCATCAGCCCCATCCCCGGCAAGTCCGCGGTCGGCATCGAGATCCCCAACACCGACCGGGAGATGGTCAACCTCGGTGACGTGCTGCGTCTCGCGGCCGCCGCCGAGGACGACCACCCGATGCTGGTCGCGCTCGGCAAGGACGTCGAGGGCGGCTATGTGATGGCCAACATCGCGAAGATGCCGCACGTGCTGGTTGCCGGTGCGACCGGTTCCGGTAAGTCGTCGTGCATTAACTGCTTGATCACTTCCGTGATGATGCGGGCGACCCCGGAGGACGTCCGGATGGTCCTCGTCGACCCCAAGCGTGTCGAGCTCACCGCGTACGAGGGCATCCCTCACCTGATCACCCCGATCATCACCAACCCGAAGCGGGCCGCCGAGGCGCTCCAGTGGGTCGTACGGGAGATGGATCTTCGCTACGACGACCTGGCGGCGTACGGATACCGGCACATCGACGACTTCAACGAAGCCGTGCGGGGCGGCAAGGTGAAGGCGCCGGAGGGCAGTGAGCGCGAGCTCCAGCCCTACCCGTACCTGCTGGTGATCGTCGACGAGCTCGCCGACCTGATGATGGTCGCGCCGCGTGACGTCGAGGACGCGATCGTGCGCATCACGCAGCTCGCGCGCGCGGCCGGCATCCACCTGGTGCTCGCCACACAGCGGCCGTCGGTCGACGTCGTCACGGGTCTGATCAAGGCGAACGTCCCCTCAAGGCTCGCGTTCGCCACCTCGTCGCTCGCGGACTCGCGGGTCATCCTCGATCAGCCCGGCGCCGAGAAGCTGATCGGCAAGGGCGACGGGCTGTTCCTGCCGATGGGTGCCAACAAGCCCACGCGCATGCAGGGCGCGTTCGTGACCGAGGACGAGGTCGCGGCCGTCGTCCAGCACTGCAAGGACCAGATGGCGCCCGTCTTCCGGGACGACGTCACCGTGGGCACCAAGCAGAAGAAGGAGATCGACGAGGAGATCGGCGACGACCTCGATCTGCTGTGCCAGGCGGCCGAACTGGTGGTCTCCACGCAGTTCGGATCGACGTCCATGCTGCAGCGCAAGCTGCGGGTCGGGTTCGCCAAGGCTGGGCGGCTGATGGACCTCATGGAGTCGCGGGGCATCGTCGGACCGAGCGAGGGCTCCAAGGCTCGTGACGTTCTTGTGAAACCTGATGAGCTGGACGGCGTGCTCGCCGTGATCCGCGGGGAGGCTTAAAGGGAGTCCGGGCGGAAACGGGACGCGGTGATCGCCTTGCGGGCGGGTGGGTGACGGGTCGATGTCCGATCGTGACTCACCCGTAAGGGATCATTGAGCAACCGTTCCCCTTCGGCGTACGTCAAGTTGAGGGAAGCGCGAGAATCTCGTACTCCGTCATCGGCGTGTCCGGCCATTCCGATGGCGTACAAAGTCCTACCGCCCGGTTGCCCCACCCTTTCGTACCCCCCCTAGACTGAACCTCCAGCACAGGTGGCTTAAACGCTCGAAAGGCGCCCCCGTGTCCATCGGCAACTCCCCTGAAGACGAGCGTCCGTTCGAAGACGTGTCCGACGAATTCCGCCCCTCGATCGGCCGTGCCATCCGGCAGGCGCGCATCGACGCAGGGCTGACCGTCGACGACGTCACCAACGCCACCCGGGTCCGCATCGCCATCGTGCATGCCATCGAGGACGACAACTTCGCCCCCTGCGGCGGCGACGTGTACGCCCGTGGCCACATCCGGACCCTGGCCAAAGCCGTCCACCTCGACCCCGCCCCGCTCCTCGCCCAGTACGACGACTCGCACGGCGGACGCCCGGCGCCGACCCCGGCGGCCCCCCTGTTCGAGGCGGAGCGGATCCGCCCCGAGCGGCGCGGGCCCAACTGGACCGCCGCCATGGTCGCCGCGATCGTCGCCGTGATCGGGTTCGTCGGGTTCACCGCTTTCAAGGGTGAGGACGAGGGCGGCAGGACGGCGGTCGCCGAGGGCGGCTCGACGCCGACCGCCGACAAGATCACGCCCACCCCGAAGACCGACAAGCCCAAGGACCCCAAGCCCTCGGACAGCGCCATCGCCGCCGTTCCGCAGGACAAGGTGACCGTCCAGGTCAGCGCCGCCGACGGCAGGAGCTGGATCTCGGCCAAGGACCACAACGGCAAGCTGCTCTTCGACGGCCTCCTCAAGCAGGGCGACACCAAGACCTTCCAGGACAGCGACAAGATCAACCTCGTCCTCGGCGACGCGGGTGCGATCGACCTGTACGTCAACGGCAAGAAGATCGAGGACGACTGGCAGCCGGGGGCCGTGGAGCGCCTCACCTACACGAAGGGCGACCCGCAGGCCGGATAAGTCAGGCCGAAGGGTTGAGCTGTGGACGGGGGTGGGCCAGATAGGCCCAACCCCGCGACGGGGGGTGTGAGTGTTAAAAAAGAGTATTTAGGCCAATCCAGGAAGCC
>CBFGZZ010000225.1:0-14696 GCA_965653385.1 uncultured Streptomyces sp. | reverse complement strand
CAGCCCCCCTCCTGGCCCGGCGCCGCACCCCGAAGCGGGGCCCCCGGCGCACCGACGGACGACGGACGCGGCCGTACGGCCCTTCCCCCGGCCGTCCCGGGCGCCCACCCCGGTGGCCTCGGCGCCCCTGCGGGCACCCCCGCGCAGGGCGTCCCCGTCGACGGCCCCGCCCCCCGTCCCCCGGCCCGCTGGGACGACCTCGTGACCGGTGCCCCCGCTCACCGTGGCCCCACCACCGCGCTCGCCGCGGAGCGGGCGCGGCAGGCGCGGATGGCTGTCGTCGGGCCGGTGACCGAGCGGTGGGCGCCGGAGCAGGCCGGACCCGTGCATGAGAACTGGCAGCTCGCCGCGCCGATCGGGCCCGCGACCGACCTGTGGGCTCTCGGCGCGCTGCTCTTCCGGGCCGTGCAGGGGCATGCGCCGTATCCGGAGGAGTCGACGGCCGAGCTCGTGCAGATGGTGTGCGCGGAGCCGCCCGCCTTCGCCGAGGAGTGCGGGCCGCTCAGGCCGGTCGTGGAGTCGCTGCTGCGTCAGGACCCCACCGAGCGACTCGACTTCGAGGAGCTGCGGGGCTGGCTGCGCTCGCTCGTACGGTCCGCGCCCGAGCCGGAGGCCGGCACGCATGTCGTCCCTGCCCCGCCGGTCGACCCCAACCGGCTGCCGATCGTGCGGCGCCGGGGCGAGCTGGTGCGCAGGCGGCGGGCCGGGCTGCCCGCGCATCACGGGCGGCACAAGCGGGCCAGACGGGAGACGGAGCATTCGCCCCGCAGGCTCGGGCGCACGTTGCTGGTGCTGGTGCTGCTCGGGATGGCCGCGGCCATCGCGTACGCCATGCTGTTCATGCCGAAGACCGACCAGGGCGACGGCGCCACGGCCGACCCCGGCCGCACCGGCGCCGCGGGCCAGGCCGGCGGGGCGGAACCCGAGCAGTCCGCCGAGGCGAGCAGCGAGCCGCGGCCCGAGCAGACGTCACCGGGGTCCGGCAACGACCCCTCGGAGTCGGCCGGTTCGACCGAGACGCAGACCAACAGCCCCGACGACCCCGACGTCCCGGACGGATTCACCCTGCGCAAGGACACGGCCGGATTCCAGATCGCCGTCGCCAACGGATGGAACCGCACCCCGGAGAACGGGCGCGGGCAGGTCGTGTACTCGCACGGCGACTTCGACCTCATCGTCGTGGCGGGCCGGGACACCGCGGACCAGTACGGCAGCGACCCGATGGTCTACCAGCGGGAGCACGAGCGGGAGTTGCAGCCGTACCGCGACTCCAGCTGGGCCTCCTCCGGCGGGCTGAAGACCATTCAGGTCGGTGAGCGGGTCATGGCCGAGGGGCAGTTCACCTGGACCGACGACCAGGGGCGCGAGCTGTTCGTGCGCAATGTCGCGATCCTGATCGACGGGCGGTACCACGTGGTGCAGGTGCGCGGCCCGGATGCCGAGCGGGACGAGGTGACACGGCTGTTCGAGCAGGCGTCGGCGACGTATCAGGTCACCGGTTGATTGCGTCCGTGAACACTGGGTGACAGCCGCTCCAGGTTGCTTCCCGGCGCCGAAAGCGACAACCATCACAGTGCGGTCTCCTTGGCACCCCCGTGGTTCCGGTCGCGTCGGCAGGTCCTTAACCTGACCCTGTCAAGAGCATTGCGGGGCAACGTGAATCAGATGCAGGGCCAGCTCGTCTCGGGCCGCTACCGGCTCGCCGACGCGATCGGCAGCGGCGGTATGGGCCGGGTGTGGCGTGCGCACGATGAGGTGCTGCATCGGGCCGTCGCGATCAAGGAGCTGACCGCGGCCCTCTACGTCTCCGAGAGCGACCAGGAGCGGCTGCTCGCCCGCACCCGCGCCGAGGCCCGCGCCGCCGCGCGCATCAACCACTCCGCCGTGGTCACCGTGCACGACGTGCTGGAGCACGACGGCCGGCCGTGGATCGTGATGGAGCTGGTCGAAGGCCACTCGCTGGCCGACGCGGTCAAGGAGCAGGGACGTGTCGAGCCGGCCGAGGCCGCCCGGATCGGCCTGTGGGTGCTGCGGGCGCTGCGCGCCGCCCACTCCGCCGGCGTCCTGCACCGCGACATCAAACCCGGCAACGTCCTGCTCTCCGAGGACCGCCGCGTCCTCCTCACCGACTTCGGCATCGCCCAGATCGAGGGCGACACCACCATCACCCGCACCGGCGAGGTCGTCGGCTCGGTCGACTACCTGGCCCCCGAGCGCGTCCGCGGCCACGACCCCGGCCCCGCCTCCGACCTGTGGGCACTCGGCGCGACGCTCTACACGGCCGTCGAGGGCCGCTCGCCCTTCCGCCGCACCTCGCCGCTGGGCACCATGCAGGCCGTCGTCGAGGAGGAGGCGGCCGAGCCGCGGCACGCCGGCCCGCTCACGCCCGTGATCAGCGCCCTGCTGCGCAAGGATCCGGCCACCCGGCCCGACGCCGCCGAGGCCGAGCAGATGCTGGCCGAGGCGGCCGAGGGACGACGGCCGAACGAGGCGCAGGCCTACGTGCCGACCCAGCACACCCGCTACCAGCCGGAGCCGCGCACAGGGCCCACGTACGCCGGGGGAACCGCGCTCACCGGGGCCGCGACTGGAGCGACCGCTTCGACCGCCGCGACCGGGACGCCGTATCCGCCGATGGCGGGCTCGACTGTGATCAGCGGACCGTACGGTACCCGGGGCACTGGTCCCGGCACTGGTGCCGGCCCGGCCACCGGCGGTGGTGGCACCGGCGGCGCGCCCGGTCGGCCGCCCAGGCGCCGTCGCCGGCTGCGCACGCTCGCCCTGGTCGTCGCGCTCGCCGCGATCGTCGGCGGGGGTAGCGCGGTAGTGCTGCAGAAATGGGGGCCACAGAGCGACGACACGTCCGCCTCGACCACGCCCGACCCCACGGCGAGCGAGTCACCGAGCCCGGATGCCGACGACCCCGCGTCCTGGGTCCCCTACAAGGATCCGCTGGGCTTCACCCTCTACCTGCCCAAGGGCTGGAAGCGGGAAGTGGTCGGCAAGGAGTTCGACGGCCTCCAGCAGGTCGACTACACGCCCGACGGCGGTGAGCACTTCGTCCGTATCGCCGTCGACACCTCGCCCGACTTCGCGAACGCCTACGACCACCAGCGGGATCTGGAACAGCAGTTGAGCGGGAAGCTGGTCGACTACAGGACCGAGTACCTGAAGACGGACCTCTACCGCGACCGCGAGGGCTCCCTGTGGGAGTACACCTGGACCGCGCTGGCCAAGGACACACCCTTCCCCGGGCCGCGCCGGGCCATCGACCAGGCGTACATCGACCGGGACGGCACGGAGTACGCGATCTACATGTCCGCGCCCGAGTCGGACTGGGCGGTCACGCGCAAGCAGTTCACGTCGGTCCTCCAGCGCTGGCGGACGAGCGGATCCTGAGGGTCCGCACGGACCGTCGAGCGGCTTTTGAAACCCTTTGCTCCTTTGCAGAGTTGGCCGATCGGCGCCCCGGAGTCGATCCATCCGGTGCTGCATGATGGGGCGCATGGGGACCGAGGGTGCCAACTTCCGTGTGATCGCGGGGCGTTACCGCCTTGAGGCGCAGCTCGGTCGCGGCGGCATGGGCGTCGTGTGGCGGGCGACCGACCAGTTGCTCGGACGGCAGGTGGCCGTCAAGGAGCTCCCCCTTGACGAGGCCCTCTCCGCGGCCGAGGCCCGGCGCCAGCGTGCCCGTACACTGCGCGAGGCCCAGGCGGTGGCGCAGCTGAGCCACCCGCACGTCATCGTCGTCCACGACATCCTGGAGGACGACGAACGCCCGTACATCGTCATGGAGTTGGTCGACGGGGACTCCCTGGCCGACCGGATCGCGGCGCACGGGCCGGTCGACGCGCACGAGGCCGCCCGGATCGGCGTCGACCTGCTGAGCGCGCTGCGCACGGCCCACGCCGCCGGGGTCCTGCACCGGGACATCACACCGGCCAACGTGCTCATCGAGGACGGCACCGACCGTGTCGTCCTCACCGACTTCGGTATCGCCCAGGTGCCGGGCACGTCGACGCTCACCGAGTCCGGGGCCTTCGTCGGCTCGCCCGAGTACACCGCGCCGGAGCGGATGTCCGGGTCCAGGACCGGTCCCGCCGCCGACCTGTGGTCCGTGGGCGCGTTGCTCTGCGCGGCCCTGAGCGGCGAATCGCCGTTCCGGCGCGACTCGTTGAGCGGCACCGTGCTCGCGGTGGTGTCCGACGAGATACGTCCGCCCGCGCAGGCCGCGCCGATTCTGGCCGTCGTGGCGGGGTTGCTGGAACGGGACCCCGGGCGGCGACTGGACGCGGCGGGGGCCGAGCGGATGCTGCGGGAGTTCCTGGCGACGGGGAGTGCGCCCGTGGTGAAACGGTTCAGCAGTGCGGGACGCTCCTACTCGCCGCGCAGCGCTCTGGCCACCGTACTGCTGGTCGCCGCGATGGCTGTGGCGGGGGTGTCGGCGGCGGCGCTGCTGGTGAACGGGGGCGGCGACGGGGGTGTGGTGCCGACGAGTCCCGGTACCGCGAGTCCCGGCACCCCGAGCCCCTCGACGAAACCCGCCACCCCGACCCCCTCCAGCACACCGGGCACGCCCAGCGCGTCGCCCTCGTCCGCCTTCTCGAGCCCCGCCCCCGCCAACTCTGAATAAACGGTAGATAAGCGGCGATCCGAGTCACGGCTCTGTGACTGGAAACCATTCGTGCTGGATGTCGAACCGCTTGCCGCGATATTGATGGACGCATGAGCAACAACGGGGGAGTCCCTTACCGATCCGGCGAGCCGACGAGTTTCGAACTGCAACCTCCGCAGCCGAACCTGCCCCCGGCCGCCCCCCACCCGGACAACCCGTACGCGACGCCCACCCCGTCCCCCCCGTCCACCCCGTCCGTCCCGTCCGCCGCGCCCACCCCGGACCCCGGCACCGGACGCCTCATAGCTGGTCGATACCGGCTGCTCGCCAAGCTCGGGCACGGCGGCATGGGCACCGTCTGGCGGGCCAAGGACGAGACGGTGGACCGCGAGGTCGCCGTCAAGGAGCCTCGCGTACCGGATCACCTTCCCGAACGCGAACGTGCCAACGCGTTCGAGCGCATGCGTCGGGAGGCGCGCGCCGCGGCCCGGCTCGACCATCCCGCGGTCGTGAACGTGCATGACGTCGCCGTCGTGGACGGCCGGCCGTGGATCGTGATGGAACTGGTCCAGGGCCGCTCGCTGGGCGACGCCCTCCAGGAGGGCACCCTCGGGGCCCGGGACACGGCGAGAATCGGCCTCGAAGTGCTCGGCGCGCTGGAGGCGGCGCACGCGGCGGGCATCCTGCACCGCGACGTGAAGCCGGACAACGTCATGCTCGGCCGCCACGACCGTGTGGTCCTCACCGACTTCGGTATCGCCCAGATCGAGGGCGAGACCAACCTGACCGACACCGGCGGCTTCGTCGGCTCGCCCGAGTACATCGCGCCGGAGCGTGTGCTGGGCCAGCGGCCCGGCCCGGCCAGCGACCTGTGGTCCCTCGGCGTCGTCCTGTACGCGGCGTCGGAGGGCGTCTCGCCGTTCCGCCGCAGCAACACCCCTGCGACCCTCCAGTCCGTCCTGAACGCCACGCCCGCGGCGCCCGCCGCCGCGCAGGGCCCGCTCGCCGAGGCCATCAACGGCCTCCTCCAGAAGGACCCGGCGCGCCGCCCCAACGCCGCGCAGACGCGTGCGCTGCTGGAACAGGCCGCCAATCCGCCGGTGCAGGCCGCCACCCAGGTCGTACGGATACCCGAGAGCGTCAAGAAGGGCATCGTGCTGGGGCCCAGGACGCTGCTCGGCATCGGTGCGGCGGTGGTCGCCGGGGCGGTGGCGGCGTATCTGGTGGTCGCCGATCCGTTCGCGGGGCCGTTGCCGGACGGCTGGAATGTTCGTGAGGAGAAGTCTCTCGGCGCCTCCCTCGCGGTGCCGGACGGCTACAAGCGGGCCGTGCCAGAGAAGACGGACGACGACGACTGGGTCACGTACACCGACGAGAGCGGCGCCATCTGGGTCGGCCTGAGACTGGACAAGAAGGCGGAGGACACCAGCAGCGACATCGCCGACTCCGCCGCCGCCGAGATGTACGACGACAACAGCGACTTCAAGGAAGGCAGGGTCTACGACCTCGGCATGGCCGAGGGCGCGAAGACCAAGACCGACGGCGAGACCACGTACCAGGGCAAGCCGGCCGCCGAGAACACCGTCACCTACACCACCAACGACAGCCAGAACCCGCGCCCGCGCGAGATGAGGATCTTCTACTACAAGACCTCCGCGGGAGACATGTACAAGCTCAGCATCAACTACCCCGGCAAGGGCGACTTCACCGACCGCGGTCGTGAGGTGGCGCGGACGGCCATCGCGAACCTGGACATCGGCACGCTCTGAAGTGGCCAAGGGCCGGTCCCGCAAGGTAGGCATGGGACATGAGCAACGACGGGGGCGGCGCCGGACCCAACGGGCGTGTGATCGGCGGGCGTTACCGCCTGATCGAGCGCATCGGCTCCGGGGGCATGGGCACCGTCTGGCGGGCGTACGACGAACTCGTGGGCCGCGAAGTCGCCGTCAAACAGCCGAGGTTGCCCGGAGACCCGGAGGACGCCGCCCATCAGCGCGCCGCGCACCGGCTCCACCGTGAGGCCCGTGCCGCCGCCCGCGTCGAGCATCCGGCCGCCGTCTCCATCCACGACGTGGTCGTGGACGAGGACGGACTGCCCTGGATCGTCATGGAACTGGTCCGCGGCGAATCCCTGCACGAGGTCCTGCGGCGCGGCCCGGTGGAGGCGACCGAGGCCGCCCGCATCGGCCTCGCCGTCCTCGGCGCCCTGCGCGCCGCGCACGCCGTCGGCATCGTCCACCGCGACGTCAAGCCGGCCAACGTGCTGCTCGGCGCGCACGACCGTGTCGTCCTCACCGACTTCGGCATCGCCCACATCCAGGGCGAGGAGTCCCTCACCGTCAGCGGCGAGTTCGTCGGCTCCCTGGAGTTCATCGCCCCCGAGCGGATGTCCGGCCGCGGCGCCGGCCCCGCCTCCGACCTGTGGTCGCTGGGCGTTCTCCTGTACGCCGCGGTGGAAGGCTGGTCCCCCTTCCGCCGTACGACCCTGGAGTCCACGCTGGCCGCGATCCTCGCCGCCGATCCGCCCGAGCCGAAGCAGGCGGGACCGCTGGGCACGCTGATCGTGCGACTGCTGGCGAAGGACCCCGGGCAGCGGCCCGGCACGGACGAGGTCGAGGCGGTGCTGGAGGCGCTGACGGAGGGGTGGCCGGTGCCGGTGCCCTCCGGCGGTGCGGCCGGAACGGGGCCACAGGACGCCTCGGGACTGCGGGAGTTCGCCGAGGACTCGGGGACCGTACGGCTGGGAGGCGCCGCGGCGGGCGGGTCGGCGGACGAGCCGACGCCGAAGCCGATGCGGGAGCCGACAGCCGAGGAGGCGCCGGAGCCGACAGCCGAGCCGACCACCACGGCGACGTCCGGCTCCCCACTCGGCCCGCCATCCGACTCCACGTCCGGCCGCCCCACCCCTACCCCCACCCCCGATCCCGCATCCAGCACCGCCTCGATCCCGACCGGCAAGGGGCGCCGCTCCCTCCTGCGTCCCCTTCCCGTGGCGGTCCTGGGTGCCCTTCTTGTCGGCGCCACCTGGTTCGCCACCTCCTCCTTCCTCGTCGACAAGCGCGACGACCCCAAGGAGATGAACCCCGTCCACACCTCGGCTCCCCTGACCCCCGCCACCACACCCACCCCCAGCCCTACCGCCTCCGCCGGCGCCTGGACCGAGCATCGGGAGAAGGACATGGACGCCGTCCTCTTCCTCCCCTCCGAGTACAAGGAGTTCGCGCGGGAGGGCGATGCCGCCGACCAGCCCCGCCTCGTCGTCCACGAGAACGAGGCGGGCCTCGTCCAGGTCCGCCTCACCCAGTGGGACAAGTCACCGCGACCGCTGCTGGACCAGGCACAGGAGGCGCAGGAGACCTGGGACAGCTACAACCACGACGCGAGCGGCCAGTACACACGTACGACCTTCAAGGGCTACGACGCCGTCCTCGTCGACACCACCTACGACAAGGAGGTGTCCCCGACCCGGGTCATGCAGCTGATCGTGGTCACCGGTGACGATCGCATGTTCGAGCTGCGTGTCGACATGCCCAAGGGCACGCCCTCGGAGAAGAAGGGCACCGCCGTCTTCAAGGGCGCCCGTGACCGACTCGAGATCGAGTGACCCGGCAGCATGCCAGGCAACGCCCTGATCAGCGCGTTTGTTGCCAGTGGACACTGGCGGCATGTGAGCACTCGGTGAATCCCCATTACCGACGGGTACACAAAGTCCGGCCTCCGGCATACCCTGCGCCTCATGACGGACGCGCAGGCCCCGGCCAAGACCGGCACGAACCCCCTCGCCCCCGCTCCGGAGGGCGCCCGTACCGCAGCCGACGTGGTCACCCCCGAGTTGGTGGCCCAGCTCACCAAGGGCGTGGTCGGCTCCGGTCGCACCGCCAACCACACGCCGTTCACCGGCGAGAAGCTGGCCGACCTGCCCGAATCGACGCCCGAGGACGTGCGGCAGGCCTTCGAGGCGGCCCGCCTGGCCCAGGCCGTCTGGGCGCAGGTTCCGGTACGGCAGCGTGCCGCCGTCCTGCTCCGCTTCCACGACCTGCTGCTCGAACGCCAAGCCGAGGTCCTCGACCTCATCCAGCTGGAGACCGGCAAGGCCCGGCTGCACGCCCACGAGGAGGTGCAGGCCGTAGCCGTCGCCGCCCGCCACTACGGCCGTAAGGCCCCCGCCTACCTCAAGGCCAAGCGGCACGCGGGCGCCATGCCCACGCTCACCCGCGTCACCGAACTGCGCCACCCGCGCGGCGTCGTCGGCCAGATCGCCCCCTGGAACTACCCCCTGGAGCTCTCCGTCGGCGACGCGCTTCCGGCGTTCGTCACGGGCAACGCGGTCGTCATGAAGCCGGACACGGAGACCTGCCTGACCGCTCTCTGGGCCCGTGACCTGCTCATAGAGGCCGGTCTGCCCGCCGACGTCTTCCAGGTCGTCCTCGGTGAGGGCCCCGTCGTCGGCCCCGAGGTCGTCCAGCACGCCGACTACGTCTCCTTCACCGGCTCCACCCGCACCGGCCGCCAGGTCGCCCAGGGCGCCGCCGCCCGCCTGGTCGGCGTCTCCCTGGAACTCGGCGGCAAGAACGCCATGCTGGTCCTGGCGGACGCCGACGTCGAGAAGGCCGCCGCGGGCGCCGTCCGCGCCTGCTTCTCCTCCGCCGGCCAGCTCTGCATCTCCATCGAGCGGCTCTACGTCCACGAGTCGATCGCGGACGCCTTCGTCGAGCGCTTCGCCGCCCGCACCAAGGCGATGCGGCTCGGCAAGTCCCTCGCCTACGGCGCCGACATGGGCTCCCTGGTGGGCGAGCGCCAGCTGGAAACGGTGACCCGGCATGTGGAGGAGGCCGTCGCGAAGGGCGCGAAGCTCGTCGCGGGCGGTGTGGCCCGCCCCGACATCGGCCCGTACTTCTTCGAGCCGACCATTCTCGACGGCGTCGGGCCGGAGATGAGCGTCTGCGCCGAGGAGACCTTCGGCCCGGTCGTCTCCATCTACCGTTTCAAGACCGAGGACGAGGCGATCGAGCACGCCAACTCCACGCCGTACGGCCTCAACTCGTCGGTCTGGACGAAGAACGGCAGCCGCGGCCGCGCGGTCGCCGCCCGCCTGCGCACCGGCACGGTGAACGTCAACGAGGGCTACGCCCCCGCGTACGGCAGCGTCCAGTCGCCGATGGGCGGCATGAAGGACTCCGGCCTCGGCCGCCGCCACGGCTCCGAGGGCATCCTCAAGTACACGGAGGCCCAGACGGTCGCCCAGCAGCGGCTGCTGCCGATGGCGCCGTCGCTGGGGATGGACGACGAGAAGTACGCGCAGTTCATGAGCCGCAGCCTCCGGCTGATGAAGGCGTTCCGTTTCCGCTAGAGCCCGGCTTTCGAGCCGCCGCACCACCGCTTTCGACGAGGAGAGCACGTGTCACAGGAGAACTCTGCCCAGAATCAGGACGACGGCTCCGGATACGACTATGACGTCATCGTCGTCGGGTCGGGGTTCGGCGGATCCGTCACGGCCCTCCGCCTGACCGAGAAGGGCTACCGGGTCGGCGTCCTGGAGGCAGGCCGCCGCTGGACCCGCGAGACCCTCCCCAAGAACTCCTGGGACCTCAAGAACTACCTCTGGGCCCCCAAGTTCGGCATGTACGGCATCCAGCGCATCCACCTGCTCGGCAACGTCATGGTCCTCGCGGGCGCCGGCGTCGGCGGCGGCTCCCTCAACTACGCCAACACCCTCTACGTACCGCCGAAGGCCTTCTTCGACGACCCCCAGTGGCGGGACATCACCGACTGGCAGGAGGAGCTGAAGCCGTACTACGACCAGGCCCAGCGCATGCTCGGCGTACGGCTCAACCCGACGATGACCCCGTCCGACGTCCACCTCAAGGCGGCCGCCGAGAAGATGGGCGTCGGCGACAGCTTCCACATGGCGCCGGTCGGCGTCTTCTTCGGCGACGGCAAGGACGCCGAGGGGAAGGCACAGGCCAAGCCCGGCCAGGAGGTCGCCGACCCGTACTTCGGCGGGGCCGGCCCGGCGCGCAGGGCGTGCACGGAGTGCGGTGAGTGCATGACCGGCTGCCGTCACGGCGCGAAGAACACCCTCAACGAGAACTACCTCTACCTCGCCGAGAAGGCGGGCGCGGTGGTCCACCCGATGACGACGGTCGTCTCCATCACCGACGACTCGCAGGGCGGCTACGCGGTGGCGACCCTGCCGACCGACCGCAAGAACCGTACGAAGGACGGTGAGGGCAGGCTGTTCAAGGCCCGCCGAGTGGTGATCGCGGCGGGCACGTACGGCACCCAGACCCTCCTGCACCGGATGAAGGCGGGCGGCCAACTGCCGTACCTCTCCCCGAAGCTGGGCGAACTGACCCGCACCAACTCCGAGGCCCTGGTCGGCGCGCAGACCGACAACCGGCGCTACCGCAAGGCGACGGGTGAGCCGAAGGTCGACTTCACGCGCGGGGTCGCCATCACCTCGTCCATCCACCCGGACGAGAACACCCACATCGAGCCGGTCCGCTACGGCAAGGGCTCCAACTCGATGGGCGGCCTGTCGATCCTTCAGGTCCCGTACGCGGAGGGCCGCTCACGTGTCGGATCCTGGCTGGCGAACGCGGCCCGCCACCCCCTGTTGGTCCTGCGCTCCCTCTCCAACCGCCGCTGGTCGGAGCGGACCATCATCGGCCTGGTGATGCAGTCGCTGGACAACTCCCTGACGACGTACCTGAAACAGGACGGCGTGGGCAAGGGCCTGCTGACGGCCCGCCAGGGCCACGGCGCCCCCAACCCCAAGCAGATCAAGGCCGCTTCTCAGGCCGCGTCGGTCATCGCCGCCGACATCAACGGCTTCGCCGGCTCCAACGTCGGCGAACTCATGGGCACCCCCCTCACCGCCCACTTCCTCGGCGGCTGCCCCATCGGAGACTCCCCCGAGACCGGCGTGATCGACCCGTACCACCGGCTGTACGGCCACCCCGGCATCTCGGTCGTCGACGGAGCGGCGGTCTCGGCCAACCTCGGCGTCAACCCGTCTCTGACGATCACCGCACAGGCCGAACGCGCGATGTCCTACTGGCCCAACAAGGGCGAGGCCGACCCCCGCCCGGTCCAGGGCTCGGCATACGAACGCCTGCAGCCGGTCGAACCGAAGTCCCCGGCGGTCCCGGCGGAGGCCTTCGGCGCGCTGAAGCTGCCGTTCCTGGGGATACCGGCGGTGCCACCCAGGAAGTAGCCCGCCCACCCCGCACAGAACAGGGAAGGACCTGCGCCCCCCTCCGAGCGCAGGTCCTTCCCTGTCTTGCGTAGAGCTGTCCGGCGAGGCCTCAGGCCTCGGCACCCACCTTGCGGCGCTTCATCGCGAACATCACGCCGGCACCGGCGACGATGGCGACACCGCCGATGGTGGCGATGACCGGCAGGTTGGAGTCGGAGCCGGTCGAGGCGAGCTCGCCGGTGACCTCCACCTCCTTGACGTCCTTGATCGGCTCCTTGCCACCGGTCTGCGGCTTGGCGTCGGGCGGGTTACCGGCGTCCGAGCCCGCGGCGAGGATGTCGAAGACGTAGACCCAGCCGTTCGGGTCGTCGGCCAGCCAGCAGCCGTCGGCGTCCGAGTACTGCGCGAAGCCGCCGGTGAGTCCGAGGGAGTCAGGCACCTTACCGCTGACCTTCAGGCGCAGCTTGAACGAGGTCGACTGGCCTGCGTCGAGCGCGAAGGAGGTGAACGTCGCGCCCTCACCGGCGGCGTCCGCCAGCGTCTCCCAGGAGCCGGAGGCCGTTCTGAAGACCTGGACCGTGACCTGGCCGGAGTAGTCCTCCGCGTCCTCCCAGCCCAACGCGGCGACGCCGATCATCGGCTTGATGTTCTTGATGTCCTCGTCACCGGAGTTGGAGACGTTGAACCTGAAATTGGTCCAGCCGCTGCCGGCGACGATCGTCTCGGGCAGGCCCGACAGGCCGCTGCGCAGGTTCTCGTCGAGGAAGACGGACTCGTCGTCCGCCTCCTCACAGAAGTCGACCTCTTCCGCCGGGGCGCTTTCGCTGGCGCTCGGCGACGGGGAGGCGGACGGGGTCGTGGTCTCCTCGCCCGGAGTCGTCTCCTCTTCGGCCGGGGTGGTCTCTTCCTCGGCGGGGGTGGTCTCTTCCTCGGTCGGGGGAGCCGGGTCCTCGGTGGGCGTTTCCTCGGCCGGGGTGGTCTCCTCTTCGGCCGGAGTCGTCTCGACCGCGGTCGGCGTGCTCTCCGCCGTCGGGGCGGGTGTGTCCGTGGCGAACGCGACCGGCGCCGACAGCAGCGCGATCGGGGCTATGACAGCCGTCGTGGCCGCGGAGGCCAGTGCACGGCGAAGCTTCATGAAGACCTCGAAAGTCCGGAGCGCCACGACATCGCGGCGCACGTGTCAGGGGAGGCCTCCGCGTGTGGGGCGCGGGTGTGGCCCTTGGTTCGCAGGGTTTGATCAGTGACGGCTGTGAATGGTTGTGGCTTCACTAACGAATTTCTTATGTGGGCTGCATCACATCCGATCGGTTCCGGCAGTCCTGAGCGATGTCCGAGGCCTGACGTACGCTCAGCTGCCCTGCAACAGATCGAGAGAGAGCGCACAGGCATGGCCGACAGACCGTCAGAAGGGTCCAGGCCCGGTTCGGACGAGGGAGCCGGCGCGTCCTCGTCGTCCATATCCGACGACGAGTGGAGGAAGTTCGTCGAGGACGCCGGACGGGAATCCGCCTCCGCCCCCAAGGAACCCTCCGCCCGAGCCCGCATGGTCACCGAGCGGCTCCGGCGGCAGGACGCGCGGGGCGAGTTGCCACCGGGCTGGCGTACCGGGCCCGCCCGGCAGGAGATGGACGGGCGGGCCGCCCGGCGCCGTCGACGGTGGGCGTTCGTCGGCGTGCCGCTCGCCGTGGCCGTCGCCCTCGTGGCGATACGGCCCTCGCTGATACCCGGCGACCCGTTCGGCACCAGCGCCTCGTCCCCGCAGGGCGTGGCCGCGTCGCCGCTCCCGGCGGAGACCGCCGCCCCGACGGCCGCGCCCGCAGCCGCCGATCCCGCCGTCCCCACCGTGGCCCGGCCGTTCGCCGGTTCGCCGGCCGAGCGCTGGGCCGACGGTGAGGCGGGCATCGTGCTGCCCAAGGCCACCCCGATCGGCACCCTGTCCAAGGCGCAGGTGGAGCAGGCGCTGAAGCAGACCAGAAAGCTCCTGGTCGACGCCAACCTCGACCCGGCCACGCTCCGCGGCGAACGTCCGGAAACCGCCCTCGGCGTCATCGAGCCCCGTCAGACGGAACTGCTCGACCTGCTGACCACCGCGCTGCGCAAGCCGGACAAGGACCACGACCCGCTGTCGATGTTCACGCGCTTCGACCCCGACGAGGTGCGGCTCGCCGGGGACGTCGTCAAGACGCGCGGGCACATGACGGTCAAGGCGGGTGAGCGCGCCTCCGTCGCGGTGCACGCCGACTACACCTTCGTCTACCCGCTCGTCCGCGAGGGCTCGACCGAGGTGGCCCGTACCATCATCCGCCGGGTCGTCGACGTCGAGCTCTCCGACCCGACCAGGTACCAGGTCACTCCGGGGAGGATCGCCGTAGTGCGCTACGACCAGGAGATCGGCAACTCGGCCTGCGAGGTGTACGACGGTTACCTGCATCCGCAGTTCGACTCGGCGGCACCCACCGGGGCACCCCCCACCGGCCCGACGACGGACCCGTACGACCGCAGCCGGGACCTCGACGCGGACCGCGCGGAGGGATGCGGCACCGTCTCCCGCACCTGACCCGAGAGGCGACGGCATGAGAAGGGCCCCGCGGGACGGAGCCGCGGGGCCCTTCTTTCGTCAGCACCGACGTCAGGGCAGCGTCGGTGCCTGGAGAGCGGCGCCGGGGGGTGCGCCGCTGGTGTTGGTCCATCAGTGGTCCCGACCTCTGGCAGTGCCGCGGTGGACGGCTGCGCACTGCGCTGCGGGACGGCGAGCTTCTTACGCATCGTGCTGGACGGATACGGGTACCGCAACCGCTCGACCCTGTCCTGTACTCCGTCCCGGGTCTCGCATCCTGTCGCCCCTTTTGTTCAGTGTGGTAGCCAGCCGGGATTCTTCCTTCA
>CBFGZZ010000224.1:0-14735 GCA_965653385.1 uncultured Streptomyces sp. | reverse complement strand
CGTCCGCGTCCTCGCGGCTCAGATAGGGAACTCGTGCCATGACGTCTCCTTGGGGACGGGGTGAACGGAAGGTCAGGGGAGGGGCTGCTCGAGCAGGAACCGCTCCAGCGACATCGGCTTCGGCGGCTCGGCCGGCGGGATCCGCGGCGCGCCGACGAAGGGCGACGCCTCGAAGTACCACTTCTCCAGGGCCGGGAGGCCCCAGCGCGCGTTGGTGCTCAGCGATGCCGCGTCCCAGCGCACCGGCTCGATCTCGGTGTCGATCGTCTGGTAGTGACTGTTGAAGACCTCCACCCGGTGGCCGTCGGGGTCGCGGAGGTAGGCGAAGAGCATCCCGCCCGGACCGTGCCGTCCCGGGCCCCGCTCCACGCCGTCGCCGTAGCCGAGGATGCCCGCCCAGTCGCAGGCGCTGAAGATGTCACGGCTCTCGGAGACGGTGTAGGCGAAGTGGTGCAGGGCGGGCCCGGTGTTCTCGACGATCGCGAGGTCCAGGCAGGTGCCCTTGCGGTACATGAACGCGCCGAGCAGTTTGTCCCCGTGCTCCAGGTACTCCGAGTTGCGAAAGCCCAGCTCGCTGTAGAAGGCGCACAGCTCGTAGGTGTCGGGCGCGAAGATCTGGTAGTGGTCCAGCCGCTGTCCGTGGGCGCCCCGGTACTGCGCGAAGTCGATGTGCAGCCGTGGCCGGGTCTCCATGTGTGCGCACAGTTCGAGCGGCGTACCGATGGGGTCGCTCACATGCAGAGTGCGGCCCTGGTACGGGGCGTCGACCCACTCGGCGGGCAGGCCGCGCTCCCGGAACCAGGCGTATGCGAGGTCGAGGTCCTCGTCGAAGAACACCCGGAAGCCCATCCTCCGGCAGGTGCCCGCATTCTCCTCGTCGAGCTCCAGGACGAGGCTGTGGTGGCAGGCTTCGGCCAGGCCGCGAAGGTAGCAGGTGCGCTCGTCCTCGTCGCTGACGACGAGACCCAGCGCTTTCACGTAGAAGTTCCGGCTCTCGGCCAGGTCGGCGACGGTGAGCCGGACATGGCTGGAGCGGGTGATATTGAAACTCGGGCGCAGATTGACGGGTGGCAGCATGCTGGTCTCCGTGCTCCGATCGGCTCTCTATTTCGGTGACTTTAATACTTCGAGGTGGATTTACGGCTTGGTCGCGGAAGGCCCGGATTCGGGGAAAGTGAGGGCGGACCATCCGCTGAATTCCGCCGATCCACCGAGGGACTCCTCGATGCGCAGCACCTCGTTCCACTTGGCCATCCGCTCGGAGCGGGTGAACGAGCCGACCTTCAGCTGACCCGCGTCCCAACCGACGCTCAGGTGGGCAATGGTGATGTCCTCGGTCTCACCGGACCGGGCCGAGACGATGGTGCCGAAGCCGGCGTCCTTCCCGGTGCGCAGGGCCTGGAACGCCTCTGTGATCGTGCCGGCCTGGTTCGGCTTGACGAGGACGGCGTTCGCCGCCCCGCTGGTGGCCGCCGCCGCCACCCGCTTGGCGTTCGTGACCAGGTAGTCGTCGCCGATCACCTGACAGCGGTGCCCGTGACGCCGGGTGAACTCCACCATGCCGTCGGTGTCGTCCTCGCCCACCGGGTCCTCGACGGACAGGATCGGGTACTGCTCGATCCAGTCGCCCAGCATGTCGATCAGTGCCGCGGTGTCCAGCGTGCGGTCGTCCAGGGCCAGCCGGTACCGCCCTCCGGTGCCGAACTGCGAGGCCGCGACGTCCAGCGAGATGCCGACCTGGGTCGAGGGGGCGAAGCCCGCCGCCTCGATGGCCCGGGTCAGCGTCTCCAGCGCCTCCTCGTTGGAGTCGAACGCCGGCCAGAAGCCGCCCTCGTCGGCCACACCCTGGGCCTTCCCGGCCCGGCGCATCAGACTTCCCGCCGCCCGGTAGATCTCAGCGGTCCAGTCCAGGGCCTCGGAGAAGCTGCCGGCCGCTGGGCACATCACCATGAAGTCCTGGACGTCGACGCGACGGTCCGCGTGGGCGCCGCCGCCGAAGATCTGGATCTCCGGCAGCGGGATGCGGACCGGCCGGCCGCCCGCCAGGTGCCGCCACAGCGGGACGCCCGCAGACGCGGCGGCGGCGTGCAGGACAGCCATGGACGTGGCCACGATCGCGTTGCCGCCGAGACGGCCGCGGTCAGGGGTTCCGTCGAGGTGCACCAGGAGCCGGTCGACGGCCTCCTGGTCGGTCGCGTCGCGGCCCAGGAGGGCGGGCGCGATCTCCCGGTTCACCGAGCCGACCGCGCGGTGCACGTCGAGTCCGCCGAAACGGCTGCCGCCGTCGCGCAGGTCGAGGGCCTCGCCCTGCCCCGTCGACGCGCCCGCCGGTGCGATGGCCCGGCCGATCGCGCCGTCCGCGACATGGACCTCGACCTCCACGGTCGGTCGCCCGCGTGAGTCCCACACCCTGCGGCCGTGGAGCTTGGCGATCCGCGTGTCTGTCATGGCGGTGCAACCTTTCGGAGTTCGGGCGATCGGGGAGCCGCGCGGCGCCCGCGCCTGTCACCAGGGGAGGGGTGTCCCCCACAGCAGGAGGCGTACGGACGGTCCGCCGTGAACCGGAGCGGCGTCAGGTCGAGGGGCCGGTGCCCGAAGGGCGGCGGCGACCTGGGCGCGCGTGACATGGAGAGAGCCAGACACTCTCGTCCGTTGCGGCTCCCACAGTGCTAACGATAGCGCAATCGTGCGAGGGGATGGCGGTCCTGTCAAGGGGGGAGCAGAGGGCTCCGGCTCCGGGTTGAGTTGCCTGTTTCGGCTCTTCTTGGTGTGCCGGAGCGTGAGTGCTATCGTTCGCACAATCCATAGCGCCACCTATGGCGCTATGGCAGGCACTCCGGCGAGCCCGTGCTTCCCTGGACGGACGGACAGCACAGGCAGCGTGGGTTCGCCGGGCCCGATCGCGGCCGACCGGAAAGCGAACCGACATGACACCCGAGCCCCCTGTGGCACCCATGACCCTCACGACAGTTGTGGCCAGCACTCGCCCTGGGCGCGTGGGCCGGTCCGTCGCGGACTGGTTCACCGCCCGGGTCGCGGAGCACGAGCAGTTCGAATCGCATCTGGTCGACCTGCGCGAACTCGCCCTCCCGTTCTTCGACGAGCCGAATCCGCCCGCTCAGCAGAGGTACACGAAGAGCCACACCCGAGCATGGAGCCGGATCGTCGACGCGTCGGACGCGTTCGTGTTCGTCACCCCCGAGTACAACGGAGGCTTCCCTGCCCCCCTGAAGAACGCGTGGGACTTTCTCGTCGTGGAGTGGCAGCACAAGCCGGCCGCGTTCGTCAGCTACGGGGGCGTCTCGGCGGGCACCCGCGCGGTGCAGATGGCGAAGCAGGTCGTGGCGAATCTCAGGATGCTTCCGATCGCTCCGACCGTGAGCATCCCGTTCGTCAACGAGCGCGTCGAGGACGGCGCCTTCCGGCCCGGCAAGATCCATGAGGCCGCGGCCGAGCAGATGCTCGACGAGCTCGTGCGCACCGCGGCCGTCATGCGTCGGCTGCGCGGTGAAACGTACTGACCCGGTAGCCCCGTGGCGGGAACGTGAAGGCGCCCGGAGCGTATGGCTCCGGGCGCCTTTTCGCTGTCGTGGCCGAGGTCGCCCATGCCTCAGGTGGACCTCGACTGAGCCTTTCCGTCAGGTGGCGCCGTGCTGCCGCGCAGGACCAGCGACCCGGGGGAGACCGACGTGTACGGGCCGTCGTTGGTCGGCTTGGTCTTGAGGCGACGCATCATCCACAGTGCGCAGCCGGTGGCCATCTCCTGGATGGGCAGGCCGATCGTGGTCAGTCCGGGCCCCCACCAGGAGAACCCGGGCTCGTCCCCGAACCCGACCACGGACAGCTCCCCGGGCACCTTGACGCCCTGCTGGGACAACTCCTCCAGGACACCGAGGGTGAGCTGGATCGATCCGAGCACGAGCGCGGTGGGCGCATCCGGCCCGTTCAGTATCCGGCGCACCGTTTCGCGGCCGTGGTCGATCGACGAGGGCGGCCCCAGCTCCGCGCGTCCGGCATCGTCCGGCAGACCGCCCTCGCGCAGGGCGCTGCGGAAGCCGCGCAGACGCTCCGCGCCCGTGGGCAGCTCTTCGGGACCGCCGAGGTAGGCGATGCGCGTGTGGCCCTGCGCCACCAGGTGGGCCGTGGCCTGGCGCAGGGCCTCGTGGTCGTCCACACCGAACCACTGGGAGCCGAGCGACGCGTGGCGGCGTAGCAGCTGCAAGTGCGGCAGGGTGCGCAGGAGTTTGACGGACTCGCTGTGCGGGCGCGCGGTGGGCACGATGATCACGCCGGCCACCCGGTTCGCGGACAGCTCACGCAGATGGCGCAGTTCCGCCGTCCGGTCGTCGTCGGTTTCCGAGAGCATCAGCTGGAAGCCCTCGGCCTCCATGTTCTTGGACAGCTCGTGCGCGATCGTCGAGTAGAAGCTGTTGCGGATGTCCGGGATCACCAGCGCGACCACGTTGCTGGACGCTCCGCGCATCATCCGGGCCGCGCGATTGCCGACATACCCCATCTCGGAAGCGGCCTGCCTGACTCGGAACTTGGTCTCCTCGCTGATGCGCGGATCGTCGGCGAGCGCCCGTCCCACCGTCGACACGGAGACGCCGAGACGCTCGGCGATGTCCCTGGTCGTGATCACGTAAGGAATCCCCTCGACTGTCTGGTCCGGTGCCGTCACTTTCCGTGTGCCAACGATAGCACCGTCGTCGCGCTCCGTGGTCGGCGAGTGAATGGCGCCGGGCTTGATCATGGGTGTGTGCTAACGTTAGCACTGCTGAATGGGCCGTGCAGCCGCCCGTGGCTGCCCAGTTGCGGAGGTGTCCGTGCGGATCGTCAGGTATGCCGTCGGCGGTGTGCGTCACTACGGCGAACTCGAATACGGTGACGCAAGCATCGTCAGATTCGAGGGCGACCCCTTCACCGGGTTGTCCCCCACAGGGCGCATCGACCGGGTCGACGACGTCGTCATTCTCCCGCCGGTCGACCAACCCCGGATTTTCGGGTTCGCCTACAACTACGCCTCACATGTCGACGAGACCGACCGTGATATTCCCGAAGTTCCGGTGTGCTTCATGAAGCCGAGTACGGCGGTCGTGGGGCCGGGGGATTCAATCGTGTATCCGGCGGACGGTGAACTGATCCATTTCGAGGGTGAGTTGGTCGTCGTCATCGGAAAGGAAGCCCGCCATGTGAAGCCCTCGGCGGCCCATGAGTTCATCCTCGGATATACGTGCGGGAATGACGTCAGTGACCGCATCGTTCAGCGCAAGGAAAGCAAATACGGAACGCTTCTGATCGGGAAGGGCCAGGACACCTTCGCTCCTCTCGGGCCGGTCGTCGCGACCGACCTCGACCCTTCGGGGCTGTCCCTGACGACCCGTGTGAATGGCGCCGTCCTGCAGTCGGCGAGCACGGCTGACCTGCTGCTTCCGGTTCCGGACATCGTCAGCTACCTCAGCCGTCATCTGACGCTGCTGCCCGGAGACGTGATCATGACCGGCACGCCTTCCGGTGTCGGGCCGATCCGCCCCGGGGACGAGGTGGAGGTGGAGATCGAGGGAATCGGCGTTCTGCGCAATCCGGTCGTGGCCGAGAGCCGTTGACCGGCGGACGGCCGCCGGCTTCCGCCCCGAAGGGGCCTGCCCACCGTACAGAGGTGGGCAGGCCCCTTTTCGGTGTCAGCGGTGTGCCGTCAGTGGGCCGCGTTGTTGAACAGTGCGGGACGGACGAAGGCCAGGGCGGCGACGCCGACCAGCGGGAGGAACGTGACCTGGAGCAGACCTGCCTGGCTCCAGCCGAAGGAGTCCACGAGGGCGGCGAAGAGCAGTCCCGAGAACGCCGCCGGTCCGTAGTAGCTCGTGACGAAGAGCCCTGAGGCGCGTCCGATCTGCCCGGGACGGACGGCCCGCTGCATCGCGCTGTTCGTGTTGGGGTAGACGAAGCCCAGCCCGAACGCGCCCATCAGGAAGGCGAACACGCACTGCACGCCGACCTGGGCCTGCGTCTCGTAGATGCACACGCTGATGGTGGAGACGGCCAGCAGGCTGATTATCAGCAGGTTGCGCTGGTTGACGCGGTCGCCGAGCCAGCCGCCGAGCACAGCCGTCATGCCGCCGAAGCCGAGGAAGCTCATCGCCAGCGCTGCCTGTTCGGCGGAGTAGTGGAGCGAGGTGATGAGGTACGTCGGGTAGAGCCCGAGGAACCCGTAGATGGCCACACCGCTGACGACGGCGTGGACGGTCAGGGCGACCGTGTTGCGGTTGTAGGCGGAGGCCGGCATCTGGTCGTAGGTCTTGGTCGAGACGACCTGCTCGGTGGAGTGCTCGGTCAGACCGGCCTTCACGAGGAACAGGCAGGCGGCGGCGATCAGAAGGCCCGCCGTGCCGAACAGGTAGAAGGGCGAGTGCCAGGTGCCGTGCAGGCCCATGAGGTGGACGCCGATCAGCGGGGCGATGAACACGCCGACGGAGTAGCCCATGCCGATGATGCCGAACGCGAGGCCGCGCCGCTGGACGAAGAAGGCGCCCATCGCCGCGAAGATGGCGGCGGACTGCATGCCCTCACCGAAGCCGGACACGACCCGGTACAGGGTCATGTCGGCGAAACCGGTGGCCAGCGGCGTGGCCATCGTGCCCAGGGAGTAGATCACGATGCTGGCCAGCAGTACCGTCTTGCGTCGGAATCGGTCCAGGAGATAGCCGGCAGGCAGCCCGGCCAGGGCCATGCCGAGGGTGAAGTTGGTCGCCAGCAGTCCGCCCTGTTCCAGCGAGAACCCGTACTCCTCACGGATGTTGGGCAGCAGGGGAGGGAAGACCTGGCGGTCCATCGCATTGACCATGTAGGAGAGGACGATCAGGAGGAATCCCACGCCGATCATGGGCCGGGAAACAGGCGGACGGGTGTTTTCCCGATGAGTTCCGTCGGCGGGAACTGCATTTGTGTCGACTTGCGCTGCGTGAGTCATAGCGGCTCCTGAGGAGGAATGGGCCACGGCAGGCCGCGGTGGAGGCATCGCCGGCACGGGGTCGTGCGGGCGGTGACGAGTGGCGGTGAGCTGAACACGGACTCGGTCGAGCCGTCGACGGCGATACGGCCGCCGACCGGCGGAAAGGGCGATGGGGTGCCGCGCGGTCGCATGCCGCATGCGGAACTCGGCCGTATGTCGCCCGTCGGGGACGTCCGTGGCTATGGCGTCTTCGACAGCCGGACCTCGTGCGGCCATTTCGTCGGGTCACACGGTCGGCGTTTGCCAGAACCATGAACGGAAGTCCGTGGCGCGTCAAGACGTGAACAACGGATTTCTTCGGTGGTCTTTGTTTTTCCCGTGGTGGGCGGGTCTCCTGGCCACCGACAGGGCCTTCCCGTGCGGGATCGACGGCCGGGCTGTTCGTCGCGCTCTTGACGGGTGCGAGCCCGTGAGTGCTATCGTTAGCATCACGTGGCTGTGACAGAGTGATTCGACGTGCCCCGGCGTCTCGTGACCCGTTCCAGGGGCCTGGCGCGGCGCCCGAACCGACCACAAGTCGGCGAGCGCCGACAGTCACCCCAGCCCAGTGACCCTCTCCGCCCACCCATGGCGGCCCCAGGACACGGTCGGACGTGACACGGCCGCCCGTTCTGGATGACGATCAAACCTGCTGACCGGATGCGACCGGGCGGGACGCCCGGCCGTCCGCTGCGGCCGTACGATTCTGCGAGGACGACCTGCCATGAAACCACCGAGCCGCCCAGGCACCGTGCTGCTCACCGACCACGCCTGGCCCGACGACTCCGTCGAGCGATCGGTCATCGAGCAGGCGGGCCACACCCTGGTGACCGGCCCCGCCGAGCCCGCCTCCGCCGAGGTGATCGAGGAACTGGTCGCCGAGCACCGGCCCGCCGGGATCCTTACCTGTTGGGCGCCGGTCTCCGCCACCGCGATCGACAGCTCGCCGGCACTTCGCATCGTGGCCAGGCTCGGGGTCGGCCTGGACAACATCGCCGTGGACGCCGCCACCGAGCGGGGTGTGTGGGTCACCAATGTGCCGGACTACTGCGTCGAAGAGGTCTCCGACCATGCCGTCGGGATGGTGCTGGCCTGGACGCGGGGCCTGGCCGTGTTCGACCGGGAGGTCCGCGCGGGCCGGTGGGACCCCGCGAGCGCACGGCTGCGCCGACTGTCCGCGCTGACCTGCGGCGTAGTCGGTCTCGGGCGGATCGGACGCGCCACCGCGCGCAAGCTCGGCGCGTTCGGTTGCCGAATCCTGGCCCATGACCCGCACTCGCCGAGCGACGTCCCCGGGGTGGAGATGGTGGGTCTGGACGAACTCCTGCGCCACAGTGACGTGGTGATCCTTCACGTGCCGCTGACACCCGGCACACACCACATCATCGGGTCCGAGCAACTGGCGCAGATGCCGCCGGGCGGCCTGCTGGTGAACGTCAGCCGGGGCGGCCTGGTGGACACGGACGCCGTGATCAAGGCGCTCGACAGCGGGCACCTGGGCGGTGCCGCCTTCGACGTGCTGGAGTCGGAGCCCGAGGTCCCCGCCGGGCTGTCGGCCCAGCCGGGGGCGCTGCTCACCCCGCACGTCGCCTTCTCCTCCGACGCGTCGGTCACGGAGTTGCGCCGCCGTGCCGCCGAGGAAGTCGTACGGATCCTGGCCGGCGGGAGCCCGGCCCACGCGTGCAACAGCCCTCGTGGACTGTCCGCCGGGTCGGGTGACCAGCGATGAGCCCGACCTCGGCGCAGGCGGGCCCGGGCCCCACGCCCGACACCACGCTGACGGACTTCCTGATCGCGCAGGGGCTCGCCGAGCCCGCTGCGGCCGCTCGCTGGACGCCGCTGGCCGGCGGCGTCTCCTCGGACCTGTGGCGGGTGGACCTCCCAGGGCGCTCGCTCTGCGTCAAGCGCGCCTTGCCCAGACTGAAGGTCGCGGCCGACTGGCAGGCACCGGTGTCGCGCAACGCCTATGAATGGGCGTGGATGCGATTCGCGTCCCGGCACCGCCCGGACAGCGTGCCCGACCTGCTGGCCCACGACCCCGAAGCCGGCCTCTTCGCGATGGCGTACCTGCCCCCCGAGCGGTACCCGATGTGGAAGGCGCAGCTCCTCGACGGCGAAGTACGCGTGGCGACTGCCGCGGCCGTCGGCGAACTGCTCGGCGGGCTGCACGCGGCGAGCGCGGGTGACGCCGCCGTCGCCGAGGAGTTCGCCACGGACGACAACTTCCACGCGCTGCGCATCGAGCCGTACCTGTTGGCGACCGCAGCAGCACATCCAGGCCTGAGCGGCGTACTCCAGAGCCTGGCCGATCGCACGGCCACCACGCACCTGGCCCTGGTGCACGGTGATGTCAGCCCCAAGAACATCCTCGTCGGTCCGTCGGGGCCCGTGCTGCTGGACGCCGAGTGCGCCTGGTACGGGGACCCGGCTTTCGACCTGGCCTTCTGTGTCAACCATCTGCTGCTCAAGAGCCTCGTGGTGTCCGGACGCCGCTCCGAACTCCTGCGCTCCGCGCGGGTGCTGACCGGGGAATACGTGCGGCACGTCGACTGGGAGCCCCGGTCAGCCCTTGAGGAGCGGGCCGCGACCCTGCTGCCGGCGCTGCTGCTGGCCCGCGTGGACGGCAAGTCCCCGGTCGAGTACCTCACCGACCACCGGCACACGCTCTTCGTACGCACGGTGGCGACTGCCCTGCTGCGGGCGCCAGCTCCCACGGTTTGGGACGTCGTGGACGCCTGGGAAACCGCCCTCACTTCCCCGACCGAGCCCGGCAGCGTCCGGCCCTACTGATCCCACCGATGCGACGGTCCCGGCGGACCCGACCGAGGAGAGCCTCATGCGCAGAGTCGTCACCGGACATGACGAGAACGGCAAGTCGATCGTCGTCAGCGATGGCCCGATCCCGCGTAGCCGGGACTTCACCACTCTGCCCGGCTGGGTGTCCCGCCTGCCCTGGGCCACTGACCCCGGCGCACGGGTCGGCAGGACAGGGGAGGACCCCACACCGAAGGTCACCAGCCTGCTGCCGACGCCCGGCGGCACACGGTTCATCGTGCTGACCTTCCCGCCGGAATCCGCGATGGCCGACCCGGCGTTCGACCCTGTCGCCTTCGACCGGGAGCAGCGGGCCGACTCACCCGGCATCGCTGAGCTCATCGAGCCCGACGGCATGCACGCCACCCCGACCGTGGACTACTGCATCGTGCTGCACGGCGAGATCGTCCTGGAACTCGACGACGGCCATTGCACCCAGCTCTCGGCGGGGGACATCGTCATACAGAACGGTACCCGGCATGCCTGGCGCAACCGCAGTGGCCAAGCGGTCACCATGGCCTTCGTCCTCATCGGCGTGGAGCACGACGACTGAGGGGCTGGGGCCGTCTGGGAGAAGCGGTGAGCCCTTCCCGTCTCGTGCGGTGTGCCTGCCTGGTCTTCTACCGCAGATGAAAACGCACTTCCGGGAAGCGTGCCGACGGGCCGTTCATCAGGGGTGTGTTCCTGCCCCGTAGGTGTGTGTCGAGGAACGCGGCGACATAGGCGCGGGTTATGGCGTCGGCGCGATCACCGTCCAGGCTCTGGAGCGGGATGCCGAGTTGCTTGGCCAGGGGTGCCAGGTCGGTGAAGGAGAGGTGCTCGGTGCCGTCGACGCTGAACCAGCGCTTCCATCCGGTCAGTTCGCTCCAGGTCTCGTCCCAGGTCGGGTCAGGGCCGGCGGGTACGTGGGTGGGCTTGCCCAGCATCATGACGGGTCGCTGCAAAGGGGTGTCGTTGGGGAACCGGAAATTGCCGTCCATGTTGGCCCCTGCCTTGATGCGCGGGTCCCGCAGCATGGCCGGAATCGTGCTGAACCCGCCGGCTGAGTGCCCGACCATCGCGATGCGGTCGGTGTCGATGAGCGCACCGTACTTCCAGGCCGGTCGTTCCGAGGTGAGTTCGTCGAGCAGAAAGGAGATGTCCTCGGCTCGGACGGCGCCGACCTTGGGGTAGTCCGTGTTCTCGCACGCGATGCACGGGGTCGTGCGCCCGTCGGGGAACGAGATGCCGTCGGCCTCGTAGTTGTGTCCTGTCCCGGCGACGGCGTAGCCACGGCTGGCGAGGTCCTCGGCAAGACCGGTGAGAGTGGCACGGGGCATGCCGAACCCGGGCGACAGCACGACCAGGGGAAGCCCGCCCCGGGCTCTCGCCGGCTCGGCGTCCACGGTGGAGTGGGTCGTCACTTTGCTGAACAGGTCCGGGGGCAGGGCCAGTTCGTTGGCCTCGACGTACTGCTTGGACTCTTCGGGAGTCATATAGGGCGCAGGTGTGTCCGAGGGCCGAGCGGCCGGGTACCACACGGAGACCATCAACTCCCGGTCGGTGGAGGAGACCCACGGATCGGGCCGTCCCTCGTCCTTGAGGTGCACAGTCGTCCTGCCGACCGGATGGTGCCCGGACGGCTTGGGCACCACTGGTTCCGCGCTGGTCGGTTGCACCGCGTGGGTGTCGGCATGGGCGGTCGCGGTGCAGAGAGTTCCTGCCAGAGCCATGGCGACGGCAGCACCCACCAGGGATATACGTCCCACCGGATTCCTTTCGCTGAAGTCTCGTCGCGACTGAATGCCACGAGCTCATTCCTCAACGCTATGAACGGTGGGTGCGTCTGCCATCAACCCGCGGATCCACATCCGCGCCCGCCATGCATCCCTCGGTTTACATCCCTGGGAGGAAATGCCCCCATGGCCCGCCTACTTCAGGTAGGGCCCGTCGGCTCCGATCTTTCCGGGTCCGTTCAGTACGTACACCCGCAGGTTGCCCTTGCCCGGCGCCGGCACGGAGAGCGTGCCGTTGGAGACGGCCTTCACGTCGCCGGTGACGGCGTCCCGGTAGGTGCCGTTCGGGATGCCCGTGTAGGTGGCGTCCCCGGTGACCGTGACGAGGGCGAAGCTGTCGGTGGTGCCGTTGGTGTAGCGGCGCTTGAAGGCCATCGAGCCGCTGATGCCGTCGGTCGAGTACTGGCCCGTCTGGAGGGCCGGGACGGCTCGGCGGATCTGGTTCAGGCGCTGGAGGTGCTTCACGAGCGGCTGGGCCAGGGTGGTGGCGACCGCGCCGGTGGCCGAGTCCGCCGTACCGAACTCGGAGGCCGTGACGGTGCCCTGGAGGTGGTCGCCGTAGTACGCGCGGCCCGTCGACGCGAGCGGGCAGCTGGGGCCGCAGTCGATCCGCCTGCCCTTCTGGAACTCGATCTCCGAGCCGTAGTACAGGGTGGGGATGCCGCGGAAGGTCCACATCAGGGACATGTTCTCGGCCCAGGCGTCGGTGCCGCCGGTGTAGCGGGTGCTCGACTTGTTGGGGCCGTAGTCGTGGCTGTCGACGTAGACCACGTTGTACGTGGCGTCGTTGACGCTGTCGTCGGAGTCCTTGCCGTTGCCGAAGGCGTTCTGCGCGTCGCTGAAGTTCATGTGCATGCGCATGTCGATGATGTTCATGCCGGAGAACCGGCTGCGGTCAGGGGTGTGGTAGCTGTTGCCGTTCAGGAAGGCGTTGGTGGAGGTCGGCTGGTTGCCGGTGCCGAGGTTGTTCTCGTAGGTGAACTGCTCGATGGCCGCCGTCTCGTCGTCGGCGCTGTACTCCTTGCGTTCCTTCCAGGTGAAGAACTGCGCGGAGTGGTTCACCGACCCACGGTTCCACTTGTCGTTGACGAAGGCGCCGACCTCGCCGAAGACGAAGAAGTTCCGCGCCGCCGTGGCGCCGAACCTCTGGGCGACGCGGTCCTGGATCGCGGGCAGGAAACGACGGTTCCAGGTGACGCGCGGTATGTGTACGGCCGTGTCGACCCGGAAGCCGTCCACGCCCATGTCGATGTACTTGTGGTAGGCGCCGATCAGGTAGTTCTGCACGGGTGTCGACTCGGTGTCGAAGTCGGCCAGATCCTCGTGCAGCCAGCAGGAGCGGGAGTCCTCGCCCTCCCAGTTGCCGATCCAGCACTGGTGGTAGTAGGCCTTCGGGAACATGCCCGAAGTGGGGCTCGGCCACTGGCAGTTGTAGAGCGTGTAGCCCTCGGCGCTCTTGCCGCCCGTCGGCTTGCCCCAGTTGACGCAGGTGTTGCCGGTCGGCTCGGCCGTGGACCACAGGTCGCCGTTGTAGTACGACTTCCCCGACTTGGGCTCGACGGTGAGGCCGTCGTACTCGAAGCCCTCGTTCCGCTCGTCGTAGTACCAGCTCCACTGGGAGTCGCGGACGCCGTAGACGGTAGGCGTGTACAGGCCCTTGGCGCCCCAGCGGGAGCTGTGGTTGTACACGACGTCCTGGTAGATCTTCATGCCCTTGGCGTGCGCCGCGTTGATGAGGTCCTGGTAGGTGGCGCCGGCGGACTCCAGGCGCGGGTCGACCTTGTAGAAGTCATAGCCGTGGTAGCCGTGGTAGTCGTAGTCCGAGCGGTTGAGGACGACCGGGGTGATCCACACCGCGGAGAAGCCGAGCGCCTTGATGTAGTCGAGTTTCTCGACCAGGCCCTTGAAGTCACCCCGGAACATGGGGTCGTTGTTCGCCGCGTTCCCGGACTTGGTGTGCTGGCTGCCGCCGCGGTTGTTGGAGCTGTCGCCGTCGTGGAAGCGGGCGGTGAGGACGAAGTAGATCGGGTCCTTGCGGGGGTCCGTGCCGAGCGGGGTGCCTGCGGCGGGCGCGGGGGCCGTGTCGCCGGTCGTCGCGGTCGCCTCGGCGGAGGCGGGCGAGGTGTTGTCGGCCGCGTCGACGGCCTTCACCGTGTACGTGTAGGCGGTCCTCTCCTCAAGCCCCGTGTCGGAGTACACGGTTGAGCCCACGTCCGTGACGACGGTGCCCTTGGTGCCGCCGGTGCGCGTGACCTGGTACTTCGCGACACCGACGTCGTCCGTGGCGGCGTCCCAGCTCACCACGATCGAGGTGTTGGTGGCGTCGGCGGTGACCCGGGCCGGAGCGGTCGGTGCCTCGGTGTCGGGTTCCTCGGTGGCGCAGGGGTCGGCGGCGTCGGTGGTGACCGTCTTGTCCTGCACGGTCGTGGTGCCGGTCGGGATCGTGTAGTCGGCGCTGTTGTTGTTGTCCCAGACGCCGTTGCCGTTGTTGAAGGCCGCCTTCAGGGAGGTGGCGGTGCCGATGTCGAGGGTCTTCTTCCACCAGCCGGTGCAGGCGGACTCCATGCCGACGCCGGGCGCGGTCGTCCATGATCCGCCCGTGGGGGCGTAGTGGATGTTCGCCGTGGTCCAGCCGGAGGTGGCGGTGGAGTAGTAGACGGTGGCCTGGTTGCCGCTGCCCGTGCCGGTGTCGGCGCACGGGTCGCTGTGGGCGATCACGCCGTCCTTCACGGTGATGGTGCCGGTGCCCAGCGCGTAGTCGTTGCCGCCGTTGTTGTCCCAGGTGCCGCTGCCGTTGTTGAAGGTGGCCCGCAGTCCCGCCGCCGAGCCGAGGTCGACCGTCTTCTTCACCCAGTCCGTGCAGGCGCTCTCCATCCGCGTGCCGGGCACGGTCGTCCAGGAGCCGCCGTCCGGCGCGTAGTGCAGGTATGTCGACGGCCAGTTCTTGGTCTTCGTGTAGTAGAAGACCGTCGCCGTGCCGGCCGTATCGGCCGTATCGGCCACGGGCTGGAGTGGAACGGCCGGGTCTGCGACCGAAGTTGTGGACACCAGCCCGAGCAGCCCGGCCGTAGCCACGAACGCCACGAGGTGGCGTCTCGGCCGGCGCGGAGGTGCGGATCTCATGGCGACTCCCTTACGGCGTGGATCCGGCGTGGATC
>CBFGZZ010000223.1:0-14743 GCA_965653385.1 uncultured Streptomyces sp. | reverse complement strand
TCTCGGTTGAGATCGTCCAGTCTGCGATGGTGACGTCCTCGCCGTACACGAAGTCCTTGCGGGTCGCGTAGCGGGGCCCGTGGGGGGTGGAGTGGATGTCCGTGAGGACGGCGCCGGTGCCGGTGCGGGGGGCGAAGAGCGCGTAGACGGGGATTGCAGGAGACCGTGCGGGTGACGATGCGGCGAGACCTCGAGCGGTACCGACGGCGAGTCCTGCGTCGAGATCGCGGCAGCGCGCCACACCATCCACGTCCGTGACTCCCAGTACCGCGACACCAGCCCACGCCTCAGTTCTTGACGGCCTCCGCGATCTGCCGTGCTGCCTCGGCAGGCGTGAGGTGGGTGGTGTCGACGACCTCGGCCTCGGCGTGCAGCCATGTGCGGGCCGCCTCGGCGTAGGGCTCAAGATATTTGAGGCGGAACGGGGAGTTGGGGCCGAGTACGGTGTCGCCCGCGATGCGCCCCCGGAGGGTTTCCTGGTCGGCGTGGAGGACGAAGTGCCGGACAGGAATGGCGTGCTGGGCCAGGCCCGTGCTGATCTCGCGCCAGTACTGCTCGACCAGGACGGTCATGGGCATCACCAGGGTGCCGCCGGTGTAGTCGAGTACGCGGTGGGCGGTCTCGACGACGAGCTGTCGCCACGGCGGCCAGTGCTGGAAGTTGTCCGTGCCGGGCAGCCCCGGCGTGATGTCCATCAGCGTCTCGCCGACCTTCTCGGCGTCGAGCACACGTGAATCCGGGATCAGCTGCTGCACGAGTGCACTGGTCGTGGTCTTGCCCGCGCCGTGGGTGCCGTTGAGCCATACGATCATGCGACCCACGCTAGCGCCGCGCGGGCCGGGGGGAATCAAGAACGCCGGGCGCGAACCGCGCGGCGGATCAGCCGGGACGCGATGAGGTACAGCGCGGTGACGCCGGCCCAGAGGGCCAGGAACTGGAGCGCGAGGGTCTTGTCGCCCGAGCTCCAGACGATGGCGGTCACCCCCGGGCCGCCGAGCCACCAGGCGAACAGGAAGAGTCCGACGACCAGGGTGGCCAGTTGGCCGAGGGCCTCCTCGATCAGGTCCCGCATTGTGGGTCACTCCCGGCTGGATGAGACGTGTGCATGATCGACCGGCTCAGCCTAAGTACTGCTGAAGTCGACCGCGGACGCGACCCTGCAAACGTTCGAGGTTCATCCCAGGGCCCCCTCCTGGTGGTGGGGCCATAGCTCCAGCGCGGGTTCCACGACTTTCAGCACGCCCTGGAGGGTCGCGAACGACACCGCCGTCGTGCTCTCCAGGATGTAGGCACCGCGTATCCGTATCGGTCCGTGTAGAAGGCCTCACGTTCCTGCTGCGCGCCCGCCAGGCGGTACCTTCATCGTCAGCCGATGAGGAGAGTCAACGTGAGCAAGTTCGTGCGGCCCGCGGCCGAAGGCGCCGACCCCTTCGGTACGGCCCGTCTGCGGCGCGGAGTGGTGGGGGCCTGGGCCACCAGCCCGGCTCGTTTCCGGGAGGACGCCAACGCCGAGGAGGACCTCGTCCTCGGCGGGTACCGGGACCGGCTCGTGGTCGAGCTCGCTCAGAACGCCGCCGACGCCGCCGCCAGGGCAGGAGTGGCCGGACGCCTTCGGCTCACCCTCCGTGAGGGTGTTCTCGTCGCCGCCAACACCGGCGCGCCGCTGGACGCGGCCGGAGTCGAGTCGCTGTCCACGCTGCGCGCCTCCGCCAAGCGGGACACGGCCACCGTCGGCCGCTTCGGCGTCGGGTTCGCCGCCGTCCTCTCCGTCACCGACGAGCCCGCCGTCGTCGGCCGGCACGGCGGTGTGCGGTGGTCCCTGGCCGAGGCCCGGGACCTGGCCCAGGAGACCGCGCGGCACAGCCCGGGGCTGGGTGACGAGATCCGGCGCCGGGACGGACACGTGCCCGTGCTCCGGCTGCCCTTCGCCGCCGAGGGCACCGCCCCGGACCCGTACGACACCGCCGTCATCCTCCCGCTGCGCGACACCGCGGCCGCCGACCTCGCCGAGCGGCTGCTGCACACCGTCGACGACGCCCTGCTCCTCGCCCTGCCCGGGCTCGAAGAGGTCGTCATCGAGGTCGGCGACGACGAGCCGCGCACGCTGCGGCGCCGGACCGACGGGCCCTTCACGGTCGTGGAGGACTCCCGCGACGGCGTCGACGGCGTCACCCACTGGCGTACGGCCGCCGCCTCCGGCCCGCTCAGCCCCGAGCTTCTCGCCGACCGGCCGGTGGAGGAGCGGTTGCGGCCCCACTGGTCGCTCACCTGGGCCGTGCCCGTCGACGCCGCCGACAGCTCCCCGGCCCGCCCCCGCACCGCCCCCGTCGTCCACGCGCCCACCCCGAGTGACGAACCCCTCGGCGTGCCTGCCCTCCTCATCGCCTCCTTCCCTCTCGACACCACCCGCCGCCACGCCGCCCCCGGCCCGCTCACCGACTTCCTCGTGCAGCGCGCGGCGGACGCGTACGCCGAGCTGCTCGCCGACTGGCGCCCGGTGAGCGAGGGCATCATCGGCCTCGTGCCCGGGCCGCTGGGGAAGGGGGAGCTGGACGGGGCCCTGCGGCAGGCGATCCTGGAGCGGCTGCCGCGCACCTCGTTCCTGCCGCCCGCGGTCGAGCCGCCCGAGCACGACTCCGAACTGCCCGAGTCGCTGCGGCCGCGCGACGCCGAGGTCGTCGAGGGCGCGGGCGCCGACACCGTGCGGGTGCTGGCCGAGGTGCTGCCGACGCTGCTGCCCGCCGGGCTCGAACGGCGCGTGGAGCTGCGGACGCTGGGCGTCGCCCGGGTCCCGCTCACCGACGCGGTCGACCGTCTCGCCGGGCTGGAGAAGGAGCCGGACTGGTGGCGGCGGCTCTACGACAGCCTCGCCGGGGTCGACCCGGACCGGCTGTCCGGGCTGCCGGTGCCGCTGGCCGACGGGCGGACCACCATCGGGCCCCGGCAGGTCCTGCTCCCCACCTCCGACGGCGCCCCCGTCGACCCGGAGATCCTCACCCGCCTCGGCCTCAAGGTCGCCCACCCGGACGCCGCGCACCCGCTCCTGGAGAAGCTGGGCGCCCTGCCGGCCACGCCCCGCGCGGTCCTCACCACGCCCCAGGTGCGGGCCGCCGTCGCCGCATCCCTCGATGACGACGGTGGGGTGAACTGGGAGGAGGACGCGCCGGACGCCGAGGAACTGGCCGACACCGTGCTCGCGCTGGTGCGGGACGCGGGCCTGGAGCCCGGTGACGAGCCGTGGCTCGGCGCGCTCGCGCTGCCCGACGAGGAGGGGGAGCTCGGGCCGGCCGGTGAGCTGGTCCTGCCCGGCAGCCCCTTCGCGCAGGTCATGCGGGAGGACGAACTCGCCACCGTCGACGCCGAACTGGCCGACAAGTGGGGCGAGCAGCCGCTCGCCGCCTGTGGTGTGCTGGCCAACTTCGCGCTCGTCCGGGCCACGGACGTCGTTCTCGACCCGGACGAACTGGAGCCTCGCGAAGGGGACTTCGCCGAGCCCGACGACGCCGGTCTGCTGGATGCCGTGGACGTGTGGTGCGAGGACATCCTCGACCGGTTCCCGGACACGCCCGTACCGCCCGTCGCCACCGAGCTCATCGCCGTACGCGATCTGGACCTGGTCGACGACGACAAGTGGCCGCAGGCCCTCGCCCTGCTCGCCCAGCCGCCCCTACGGGACGCGCTCACCCAGCAGGTGCGGATCCTGCTGCCCGACGGCACGCACGAGGTCGTACGGCCTTACACGGCCTGGTGGCTGCGCGGCAACCCGGTGCTGGACGGCCGCCGCCCGGCCGGGCTCCTCGCCTCCGGCGGCGACCCGCTCCTGCGCGGCCTGTACGACGAGGCCGACGCCACCGGCTTCGACGACGAGCAGGTGCTGCGGGCCCTCGGCGTGCGCACCTCCGTCGCCGCGCTGCTCGACGAGCCGGGCGGCGCCGCCGAGCTGCTGGACCGCCTCGCCGACCCCGACCGTCCCGTCACCGCCGCCCAACTGCACGCCCTGTACGGGTCCTTGGCCGACCTGGACCCCGAGCAGGTGACTCTGCCGGACGAGCTGCGGGCCGTCGTCGACGGGCGGGTCGAGGTCGTGGACGCGGCCGACGCGGTGGTCGTCGACTCGCCCGATCTGCTGCCCTTCACCGAGGGCGTGGCCCTGCTTCCGGTACGGCCTGCCCGGGCGGCCGAGCTGGCCGAGCTGTTCCAGGTACGGCGGCTGAGCGAGTCCGTCACCGGCGAGGTGACCAGCGAGGGCACCGAGCACGACGTACCGGAGCCGGTGCGGGTGCTGCTCGGGGCGCGGACCCCGCAGTCGTACGTCGAGCACGAGGAGCTCGTCGTCGACGGCGTGGAGATCGACTGGCGGCTGACCGACGACGGCGCCCTGCACGCCGCCACGCTGGAGGGTGTCGCGGCCGGGCTCGCCTGGGCGGCGGGGCAGTGGCCGCGGCGCTTCGAGGTGGCGGCACTGCTGGAGGATCCGTCGCGCACGGGGGAGCTGGCGCGGGACCGCTGGTTCGACTGACGGCAACGGACGGACCGGGCACACGTCACGAACTCCCCACGACAGATGGGGGGTTCGTGACGAAGCTCACGAAGATTCCGCACGCGCCGCACAACCGGCAACGCGCGGTGCCTATCTGATCACATGGACCAACAGGTCCCACGATCACCCGGGCCCCGATGTGACCAGCAGTGCAGGGAACGACGACCAGCGGGGCCCCTTTCCGTACCAGGGGAACGCATGCGCATCAGAGCCACCGTGGCCGCCGTCTCCGGCGCCCTGGCCCTCTCCGCCCTCGCCGTGCCGGCCGCCCAGGCCGACGACACCGCCGCCTCCTACCGCGCGGCCGTCGCGAAGGTCCGCCAGGCCGCGCTCGCCGCGTCCGACAGGGCCCCGGCCGCTGAGGGCAAGCCGTACGCCCTGAACGTCTCCTTCTCCAACTTCAAGATCGCCAAGGCGGTCAAGGTCGGCACGACCAACCACATCTCCACCACGGTGACGTACACGCTGACCCACGGCGCGAACGTCAAGATCACCGCCGCCGACTTCGTCACCGACCCCGTCATCTACCGGGGTTCCGCCACCAGGCCGGACAACATGCTCTACGGCAACAAGCCGGCCAAGTGCACCGCGACCTCGGCGACCACCGCCAAATGCAAGGGCACCATCGACGTCTACCCGGGCGCCCACGAGCTGATCAACACCGACGCCGGGACGTGGCGGGCCGCCGCCGAGGCCACCGCCTTCAACGGCCAGGACCCCGACGGTGAGACCTTCGACAACACCAAGGTCGGCTACAAGCGCCAGAGCGGTCTCGGCACCACGCTCATGCAGCGCTTCTCCAAGCTGACGGTCAACGCCTCCCCGGAGCCGGTGAAGAAGGGCAAGACCATCACCGTCACCGGCAAGCTCTCCCGCGCCAACTGGGACCGCGGCACGTACGACGGCTACTCCACCCAGCCGGTGAAGCTCCAGTTCCGCAAGAAGAACAGCAACACCTACACCACGGTCAAGACCATCAAGACCAACGCCACGGGCAACCTCAAGACCACGGTCAAGGCCACCCAGGACGGCTACTTCCGCTACACCTTCGCGGGCACGACGACGACCCCGGCGGCCACGGCCGCGGGCGACTTCGTCGACGTGAGGTAACTGCTGCCGTAACGGCTACGCCGGGAAGCGGCGGTCGACCCACTTCCACGTGAACTCCAGGGCGGCCGCCGCCACCCCCGCGATCCCCACCGCGATCCACGGCATCGTCACCCCGACGAGCCGCAGCGCGAAGAACTCCTGGAGCCACGGCACCACCAGCACCAGCAGGAACCCGAACCCCATCGCGGCCACCAGGGCGATCCGCCACCAGGTGTAGGGGCGGGCGATGATGGCCAGCACCCACATCGAGATCAGGAAGAGGGTCAGCGTGGCGACACTGGTCTCCGCGTCCAACGCGCCCTCGCCGGTGTAGTGGTGACGGGCGATCAGATACGTCACGAACGTCGCGACGGCCGCCACCAGCCCGCCCGGGATCGCGTACCGCATGACCCGCCGTACGAAGTGCGGTTTCGCGCGTTCCTTGTTGGGGGCGAGGGCCAGGAAGAAGGCCGGGACGCCGATGGTGAGGGTGGAGAGCAGGGTCAGATGGCGCGGCAGGAAGGGGTACTCCACCTGCCAGAACACCACCGTCAGCGCCAGCAGGACCGAGTACACGGTCTTCACCAGGAACAGCGTCGCCACCCGCGTGATGTTCCCGATCACCCGCCGCCCCTCCGCGACCACCGACGGCAGCGTCGCGAAGCTGTTGTTGAGCAGCACGATCTGCGCGACCGCCCGGGTCGCCTCCGAGCCCGAGCCCATCGCCACGCCGATGTCGGCGTCCTTCAGCGCGAGGACGTCGTTCACGCCGTCCCCGGTCATGGCCACGGTGTGCCCGTGGGACTGGAGCGCGCCGACCATGTCCCGCTTCTGCTGCGGGGTGACCCGCCCGAACACCGTGCCGTCGTCGAGAGCCGTCGCCATCCCGTCCTGGTCCTGCGGGATCCGGCGCGCGTCGACCGTCGTCCCGGTCAGCCCGAGCTTGGTCGCGACCGCGCCCACGGACACGGCGTTGTCGCCGGAGATCACCTTGGCGCGGACGTTCTGCTCGGCGAAGTAGCGCAGGGTGTCGGCGGCGTCGGGGCGCAGCCGTTGCTCCAGTACGACGAGGGCGGCCGGCTTGGCGTCCTCCGCGACGTCGGGATCGTCGAGGTCGCGGCCGGCGCGGGCGAGCAGCAGGACGCGCAGACCTTGTTCGTTCAGCCGATCGGTTTCGGCCAGGGCAGGGTCGTCGGCGGGCAGGAGTACGTCGGGGGCGCCCAGCAGCCAGGTGCCCGCCTCGCCGTTGCCCTCGCTGAAGGTGGCGCCGCTGTACTTGCGGGCGGAGGAGAAGGGCAGGGACTCGGTGCAGCGCCAGTCCTCGGCGTCGGGGTAGGCGTCGATGATGGCCTGCAGGGAGGCGTTCGGGCGGGGGTCGGACTCGCCGAGGGCGCCGAGCACCTTGCGTACGTAGTCCTCGTCGCTGCCGCCCAGCGGCCGCAGCTCGGTGACGTCCATGCCGCCCTCGGTGAGCGTGCCGGTCTTGTCCAGGCAGACGGTGTCGACGCGGGCGAGCCCCTCGATGGCGGGGAGTTCCTGCACCAGGCACTGCTGGCGGCCGAGCCGGATGACGCCGATCGCGAAGGCGACGGAGGTGAGGAGCACGAGGCCCTCCGGGACCATGGGCACGATGCCGCCGACGGTCCGGGCGATCGAGTCGTCGAGCTCGTTGTCCTTGGCGACGAGCTGGGTGATGATCAGGCCCGTCGCGGCCGGGATCATCATCCACGTCACGTACTTGAGGATGGTGGAGATGCCGGAGCGCAGCTCGGAGTGGACGAGGGTGAAGCGGGAGGCCTCCTCGGCGAGCTGGGCGGCGTAGGCCTCGCGGCCGACCTTCGTGGCCTGGAAGGCACCGCCTCCGGCGACCACGAAACTGCCGGACAACACCTGGTCCCCGGGCCGTTTGACGACCGGATCGGCCTCCCCGGTGAGCAGCGACTCGTCGATCTCCAGCCCGTCGGCCTCGACGCACACCCCGTCCACGACGGCCTTGTCCCCGGGCCCGATCTCTATCAGGTCGTCCAGCACGATCTCGGACGTACTGACCTCGGCGGCGACCCCGTCCCGCCGCACCGTGGGCCGGGCCTCGCCGATCACCGCGAGCGAGTCGAGGGTCTTCTTCGCCCGCCACTCCTGGATGATCCCGATGCCGGTGTTGGCGAGGATCACGAACCCGAACAGGCTGTCCTGGATGGGCGCGACGAACAGCATGATCACCCAGAGCACGCCGATGATCGCGTTGAACCGGGTGAAGACGTTGGCGCGGACGATGTCCGCCATCGACCGGCTGCTGCGCACCGGTACGTCGTTGACCTCCCCCCGCGCGACCCGCTCGGCCACCTCGGCGGCGGTCAGCCCGCCCGTGGCCACCGGGGCGGTGGCGGGGCGTACGGGGTTGTCCACTTCGGTGCCCGCGTCGGCATGCGTCATGCATTCGACGGTACGTGCGGATTTACGGCTTCACCCGCCGAGTGCACGGAAGTTCCGACCGGGGGAGGACGGGTGTCGTACCGGGGTTGTACGGCGGGCTATTCGGCGGACGGTGCCGGTGACTGCTCCGTCTTCGCGCCCGTGTCCGCCCCCGCCTCCGGCTCTGCCGCCGTGCCCGCCGCCCTCTTGAGCGCGGCGTCGCGTCGGCGGACATACCAGATGCCGATGAGTCCCAGCCCGCCGCCGGCCAGGCAGGTCCACACCCACCAGGTGAGGTCGCGGTCGTCGAACCAGCCGTAGAAGGGGAGCTGGACGACGAAGAGGACGAACCACAGGATCGTGCCGCCGATGATGGTGGCGACCACGGGGCCCTCCAGGGGCTCCGGCGCCTCGTGCTTGGGGGTCCACTTCGCCATGGAGGACAGCTTACGAGGCGATCGGATCCACTTACGAGGCGACCGGATCCACGCGGATCCACACGGATCTACGCGCGGAGATCGCCGTTCTCGGCTTTATATGTTCATACTGAAACGGTTTATGCCTGACCACTTCTCTTCGTAGGAACAGCCAAAGCATGCCCGCATACGGCGCACTCGACCGCTACTTCAAGATCTCGGAGCGGGGCAGCACCCTGCCCCGGGAAATCCGCGGTGGTTTCGCCACCTTCTTCGCGATGGCCTACATCATCGTGCTGAACCCGATCATCCTCGGCAGCGCGAAGGACATGTACGGCCACCAGCTGGACAACGGACAGCTGGTGACGGCGACGGCCGTGACGGCGGCGTTCACCACGCTCCTCATGGGCGTCATCGGCAACGTACCGATCGCGCTCGCCGCCGGACTCGGCGTGAACTCGGTCGTCGCGCTCCAGCTGGCCCCCCGTATGTCCTGGCCGGACGCCATGGGCATGGTGGTCCTGGCCGGCTTCGTGGTCATGCTGCTCGTCGCCACCGGGCTGCGCGAGCGCGTCATGAACGCCGTGCCCTACAGCCTGCGCAAGGCCATCTCCATCGGTATCGGCCTGTTCATCATGCTGATCGGCCTCGTCGACTCCGGCTTCGTCTCCCGCATCCCGGACGTCGCCCAGACGACCGTGCCCCTCCAGCTAGGCGGCGACGGTCACCTCAACGGCTGGCCGGTCCTGGTCTTCGTCCTGGGCGCGCTGCTCACCCTCGCGCTCATCGTCCGCAAGGTCTCCGGCGCGATCCTGATCTCGATCGTCGCGATGACCGTGCTCGCGGTGATCATCGAGGCCGTCGCGAACGTGCCGTCCTGGGGCCTGACGACCCCGAAGTGGCCCGGCAACCCCGTCGCCAGCCCCGACTTCGGCCTGATCGGAGAGGTCAGCCTGTTCGGCGGCTTCGACAAGGTCGGCGCGCTGACCGGCACCCTCTTCGTCTTCACGGTCCTCCTCTCCTGCTTCTTCGACGCCATGGGCACGATCATGGGCGTCAGCGACGAGGCGAAGCTGACCGACGCCCAGGGGCAGATGCCGGGCATCAACAAGGTGCTGTTCGTGGACGGCCTCGCCGTCGCCACGGGCGGCGCCAGCTCCTCCTCGGCCACCACCGCCTTCGTGGAGTCCACGGCCGGCGTCGGCGAGGGAGCCCGTACGGGCTTCGCGAACGTGATCACCGGTGCCCTGTTCGGTGTGGCGCTGTTCCTGACGCCGGTCGCCACGATGGTCCCGTCCCAGGCGGCCACCCCCGCCCTGCTCGCGGTCGGCTTCCTGATCATGGCGAACTCCGTCAAGGAGATCGACTGGGCCGACTACACGGTCGCGATCCCGGCCTTCGTGACGATGGTGATGATGCCGTTCACCTACTCGATCACCAACGGCATCGGCATGGGCTTCCTCACCTTCGCGGTGCTGCGCCTGGCAGCCGGGCGGGGGCGTGAGGTGCCGGTGGCGATGTACGTCGTGGCGGCGGTCTTCGCCTTCTACTACCTGATGCCGGCGCTGGGACTGACGTAGCGCCTGCACCGCCCGTGTGGCGGCTCATGTGAGGCCGTAGAACTTCTCGGTCTCCTCGACCGCGCACTGGAACCGCTCGTCGAAGTCATCGCGGATGAGCGTCCGGACGACATAGTCCTGGACGCTCATTCCTCTTCTCGCCGCATGCTCCTTGAGTCGTTCGAGCAGCTCGTGGTCTATCCGCAGGCTGAGCACGCTGGTCCCCATGGACACGAGGGTCGCGGCACTCTTCGGTGCGGTGTGTCACGTTCCGCTGCCGGATCACCCATATGAGTGATGCCGTGCTTCAGTGGCGAGCGTCACGGGCATCGTTGCGGGTCCTCGGCGTTTCCGGGTGGTCTTTAGCGAGAGTAATGAGTTACTCTAAAGAACATGTCGGACCTTACGCATGGCGACGACGTAGCCGCCGTGAACTCCCTGCGCTCCGCCGTGATGCGACTGTCGCGTCGGCTCAAGCACCAGCGGGTCGACGAGTCGCTGAGCCCCACCGAGATGTCGGTGCTGGGCACCCTCTCCCTCTGCGGCAAGGCCACCCCCGGTGAGCTCGCCCGCAAGGAGCACGTCCAGCCGCCGTCGATGACCCGCATCGTCGCCCTGCTGGAGTCCAAGGGACTGGTCCGGCTGGAGCCGCACCCCGAGGACCGGCGCCAGAAGGTCGTCACGAAGACGGAGCAGGCCGAGGCGATGCTCAAGGAGAGCCGCCGCAAGCGCAACGCCTTCCTGGCCACCCTGGTCGAGGGCCTGGACGAGGACGAGTGGGCGAAACTGCGCGCCGCCGCCCCCGTGCTGGAGAAGCTCGCACATCTGTAAGCAGCAGTCGGCAGCAAGGAGGCGAACCCCTTTGAGTACGGGACCCGGAACACCTTCCGCACCCGCACCGGACACCCACAACACCTCACCCGCCCTCAAGCCCCGTAAGTCCTCGATGTTCAGCTCGCTGAAGGTCAGGAACTACCGCCTCTTCTTCCTCGGCCAGGTCGTCTCCAACACCGGCACCTGGATGCAGCGCATCGCCCAGGACTGGCTGGTGCTCAGCCTCACCGGCTCCGCCACCGCCGTCGGCATCACGACGGCCCTGCAGTTCCTGCCGATGCTGCTCTTCGGTCTCTACGGCGGCGTCCTCGTCGACCGGCTGCCCAAGCGCCGCACACTGCTGTTCACCCAGTCCTCGATGGCCCTCGCCGGCATCGCCCTGGCCGTCCTCACCCTCACCGGTCATGTCGAGGTCTGGCACGTCTACCTGGCCGCCTTCGCGGTCGGCCTCGCCACGGTCGTCGACAACCCGGCCCGCCAGTCCTTCGTCAGCGAGATGGTCGGCCCGGACCAGCTCCAGAACGCGGTCAGCCTGAACTCCGCGAACTTCCAGTCGGCCAGGCTGATCGGCCCCGCCGTGGCCGGCCTGATGATCACCGGTGTCGGCACGGGCTGGGCGTTCCTCGCCAACGGCCTGTCCTTCGTCGCGCCCATCGCCGGTCTGCTGCTGATGCGGGCACGTGAGCTGTACGACGTTCAGCGGGCGCCGCGCGGCAAGGGCCAGCTGCGGGAGGGCCTGCGCTATGTCGCCGGGCGCCCCGAGCTGATCTGGACGATCGTCCTCGCCGGGTTCGTCAGCACCTTCGGCTTCAACTTCCCGGTCTACCTGTCCGCCTTCGCCGACGACGTCTTCCACGCGGGCGCCGGCTCCTACAGCCTCTTCAACACCCTGATGGCCGTCGGCTCGCTGGCGGGCGCGCTCCTCGCGGCCCGGCGCGGTACGGCCCGGATGCGGGTGCTGGTCGTGGGGGCGGTGGCCTTCGGCACGATGGAGATCGTGGCCGCGTTCGCCCCGTCCCTGTGGCTGTTCGCCCTGCTGATGGCGCCGATCGGCATGTTCGGCATGACGGTGAACGTCACCGCCAACAGCAGCATCCAGATGTCCACCGACCCCAGCATGCGGGGCCGGGTGATGGCCCTGTACATGATGGTCTTCATGGGCGGCGCCCCCCTGGGCGCCCCGATCGCCGGCTGGATCACGGACGCGTACGGCGTCCGGGCGGGGCTTGCGGTGGGCGGCGCGATCACGGCGACCGCCGCCGCCGTCATCGCCCTGGTGCTGGCCCGTGTGGGCGGACTGCGGTTGTCGGTGGGGTGGAATCAGGGGCGTCCGCGTGCTCGGTTCGTGCCGCGTGAGAAGGAGCAACTGGCGCCGGTGGCGTAGGAGGCGCCAAGGGGTCAGCCGACGGGGAACTCGTCGGTCTCGATGACGAGGCCGACGGGTGTGCCCGTCAGGTCGATGTCCTCCCCGAAGGAAAAGCTGACGTTGCTGTGGTACTTGCCGTCCTTCGGCAGGGTGTGGAGATGCCACTCGCCGGTGTGCGGGTCCACGATCAGGTACGCCGGTACCTCAGCCGCGGCGTAGGCGTCCTTCTTCGGGCCGTGGTCGTTGGCCGCCGTGTCCTTGGAGATGACCTCGGCCACGAATTCGACGTCCTGATAACGCCAGCGGCCCCTGCTGTTCTTCACCGACCGCTCGGCCATGGCCGCCAGGTCGCAGGCGAAGCCGTTCAGATGGCCGGGAAAATCGATCCGCACGTCCGATGCCAAGCGCTTGCGGGGATACTTGGCGCGCAACTGCTCCGCGATGCCGAAGATGATCTCCCAGTGGTTCTGCCGCTGCGGTGACCTGAAGATGTTTCCCCCGACGATCTCGACCTTCGTTCCCTCGGGGATGGGCATCTTCTCAAGCCACTCGAACAGGACGTCCAGAGTCAGCTCGACGCATTCCTCGGCCATCTCGATCCTGTCGTCAAGGACGGTCATCGTGGCGCTCCTCCCCGGCTGCCGCTCGGTCACGGACAGCCGCGCGGTACAACGATACGCACGGTGACCGGGACACGTGTGGCCATGGTCACGCCGCGGCCTGAAGGAGCTAGACCCTCCGGGCCAGCACCTGCCCCGGCCAGTCGTCCCTGCCCGTGTACGTCTCGGTGCGGACGAAGCCGTTGTTCTCGTAGTAGCGGACCAGCTTGCCGTCGGCGCCCGCGTAGCAGTCCACGCGAAGCAGGGAGACGCCCGCCCGTCGGGTCTCCTCGGCGGCGTGGTCGAGCAGGGCGCTGCCCGCGCCGTGGCCCTTGAAGCGGCGGTCGGAGGCGAGCCAGTGGATGTAGCGCTCGGGCTCGCCTGGCGGGGGGAGGTGGGCGAGGTGGGCGCCGGGGGCGTCGGTGAGGGTGAGGGTGGCCGCCGGGACGCCGCCGATCTCCGCGATGAAGACGCTGCCCTCGTCCATGTGCCGGGTCACCGACTCCACCGTCCCGGGGTTCTCCGACAGCGGCTTCGTCCCCCACTGCCCCGTTCGCCCCTGCCCGACCAGCCACTCCACGCAGCTGTCGAGCATGCCGAGTATCGCGGGGATGTCGTCGCGTCCGCCGTCCCTGATGGTGATCTCCATCCCGTCATGGTGCCAGGCTGGACGCATGAGACTCTTCGCCGCCGTGCTGCCGCCCGAGGACGTGACCAGTGAACTGGCCGCCGAGGTGGCCGAGTTGAAGAACCTGCCCGGTGCGGACGGGCTGCGCTGGACCGGCCGGCCCGGGTGGCACTTCACGCTCGCCTTCTTCGGCGAGGTCGACGACGACCTCGTACCGGATCTGTCGGCCCGCCTGGAGCGGGCCGCCCATCGAACCGCCCCCTTCCCGCTGGCCCTGCGCGGAGGCGGCCAGTTCGGGCACGGCAGGGCGCTGTGGACCGGGGCGGAGGGGGACCTGGCGACGCTGCGGCTGCTGGCGGACCGGAGTGAGGCGGCGGCGCGGAAGGCCGGGGTGGACATGGGGGAGCACCGGCGGTACAAGGCCCACCTCACCGTGGCGCGGAGCCGGTCGGCGGTGGACGTACGGCCGTATGTCGAGGCTCTCGGGGAGTTCACCAGCCGGACCTGGACCGTGGGCGAGCTGACGCTGGTGCGCAGCAATCTGCCGAAGTCCGGGGTGGCGGGCGAGCAGCCCCGCTACGAGGCGGTCGCCCGCTGGCCGCTGGAAGGCGCCGGTTAGGCTCGGTCCCGTGGACCCGAAAACCCGGAACCGGATCATGGCCGGTGCGCTTGTGCTGATGTTCGTCCTGGTCGCGGTGGCGGCGGCGCTCGGACAGTAGGCCCGTCCGGCCTCGCCGGCCCCTGCCCTGACCCACCCCGGTTCAGGCGAGCTCGATCAGCCCCAGCCGGACGGCCTCGCTGACCGTCGCCGCCCGGTTCTCCGTGCCGAGCTTGCGGTAGATCCGTACGAGGTGGGTCTTGACCGTCGCCTCGGCCAGGAACAGCGCGCCCGCGATGGCCCGGTTGCTGTGCCCCTCGGCGAGCAGCCGTACGACCTCGATCTCCCGTTCGCTGAGCACCGGCCCGGGGCGCTCGACCGCGTGTCCGACGACCCCGGCGGCGGCCTCCGGCGCCAGGGCCATGCCCCCGGCCGCCGCGGCGCGCACCGCGCGGAACAGTTCCTCGGGAGGGCCCGCCTTGAGGACGTAGCCGCGGGCACCGGCCTCGACGGCCCGCAGGACGTCGGCGGTGCGGCCGTAGCTGGTGAGCATGACGACCCGTACGCCGGTGGTGCCCGCCAGGATCCGGCGGGTGGCCACGATGCCGTCGACTCCGTCGGGGGATCGGCCCGAGTCGGTGAGCCGGAGGTCCATGAGGACGACGTCGGGGCGCAGCCGCGCCGCCAGGTCGACGGCGTCGG